>CAYPKE010000149.1:0-5723 GCA_964411235.1 uncultured Syntrophales bacterium
CCCCGGATCCTGGACGCCGGTCAGTGCAACGACTCCTACTCCCTGGCGGTGATCGCCCTCACGCTCAAGGACGTTTTTGGTCTGAAGGATATCAACGAGTTGCCCTTGTCCTTCGATGTGGCCTGGTATGAGCAGAAGGCGGTGGCGGTACTCCTGGCTCTGCTTTATCTTGGTGTCAAGGGGATCCGCCTGGGGCCGACTCTGCCGGCATTCCTCTCACCCAATGTGGCGAAGGTCCTGGTAGATAATTTCGGGATCAAGGGGATAGGCGACGTAAAGGGTGATGTGGAAGCCATGATGGCCGGTTGTTAATCGTAAAAGAAGCATTTAAACCCATGCATCGCTCTTTTTGTAAATGATGTTATACAGTCAGGACCCGACTCAATGCCCTCCCCCTTGACGGGGGAGGGTTAAGGTGGGCGTGTCAGGTCGTTATGGAAATCGTCCCCCACCAGGGGAGGGGAATCAGCTTTCCCCTCCCCTGATAATATGAAGATTATCTCTGACCGTCTTTGCTATTTTAAGGGATCTTTATGGATCGGGAAACGAAAACTGCTCGCCTGATGATCGAACTCTACTGCCGGGGTTTCCATGGTGGTGAGACCCTCTGTGATAAGTGCCTGGCATTAGCGGATTACTGTGCAAGGCGTATGGCGAGGTGCCCTTTCGGGGTGGACAAACCGGCCTGCTCTGACTGTACGATCCACTGCTTCAACCCGGACATGCGGGCTCAAATCCGTGAGGTGATGCGCTATGCCGGTCCCCGCATGACCTGGCGCCATCCCCTGCTGGCCGTTGCCCATTTGAAACGAAAAATATGGAAACGCGGGTAGACGCACGGCAATCCGCGAGAGGAGAAAAGCGAGATGAGAAAGGAATTGAAGAATATAAAAGACCTGATTCAGTACCAGGAAGGGGCCGTCGTCAGTCGTGAGATCATCGGCAGACCGGCAGGAACGGTCACCGTTTTCGCATTCGACCAGGGGCAGGGTTTGAGCGAGCACACCGCGCCGTTCGATGCCCTGGTCCAGGTTCTTGACGGTGATGTCGAAATCAGAATCTCCGGGGAGCCCTATCGGCTGAAGGAGGGGGAAATAATCATTATGCCTGCCGGAGAGCCCCATGCCTTGAAAGCTGTCAAAAGATTCAAGATGCTCCTGGTGATGATCAAAGGGTAACGCTTGCGATTTCAGCGATGGAACGAAAGAAAGCCTGTGCAATCAGTTGCAGATCGCTTGAGGCAGGGCTTTCCCCCGGATATGACGATCAAGGACCCGGTAGACGTGATCTTCCAGCGTCTTCAACCCGAAAGGCTTTTTCAGCAGGAGAATGTTTCTTACCCTGAAGAAATCGGCGACTGCCGTTGTCGGATATCCTGTCATGAAGAGGAGTCGTTCGGCTGCATTTTTGTGTCGTCTTTCCAATCTCTGTAGAAACGAGATCCCGTCCATGACGGGCATATCAATGTAGAAAATAATGATGGCATAATAACGGGCTACCCCCCTTCTCCAGGGCTTGCTTGCCGTCGCGGGCCACGTTCACTTCACCCGTTCTGGACAGAAACTCCGCCAGTAGTTCCTTAATCGCCGGGTTACCGTCAACAATCAGGATCGCTTCGTTCCAGACGGGTCCCAATGAGCAAAGAGGTTCTATCGTGGCAGGACTTATGTCGCTTGTCTCGAGAAAACGGTCGATTGACCGCAGATGATGCTGCAGGACCGGTCCCACTTCCGAAAATTGGGGACATCCCACTCGGAACGCTCCGTCATGGGCGCATCAGGACCGTGCGGATGGTTGCGGTGATGTCCGGCTTGTGGTAGGTTGCTCTCGAAAAGAGGAACCCAAACGGAGTGAGGCATGATCGTGGATGTAGCGGAAATCATTGCGAAGGCCGTGGCCGAGGGGCGGATGTCCCTGACGGAGGCGGAATCGAAGCAGGTGCTCAGCGCCTACGGCGTTCCCGTGGTTGCCGAAGCCATAGCCCTGACACATGACGCCGCCGCCGTCCGGGCCCGTAGCTTCGGGTTTCCCGTCGTGGTCAAGGGCCATGGCTTCCGTCTGGCCCATAAAACGGAACGGGGGCTGGTCCGGACAGGGATCCGCGATGAAAAAGAATTGCGGGCGGCCCTCCGGGCGATTCAGGCGGCGGCGGGAGATGAACTTGAAGGGTACCTCATACAACCCCTCATGCAAGGCAACCGGGAATTCGTCGCCGGCCTTTTCCGGGACCGCCAGTTCGGTCCGGTTATCATGTTCGGCCTCGGCGGCATTTTTACGGAAGCGCTCCACGATGTTGCCTTCCGCCTCGCCCCGGTGACCCGGGAGGAGGCACTGCATGCCGTCGACGACATCAAGGCGCAGCCCCTCCTGGCATCGTTCCGCGGCCAGCGGCAGGTGGACCGTGAAACGATCGTCCGTGTCATGGAAGGCCTGTCCCGTCTGGCTGCCGATTTTCCGGAAATCCGGGAGGTCGACGTCAACCCGTTGATTGCCGATAAGGACGGGCGCCTGACAGCGGTGGATGCCCTGGTCGCCTTGGGCGCAGCGGATGGTCCGGCTCAGGTCCGGCCGCCAGTCGATCCGACCGCGATCTACAAATTGTTCCACCCGCGCTCGGTCGCATTTGTCGGCGCTTCCGCTGCCTTCGGGAAGTGGGGTCACATGCTTTTCACCAACGTGGCGGGGGGCGGTTACCAGGGGGACGTTTACCTGGTCAATGCGCGGGGTGGAACCATTGCGGGTAGGCCCGTATATAAGACCGTGACGGATATTCCGGGACCCGTCGATCTCGGCGTCGTCACCCTGCCTGCGGAGAGAGTCGCCTCGATCATCCCCGATTTCCGGAAGAAGGGCATCCGGCGGATGCTGCTGATCACTTCGGGGTACAGCGAAACAGGCGACGAGGGCAGGCAACACGAGGAAAAACTGGTTCGCCTGGCCCGGGAAGCGGGGATTCTGGTTCTCGGCCCCAATACGATGGGCATCATCAATCCTCACATCAATTTTTTCTGCACGGGTTCGCATGTCCGTCCCAAGGCGGGTACGACAACCCTCCTGGCCCAATCCGGCAACCTCGGCACACAGCTTCTGGTCTTTGCCGACGACGAGGGTATCGGAATCCGTGCTTTCTGCGGTTCGGGCAACGAGGCTATGGTGGCCATCGAGGATTATCTGGAGGGTTTCAGCGCCGACGACCTGACGGAGACCGTCCTGATGTATCTGGAGAGTATCAAGGATGGGCGCCGTTTTTACGAGACGGCGAAACGGCTGTGCCGGGAGAAACCGGTTGTCTTATTGAAGGGCGGGCGCACGGCATCGGGAAACCGGGCCGCGGCGAGCCATACCGGTGCCATGGCGTCGAACATGAAGGTTTTTGATGCGGCCTGCCGCCAGGCGGGGGTGCTGATCGTGGAGCACCCCATGGATCTGCTGGACCTTTCGGCCGTTTTTGCGTCCCTTCCCCTGCCGCAGGGCAACCGGGTGGCGGCAATGACCATTGGGGGCGGATGGGGGGTGGTCATGGCCGATCTTTGTGAAAAGCATGGCCTGACGGTTCCGCCGCTTTCGCCGGAGTTGATTGCAAAAATAGACGGGATCCTGCCGCCTTACTGGAGCCGATCCAACCCGATCGACCTGGTTGCCGAATTCGACCCCGCCATTCCCATGATGATCACGGAGGAACTGATGAAGTGGGACGGCTGCGATGCCGTGGTGCATATGGGAATTCTCGGCCGGATGAACTTTTTCCGCTGGCTGATTGATTCGGCGGTCAAATCGGATCCCGATTACGACCGGGACCTTTTTGCGGCGATTCCTGACCAGGTCCGGGAATTCGAAGGGC
Organism: uncultured Syntrophales bacterium; assembly: GCA_964411235.1. GTDB lineage: Bacteria > Desulfobacterota > Syntrophia > Syntrophales > JAAYKM01 > JAAYKM01. The sequence goes on from CAYPKE010000149.1 coordinate 3,842, forward strand.
GATTCATCCGCCACATTATCGACCTTATGGCACGCTACGATAAGCCGATCCTGGGTGTGACGCTGGTGCTGGACGAAGTGACAAAGACGGTGATGGATATTCCCGGGGGAAAGTACCAGAGTGTTTCCTTCCTGACCCCCGAGCGGGCCGTGAAATCGCTGGCCGAGATGTACCGCTACCGCTGCTGGCTCGGCCGCCAGGCAAAATAAGCGGCGCGGAATCCAATCCGCGCCGCGGCAAAAACACGTATTTATCGTTTCTTTCGAACGTTCCCCCCTGCCTACTCTATCTTGAAGGAGCTGATGCTGTTATCCCACCAGTCGCCGCCCAAGCTCCAGACACCGTTGGGATTGGCCGTTGTCCGGGTGAAGGTTTTGGAGCTTCCGCCGTATTTGGTGTGCTGGTAGACAATGACGCGGGTGATGCCGGGACCGATTTTCATGCAGGAGATCCGGTCATTCCAGTTCTGATTGGTGCTGCCCATTTTCCATTTGGTCAGGTCACTCACGTTGATGCCTTTTTCAAAACTCATCCAGTCGTTCGGATTGTTGGTCTGGCACTGGTAGTGGTCGTAGAAGAATACCTGGTTGTTGCCCGGATCGCCGACGGCGATGGGCGTGCCGGATGAAAGAATGTCGATTCGAATGTACTGGTAAGAAACCTTTTTGCCGTCGTCTAAAAAATTGACCTCGGCGGGGCTCACCAGGGAGCCGCTGCCGGCGGCTGCGATGATCTCCAGATAGACGTCGTAAATCTGGCCCGATTTCACGTCCATTTCGAATGACGAAGAGACGTTGCTGTTTTGAAAAACCTTTGCTGCCGCACCACCACCGGCCGCGACCAGAATGTCCTTTTGGGGTCCACCCTGGACAAACATTCTCAGGATGCCTTTGCCTGCGGCAATGCCGAGAGCGCCGACCGTTCCGTAATAAGAGATGCCGGAAATGGTGACCCGCGCCCTTCCGTAAGTCTGCCCGCTGTCGCCTTTTGCGACATCGAACCGGCTGCCGACCTTGGCCTGATACGTTCCTTTACCGCTCAGGGAAGCAATTGCCTTGGCCCGGGCCGTTTTGGTGTTCATGTCGGCGGCTGAGGCGCCGCCGCAGTTAATTTTAGGGAACTGGCATCCTCCGCCCTGGCCGGATAAGTCGGCGCTGTTCAGGGTTATGGAGGCACCGGGGTTGAGCTTGACGGTTCCGGCTCCAGACGATGTTGACGGTAAAAGGGAGATCACCAGGAAGACGCTGACCGCGAGAAACAATGCTTTCTCTTTCATCGGGAGCCTCCAGAGGTTTATTTTACTTTGGGCTGTAAGCCCCAAGCATCTTTAGGGGAATCTGTTCTCGACAAATGATAGACCCAAAAAAAGTAACTATCAAGGAGAAATCATGGAGAAATCATGTCTTTACCATGAAAAATCATTGACTTCCGCCGCCAGACGTTTTACGGTTCAATCCTCTGCACGGGGGACATTTCAAATTTTCATAGCGAATTAAGGGAAACCATTTTCTATTTTTTTTAACCAAATTCGCCATCCACAGGAAATGGCAGAGCCAGAGATAAACGCCTTCCTTACTTATCTGGCCGTCAAAGAAAAGGTCAGTGCTTTCACCCAGAATCAGGCCCCTTGTGCACGGTTGTTCCTCTATCGGCATGTTATCGGACGTGAAATCGGAAATCTGGGAGAAGTCATCCGGGCGCGCAAACCGATACGAATGCCGGTGGTAATGACACGCCGGGAAGTGAAAACGGTGTCAGGTAACTTAACAGGTGATAAATGGATCATGGCCTCACTGATGTATGGTGCGGGTTTGCGCCTGATGAAAGCCTAGCGGTAAGAAAGGCCGATCTTGCCAAGAGGGCAACCTGCCATACCTTCCGC
>CAYPKE010000150.1:0-5704 GCA_964411235.1 uncultured Syntrophales bacterium
GCCGGACAAACCAACCTACGTCGAAATCGATTTCGAAAAGGGAAATCCCGTGGCCATTGACGGTGAATGTCTCGGGCCTGCAGAGCTGATGGACCGTCTCAATACAATGGCCGGCGATAACGGCATCGGCCGGGTGGACATGGTTGAAAACCGCTTTGTCGGAATGAAATCCCGAGGCGTCTATGAAACGCCCGGAGGCACTGTCCTTTGGGCGGCACACCGTGCCGTCGAATCGCTGACGATGGACAGGGAAGTCATGTGTATGCGTGATTCCCTCATTCCCAAGTATGCTCAGCTTGTTTACAACGGCTTCTGGTATTCTCCGGAGATGAAAACACTGCAGGTGTTCATCGATGAAACCCAGGAGAATGTAACGGGCACGGCCAGGATGAAGCTTTACAAAGGCAATTGCATCGTCGCCGGCAGGAAATCCCCTTATTCCATGTATCGGGAGGATTTCGCGACGTTTGAGCAGGACCAGGTTTATAATCAGATGGATGCGACGGGATTCATTCGCTTAAATGCCCTGAGGCTTAGAATTCAGGCGATGAAAAAAGAACAAACAACAAAAGGCTGAGCAAGCTGAAGCGAATTCATCGACCCTTCAGCAGCTGAGAAAAGCCGCGAGAGCATGCGAGAAATCATGGAAGGCAAAGAAAAACTGTGGGGCGGACGCTTCCGGGAAACGACGGATAAGCAGGTCGAAGTATTTACTGCATCCCTGCATTATGACCGTCGTCTTTACAATTATGACATCGCAGGAAGCATCGCCCATGCGAAAATGCTGGTACGCCAGGGGATCATCACGTCTCGGGAGGGAAGGATTATCATCCGCGGTCTGAAGTCGATCCGGGGCGAGATTGAAGGGGGACAGTTTATCTTTTCTCCCGAAGATGAAGATATTCACATGGCGATCGAAAAGGCCCTGATCAGGAAAACAGGCGGCGTCGGGGGGAAGCTTCACACGGGACGAAGCAGGAACGATCAGGTTGCCCTTGATGTGCGGATGTATGTCCGTGACGAAATAAAGAGCACGGCAGCAGCATTGGAATCCATTAAGACGGTACTTGCGTCCTTGGCCGAAGTCGAAAAGGGCACCATCATGCCGGGCTATACCCATCTCCAGAAGGCTCAGCCCGTTCTGTTGAGTCATTATTTTCTTGCATACTGGGAGATGTTCAACCGTGACGCCGAAAGGCTCAAAGATTGTGGCCGGCGCGTCAACCACATGCCGCTCGGTGCGGCCGCGTTGGCCGGAACTTCTCTCCCGATTGACCGTAGCTTTGTCGCCAAGCTGCTGCGTTTCCCGGCCGTGACGTCCAACAGCATGGATACCGTCTCCGACCGGGACTATATTGCAGAAGTCATTTTTGATCTTGCGCTGATCATGATGCACATGAGCCGTCTTTGTGAGGATATGATTCTTTGGTCGACGGATGAATTCAGGTATATGGAAATCTCCGATGCCTTCACGACGGGCAGCAGCATCATGCCCCAGAAGAAGAATCCCGATGTGGCAGAGCTTATCCGCGGAAAGACGGGGCGGGTTTATGGAGATCTGACGGCGGTACTGACATTGCTCAAAGGCTTGCCCATGACATATAACAGAGACCTGCAGGAAGATAAGGAGCCACTTTTTGACGCCTTTGATACCGCGAAAGCTTCCCTGACAATCCTGACGGATATGTTGAAGGGGATCAACTTCAACCGGCAAAGAATGAAAATGGAGGCAAGGCTGGGATTTTCAACGGCGACGGATGTGGCCGAGTACCTGGTCAAGATAGGTGTGCCGTTTCGTGAGGCCCACAGCATCGTCGGTAAGATTGTTTCACATTGCATTGATAACGGAAAGAATCTGTTTGACCTGGCGCTGGCCGAATACCGGAGTTTCTGCCCCGCCATCGGAGAAGACATTTTTGATCATATTACAATCGAGCATTCCGTAAACGCGAAAAGAAGTGCCGGAGGTACGGCGGAAGAGAATGTTGTGAAAAGACTTTCTGAAATTAAGGGATTATGAAAAACAATCTGCTTGTATCGTTGTTCATAACAGCCATTTTCATCCTCACCACCTCATGGGGTTGCGGCAAAACCGGAGACCCACGTCCGGCACAGATTCTGGAAACACGAAAACTTTCAACCCTTTTCCTGGACCAATCGGAATGCGGTGTTATCCTGACATGGAATCTTGCCGCGTATCGAAGCGCACCGGAACTCCTGAAAATTTACCGCACGGATTACGATATCGACGGAGGAGATTGTCCCACCTGTCCGGGGAAAAGGCGTTTGCTTGCGGAGTTGACCCATGACGAAATGGCCTTCATCCGTGAATATGACGGGAGTTACGTCTATTTTGACCGCAAGGTGCAGGAGGGTTTTCTCTATCGATATGCCATTGTTGTCTGTGGACACCGGGATGTTTGCAGCGAGCCTTCCGAAGAATCGGAAATAAGATTTACTTACTCAATGGAGCATTGTCCGTGAACGATTTTCGTTACCTTAACCGACAGATGTGTTGTGAAAGGGTGCCGCTTGAAGCAATTGCCACCGCCGTCGGCACTCCTTTCTATGTCTATAGTTATGCGACGCTGAAACGCCATTTCCGTGTATTCGATGACGCTTTTGCCCGGTTTCCCCACCTGACTTGCTTTGCCGTCAAATCCAATTCAAATATCGCAATCCTGCGCCTGTTTGCTGAAGAAGGCGGCGGTGTCGACATCGTTTCGGGTGGAGAACTGTACCGTGCGATCCGGGCAGGGGTTGATCCACTTAAGATCGTCTATTCAGGAGTCGGCAAGAAAAAGGAGGAAATCGAATATGCCCTGCATACGGGCATCCTGATGTTTAACGTCGAATCCTTTCAGGAGCTGGAAGCGATCAGCAACTGCGCCAAAAGAATGGGCAAGCGGGCCGGTATCGCCCTGAGGATAAATCCCGACGTCGATGCCCAGACCCATCCCCATATTTCCACAGGATTGAAAGAGAACAAATTCGGCATCGATATCGGCGCATCTCTGGATGCGTACCGGCGCGCCAGAGAGCTGCCGCATATCGACGTCATCGGCGTAAGCTGTCACATCGGTTCGCAGATCACCCAAACATCCCCCTTTATTGATGCCCTGACAAGGCTCAAGGCGCTGCTGAAAAGATTAGAGGAGGAAGCTTTCGGCATACAATATCTTGATCTGGGCGGCGGCCTGGGCATTGTCTACAGGGACGAGACGCCGCCGCATCCGACTGAATATGCCCAAGCTCTTTTGGAATTTGCGCACGCGATGCCTTATACTTTCATCTTTGAACCTGGGCGGGTGCTGGTGGGAAATGCGGGCGCCCTCGTGATCAGGATCCTTTACCAAAAAAAAACGGGTCAGAAGAATTTCGTTATTGTCGATGCGGGGATGAATGACCTGATCCGTCCGAGCATGTATGATTCTTATCACCGGATTCTGCCGGTGAAAGAGGGTGGGGAAGGGGAAATCGTCGCCGATATTGTCGGGCCGATCTGTGAATCGGGCGATTTTCTGGCTAAAGAACGGGAAATGCCTGAAATGGAGCAAGATGACCTGATGGCGGTGATGAGTGCCGGTGCTTACGGTTTTTCCATGTCATCGAATTACAATTCGCGCCCCCGGGTGGCTGAGGTCCTGGTCCGTGAAGACCGTTTTTATGTGATCCGCAAAAGAGAAACCTATGAGGACCTGGTGCGCGGGGAAATGATTCCAGAATTAAAAAGTTAAGGAGGTTTTATGTTCAAGGGTGCTATCGTAGCTATTGTCACGCCTTTCAAGAGCGGCCAGGTCGATGAGGAAGCGCTGAGAAAGCTGATCGAATACCAGATCGAAAACGGTACCTCAGGCATTGTGCCTTGCGGGACTACGGGTGAATCTGCAACATTGTCGCATGAGGAGCACGACCGGGTCATCGAAATAACCATCGATGCCGTTAAGAAAAGAGTGCCCGTCATTGCCGGAACGGGCTCAAACAGTACGGAGGAGGCGCTTCGGCTTACCAGGCATGCCCATGAGGCCGGGGCTGACGGGGCCCTGATTGTCTGCCCCTATTATAATCGTCCGACCCAGGAAGGACTTTTTCAGCATTACAAGAGCATTGCCGAAGCGGTGCCGATACCGATTCTGGTGTACAATATACCCGGACGAACGGGAATCAATCTTAATCCGGATACCCTGGCGAGGCTGGAGCAAATTTCAAACATTGTGGGCGTGAAGGAAGCGGCGGGCTCCATCAAGCAGATGAGTGACATCATCGGCTTGTGCGGTCCCGAATTCGACGTGCTTTCCGGCGATGACGCCTTTACGCTGCCGCTGCTCGCTCTGGGGGGGCAAGGTGTTATCTCGGTGATTTCAAATGTTGCCCCGTCGGACATGGCGGCCATGGTAAGCGCCTTCGAAACGGGCGATCTGGAGAAAGCCAGAAGGATCCATTATAAAATGATTCCCCTTATCGACGCCTTGTTTATCGAGTCCAATCCCGCGCCTGTGAAAGCGGCACTGTCCATGATGGACATGATCGACTACGAAGTGCGTTTGCCGTTGTGCAAACTCGTACAGGGAAATTATGATAAAGTGCAAAAGGCGCTGGCTGACTACGGTCTGATATCGAAAGGAGCGAGGAGCTGAATATGATCAAGGCAATCGTGACGGGCGCGGGCGGCCGGATGGGAAGCCGTATTCTCAGCCTCCTGAATGAAACCGAGGGAATTCGCGCTGTCGGCGCTGTGGAACAGGCAGGTCATCCCCTGATTGGAACAGAGGTTGAAGTGAATGAGGGGGGTGAAAAATTTCGTTTTACAGTAGAGAGCGATCTCCGGGAATGCGTCGATCAGGCTGATGTCATCATCGATTTCACCCATCATGAAGTTTCTGTGACCAATCTCGAACTCGCTGCAGCAGCAGATAAGGCGATCGTCATCGGCAGCACGGGGTTTTCAGCCGAGGAAATGAAACGAATCACGGCGCTTTCAGCCGGGTTGAGGTGTGTTCTTTCACCTAATATGAGCGTCGGTGTCAATGTGATGTTCAAAGTGATCGGATCGGTCGCAGCCGTTCTCGGCGATGAATACGATGTGGAGATTGTGGAAGCGCATCACCGTTTGAAAAAAGATGCCCCAAGTGGAACGGCCATGAAAATGGCTCATATCCTGGCTGAAAATCTGGGACGTGATCTGGAGGAGGCAGGTGTGTACTTGCGTAAAGGGCTGATCGGAGAGCGAAGCGCCAGGGAAATCGGTATCCAGACCGTTCGGGCAGGGGACATCGTGGGAGAGCACATGGTTCTGTTCGGCGGGGTCGGTGAGCGTCTGGAATTCATCCACCGCGCCCATAATCGCGATAATTTTGCCCGCGGTGCAATCAGGGCCGCCAAATGGGTTGTGGATCAGAAGCCTAAACTGTATGATATGCAGGATGTACTCGGCCTGAGAAACATGGTCATTCAGGGCTGAAGGCGGAATATGTATTTGTAACAGTCCGGCCGATTGCATGGCGAGAAAATACGATGCTTGACCTCGGCAATGTTGTCCATATCGGTTTGGGAGCGAATGAAGATTCACCTTATGAACGGTGCGTCGAAGCGATACAGCGGTTGTCCGTGACGAATGCAATCACGCCAGTCCAATGTTCTCCTTTTTACAGGACGGAACCGATCGGGGAAAAAAATCAGCAATGGTTTATCAATGCTGCCTTGG
>CAYPKE010000151.1:0-5704 GCA_964411235.1 uncultured Syntrophales bacterium
CATAAACTGGGACAGCTGACTGCTGCCGAAAAACTCATTGACTACTGCAGTTACGGGTTTCGCATTGACCAGATCATGAGGCATCATGGTTTCGATATCCTGAAGACTCATCTTCTCCTTGACGGCCCGTTCCATCCGGACCATTCCGATCCTATACTGGTTCTCGATCAGCTCTCCGACGGAGCGAACCCGGCGGTTCCCCAGGTGATCGATGTCGTCAACGCTGCAGTTGGGAGCACCTCTCTTCAGATCAAGGAGATATTTCACTGCTGCCAGAACATCCTCATTGCGGAGAACCGTCACATCCGTCGGCACATCCAGACGAAGCTTATAATTCATCTTCGCCCGACCGACGGCCGAAAGATCATACGTCTCAGGCTGGAAGAAAAGGCTGTCAAAGAATTTCTGCGCCGTTTCCGGTGTGGGAGGGCTGCTGGGACGAAGCCGCCTGTATATTTCCATGATCGCGTCTTCCGTCGATTCAATGCGATCCATAAGCAAGGTGTCCCGAATGGAAGAATTCTCCAGATCCTCATCCAAGCGGATGAGAGTGCATTCGGCAATCCCCCTTTCGCGAAGCTTTTCCAAGCCATCGGGATTCAGCACTTCATTGCATTTAGCCAGCACCTCTCCCGTGGCCGGGTCCGCCACATCCGATGCCAGCACTTTACCCAGGATATCGTCGGGAGTCACTTCGATGAACTCAATCCCGGCATCCATGATCCGGCGCAGAAGTGGTTTGGAAATCTTCCTGCCCTTTTTGGCGATGATCTCGCCTGTCTTGTCGTCCCTGATATCTTCCGGTGCCTTCTCTTCGAGTAGAGAGTCATCTATAGGGATCATCACTTGATCACCGTGGAAAAGCACCTTCTGAATACCGTAAAAGTATTTTAATATAGACTCGATCGAGTTCCGCATTGCTTTCAGTAAGATCGTTACCGGCATTTTACGTCGCCGATCGATCCGCACATAAAGCAGATCCTTGGAATCAAATTCCAGATCCAGCCATGACCCCCGAATGGGAATGATCCGGGCGGAATAGATGAGTTTTCCGCTTGTGACGGTTTTCCCCTTGTCATGATCGTAAAATATACCGGGGGAACGGTGCAGCTGACTGACGATGACTCTTTCGGTCCCGTTCACAATAAACGTGCCCGTGTCAGTCATAAGCGGAATTTCACCGAAGAAGATTTCCTGCTCCTTGACATCCCTTATCTGCCTTGATTCGGCCGGGATTTTCTTCTGGTCGGGTGTCCGCTCCGTATCAAAAACAACCAGGCGGGCGACAATCTTCAAGGGTGCGGCATATGTCATGCCTTTCTGCAGACACTCCTTGACATCATACCGCGGCTCTCCGATTTTGTAGCTGACGAATTCCAGAGAACATTTCCCACTGAAATCCGAGATGGGAAAGACGCTCTTGAAAGCCCCCTGCAGACCCACATTCGCTCTCGCAGATGGTTCTAGATCCCACTGGAGAAACTTCTCGTAAGATTTGGTCTGGATATCAAGAAGGTTGGGAATGTCCAGTATCCTCTTTATACGCCCTAAATTTTTTCTAAATTCTGCCATAGCTTCCTGTCGAATTAACCTTAAAGTTCTCCGTTACAGCCATAATTCAAGCATACAAAGTGTCCATGAAAGATAAGCGAAGCAAACCATCCGGCGGAAACGCCCTGGTTTGCCTCGCCACTCTGTTGTCTGACATGACCACATCAACACGCTGTGCTGGAACCTTAACGTCGGAAATGCCTATTGATACGGATTGAGATCCCCTGTCACGCAAACCTTTTATACCTATCTCACCATACCTTGCAGCAAGCCGCCAAGGCCGATGAAAAAAAGGAATGGGCCAACCTACTTGACTTCTACGGTCCCGCCCACTTCCTCGATCTTCTTCTTTATATCCTCGGCTTCGGCCTTCTGCACGGCTTCCTTGATCGGCTTCGGCACACCTTCCACCAGATCTTTCGCCTCTTTCAGTCCCAGCCCCGTAATCGCGCGTACTACCTTGATGACCTGGATCTTCTCATTACCAAATCCTGTCAGGATCGCATCGAATTCGGTCTTTTCCTCAACCGGAGCAGCTGCCGCAGCCGGAGCTCCTGCGGCGGCAAGGGCGACAGGCGCGGCCGCCGATACGCCGAATTTTTCTTCCAGCTCCTTCACGAGTTCCGAAAGCTCAAGAACCGTCATTCCTTCAATAAACTTTACGACATCCGCCTTTGTAATCTGATCTGCCATTTTCTTTATCCTTCCTATCGATTTTAGTTACCGTTTTCTTTTTGTACCCTGTAAGCCTCGAGAACCTGAACAAAACCACGCGGTACAGCACTCAGTACATTCACCAGGGATGTCTGCACACCGACCATAACCGAAAGCAGCTTTGCCAAGAGAACATCCCTGCTCGGCAATTCCGCCAGCGCGCTGACCTGTGCCGCGCTTAGCACCTTCCCTTCGAGAACACCGGCAACGATTTCCATTTGTGCATTCTTCTTGGCGAAATCAACCAATACCTTGGCCGGCTCGACAACATCTCCGCTGTTGAGAATAATGGCCAAAGGCCCTTTCAGATGATCTCCCAAAACCGACACATCGGTTTCCCGGGAAGCAATCTCCAAAAGGGTGTTTTTAACAACTCGTAATTCGGTATCGGATTTTCTCAGGGCGTTTCTCAGGGCGGTGATCTTCTCAACATTCAGACCGCTGTAGTTCGCAAGGACTGCCAGCTTCACTCCTGCCAGTTTCTCGTGAAGCTCCGCGATAACCTTTTCTTTTGTTCTCCGATCCAATATCCAACCTCCTTCCTCTTTTTGAATGGTCCTTTGCTTCCTCCTTCGAGGATAGAAGCACGATATGAAAGTCAGAGAACAAAAACACACAGAAAGGACACACTGCTGCATTTAAATGACCGTACGCTTTGTCTCGGCAGGCCGCCAGCAACCATTTAAACCTTCCTGTACCTGCTGTCTCAGACTTTATTCACACAAAAAAGAACAAACGCCAGTGGCGACTAAATATTTCTTACATCCAGGGGATCCACCTTGATTCCGGGACCCATGGTCGTCGAAATCGCGACACTCTTCATATAGACACCCTTACTGGAAGCAGGCTTCAATTTGATAATGGTTTCCAGAAGCGCGGCAATATTATCCTTCAGCTTTTCCGCCCCAAAAGATACTTTGCCGACCGGGCTGTGAACGATACCGGCTTTCTCGACCCGGAATTCCACCTTGCCCGCTTTGAGCTCCTCGACCGCCTTGGCGACATCAAAGGTAACCGTACCCACTTTCGGGTTCGGCATCAAGCCGCGAGGACCGAGAATTTTACCGATTTTGCCTACGCTGCCCATCATATCGGGGGTTGCCACGGCCTTGTCAAACTCCAGCCAACCTCCCTTAATTTTTTCGATGAGATCATCACCGCCGACCACATCCGCGCCCGCTTCAAGGGCTTCTTTTTCTTTTTCACCCTTGGCGAAAACGAGCACTCGGACCGTCTTTCCCAGCCCATGGGGGAGCACGACGCTACCACGGACCATCTGATCGGCATGTGCAGGATTGACGCCAAGGCGAATGGCCGCATCCACGGTTTCGTCAAACTTGGCCCTGGCCGTACCGATCGACAGTTCGATAGCTTCCTGCAATGTGTAACGTTTACCCGACTCGACCTGCGCCTTTACTTTTATAAACTCTTTTCCTTTTCGAGACATGACAAAAACCTCAAATTCAAATTAACTGACCACTTCAATTCCCATGGAACGTGCCGTGCCCGATATGATTCGGATGGCGCTGTCCAAATCCACTGCATTGAGATCCTTATACTTCAATTCCGCAATTTCCTTTACCTGCGCCGATGTAACGGAACCCACCTTATCCTTGTTCGGTACGCCGGACCCTTTGGCAATCTTGGCCGCCTGTTTGAGCAGAACGGACGCCGGCGGGGTCTTGGTGACGAAAGTAAAAGAACGATCCGAATAAACGGTGATGACCACGGGAATGATGGTTCCTTCCTGGTTCTGTGTCATGGCATTGTAGGCTTTACAGAATTCCATGATATTCACGCCATGCTGACCCAGAGCGGGCCCGATGGGGGGTGAAGGTGTTGCCTTCCCTGCCTTGATTTGAAGCTTTATGTTCGCAATAACTTTCTTTGCCATGATGACCACCTATATCATTGAATTAATGCAGAATGGATTCAAATCCCTTCTGATGGAACCAATTAGTTCTGCACCACCTGAATGAAATCCAGCTCAACGGGTGTGGGGCGCCCGAAGATACTGACGATGACTCTAAGTTTGCCCTTTTCCGGCCTTACTTCGTCGATAACACCGTCAAAGTTGGTAAACGGCCCATCGATCACCCGGACATGATCTCCCACATCGAACTTAAATTTCGGTTTCGGTTTCAGCGTCCCCTCGTCAATGCGGGTAATCAGGTTTTCCACATCCTTATCCGAAATCGGCGACGGCTTGTCTTTGCTCCCGATGAATCCGGTGACCTTGGGCGTATCCTTTACAATATGCCATGTCTCGTCATTCAGCTCCATCCGGACCAAAATGTAACCGGGAAAGAATTTTCTCTTGGATGTCTTCTTTTCCCCGGATACCAATTCAACCACATTTTCCTCGGGGATGAGAATATCAGAAAAAAACTCCTGTTTTCCGGCCGTTTCGATTCTTTCCCGCAGGGAAAGCTTCACCTTGTTCTCAAATCCGGAATACGTATGTACGACATACCACTTGAATGCCATATGCTTCAGCTCAACAATACTTTAACGATCTTGGCAAGTCCGTAATCCACAAGGCCAAGAAAGATAGCCATGACGAATACAACGACAAGGACAACGCCGGTCGAGGCGAGAGTCTGTTTACGCGTCGGCCAGGTCACTTTTTTCAATTCGGCCCTGGCCTCTCCCAGAAACTCCCGGATCCTGAAAAATATCTGCTTAACCTTATCCCAATTCATCAGTCTTCCTCGTCAATCTTCTTATTTCAGGTCGTCGGAATGAATGGCAGGCCAGGAGGGACTCGAACCCCCAGCATCCGGATTTGGAGTCCGGCGCTCTATCCATTAGAGCTACTGGCCTGTTGTCCCGTTTTCAATAAATCCAACCAAACAGACTTTATTTCGTTTCCCGGTGCGGGGTATGGGTTCTGCAAAACTTACAGTATTTTTTCAACTCCAAACGGTTCTGCATCGTTCTTTTGTTCTTCGTCGTTGAGTAATTCCGCTGCTTACATTCCGTACAGGCCAGTAAAATAATGCTTCTCATAGAATTCTCTTCATTCCTTGAATGGAGCCCACGACCAGGATTGAACTGGTGACCTCATCCTTACCAAGGATGTGCTCTACCGACTGAGCTACGTGGGCATATCTCTTTACCTGAAAAACCATTCATTACACTCGCACAGATCCGGCATCCGCATCCGAACTGGCGTTCTAAAAATAATGGAGCGGGAAACGGGATTCGAACCCGCGACCCTCGGCTTGGAAGGCCGATGCTCTAGCCACTGAGCTACTCCCGCCTTTTATCTGAAACAAAATGGTGGAGGGGGGAGGATTCGAACCTCCGTAGGCTTCGCCGGCAGATTTACAGTCTGCTCCCTTTGGCCGCTCGGGAACCCCTCCACAAGCTTTTATCGCTACATGGAGCTGGCGATGGGACTCGAACCCGCAACCTGCTGATTACAAATCAGCTGCTC
>CAYPKE010000152.1:0-5641 GCA_964411235.1 uncultured Syntrophales bacterium
TCGCCTATGCCGCATAACCATAATTCAGATGTTTAATTGCCGGAGTAATAATGCGCCTAAACCTTTTGGGTTGCTGGTCTCGCCTTCAATCGCGGCTTCATGAAAAAAATTTTTATCTTCCATCCAAGATTACCTTGAAAATCTTTTTGTGTCCGCACAAACCTGTCATTAATCTGAATGGATCGTCTTTCCCTGTCCCCTTCACTTTTTTGAACCGCCCGGAACGGACTCGGCAATAACCTGTCTGTCGAAATCCCCGAATTGTGATCCCCCTCCCTTCAATATAAGCCAAAGCGGCTCTTACTCTCCAGCCGCTATTTCATCCCTATAGAGCATCCTTTTTCACTGTGAAACATTTCACATATAAAGAAATAAATTGGACTTACAAAGACTATTCTTATAAATTGCGCAGCAATAAAGGCCCTCAGCAGCCTCTTTTACGGCGAGAATGGCATGAAGCGTGCACTTGAGCTGTTTGATCTTCCGAAGAAACACCAAGCACCAAATCTTTTTTGCTTTATAAAACGTAAAGAGTCCGGTCAGGCCATTTAATGGATCGGTACAATATCTTTTCGATCAGGGGGAAGCATGAAGGTTGGAATTGGGTACATTAACGCAACCGACAGTTTCGCCGCCGGAAAGGCGGCAACGGCATTAGCCGTCAAGAACGGCCAGATCGAGCATCCGCATTTCGTCATGGCCTTCTGCAGTCAGCAGGTTGACGCCAAGACCTGTTTCCGGGGGATAAAATCCGCCGTCGGTGATCATGTTCCGGTCATCGGAGGGAGCGCCATCGGTGTCATCACGAACAGCGACATATCCTATGAGGGCGCCCCTGTCGCCGTCGCCGTCTTTCAGACGATAAGATTAAAGTATGACATTGCCTGCGCCGCCAATCTGGATCAGGATGAAATGCAAACCGGCAGAAAATTGGCGGAGAGCTTTTCGCATCCACGCGATGGAAAGCTGCTTCTTATCTTTTATGACTCCCTGAAAATCCCCCCGACGGACAAAACCCCTCCCATCATGAATGCCTCACCGCCGTTGATCCAGGGCATCGAATCGGTCATCGCCCCTGACATCCCCATCCTGGGAGCGGGCCTGTTGGGAGATTTTGAATTCAGCCCGCCCAGGCAGTTTTGCGGCTCCCGCATTGCCTCGCAATCTGGGGTCGGTACAATGTTCAGCGGGAATTTGTGCCATTACCATCAAATCATGCACGGGGCCACGCCCATGAATGGAGCCTATCACGTCATCACGGCGATGGAAGGGGCCTTCATTTATGAAGTGGACGGCCAGCCGATTGTCGAAATGATCAACGATATCTACGGCAACGAGAGATGGCAAAGCCAGAATCCCGTCAAACGCCTCAGCATCGGCGTCAATCACGGTGACAAGTTCGGCGATTATCATGAAGATCAGTATGTGAACAGGCTGATTGCGGGCGTGCTTCCTGACCGGAAAGGGATCGTCCTTTTTGAACCCGATCTCGAGACAGGAACTGAATTCCTGTTCATGCTGCGGGATTCCAATCAAATGTTCGAGTCGGCCAGGCAGAACACCACAGCCCTGCTTGCCCGCATAGAAAAAGACGGCAAAAGGCCTCTTTTCGGATGTTACATCGACTGTGCCGGCCGGACAGCCCTTTTTTCGGAAACCTTAACGGAAGAGGCCGCTGAAGTCAGGGAAATCTTTAACCAGAGGAATATTCCGCTTCTCGGGTTTTATTCCGGCGTGGAAGTGGCGCCGCTGCTGGGGAAAAGCCGGGGGCTGGATTGGACCGGCGTTTTGTGGGTTATTGCCGAGGGATGATTGGATGAGAAAACTGCAAAAAACGGATTTGATAACGAGACTGGCTGAGGCAGAAAAGAAAGCCTCCTACTACAAAAGGCTTTCCGCGGAGAATGGGAAAATCCGCCTCAGGGAAACCGAGAAATTGTCGGAACTCATCCAGGAATTGAAACAATTTCAGATTGCGTTGCAGGCGTCTCAGCGTCATTTGAAGGAAATCATCGATTTTCTTCCCGACGCGACCTTTGTCATTAATCGTGAAGGGACCGTTTTGTTCTGGAACCGGGCGATTGAAGCGCTGACGGGTGTCAAGGCGCAGGAGATCATCGGGAAAGGCAAGCATGAATATGCAGTCCCATTCTACGGGACAAGAAGACCCATGCTGATCGATCTCGTTCTTACGAACGACAAGACCTCGCTGTCGGGAGTTTATGAGGACGTCAAAAAATATGGCCATGTTTTTTCCGGAGAGATTTTCGCGCCTCATATTCACGGCGATAAAGGCGCCTACCTTTCCGCAACCGCATCCAGGCTTTTCAACGAATCCGGAGAGGTGATCGGCGCCATCGAATCCATCCGGGACATCACGGACACCAAAACCACCGAAAAAGCGCTCCAGCAAAGCGAAGCCAGGTATCGGAGCATCTTTGAAAATACCGGTACCTGCATGGTCATCGTCGATGAAGATATGACGCTTTCCTATGTCAATGCCGAATTTGAAAAGCTAACGGGATTTGACCGAAATAAAATAATAGGTAATCGGAAGTGGATGGAGTTTGTCCACAAGGAAGATATGGAATGGATGGTCGAGCAGCACAAGCTCCGTCGAATCGACAAGGACCTGGCAAAGAGGAGTTACGAATTCCGGCTTGTTCACAAAGACGGCGACATCAGGAACGTATTCCTGACCGCCGATGTCATCCCGTGGACGCAGCAAAGCGTAGCGTCTCTCGTGGACATCACCGAGCTGCGAAAAGCGGAAAAAAGGCAAAAAGACCTGGAAGAGCGTCTGCAGCGTTCGGAGAAAATGGAAGCCCTGGGACTCCTGGCCGGTGGCGTCGCCCACGACATCAACAATGTGCTCGGCGTGCTGCTCGGTTATTCCGAGTTGATCCTCCTGCATCTGGATGAATCCAGTCCGCTGAATCCTTATGTCATGAAGATAATGACTGCCGGGAAACGGACGGCAGCCATCATTGACGATATGCTGACACTGGCCCGGCGGGGCGTGCAGACGCGCGAGGTTGTAAATCTGAATGATCTCGTCGAAGAATTCCTGAAATCCCCGGAATTTGAAAGAATCATGGCCTATCATCCGCGTGTTCGCATCAAGACGAAACTCGCGCCGGCAACGCCGAATGCCTTGGGCTCCCCTCATCAGCTCATTAAAACGATCATGAATCTCGTCTCCAACGCGGCGGAAGCCATGCGGGAAGGCGGGGGTTTGACGATCACCACCGATCATGTCTACCTGGACCGCCCCGTGGACGGGTATGATACGATCTCAAAAGGAGATTATATCGTCATCCGTGTTTCGGATACCGGAGAAGGCATACCTGACCACGATTTGAACCGCATCTTCGAGCCTTTTTACACGAAAAAAGTCATGGGACGAAGCGGTACCGGACTGGGGCTTTCCGTAGTTTGGGGCACCGTCAAGGATCACAGCGGCTACATTGACGTTGTCAGCAAGAAAGGGAAAGGAAGCACTTTCTCCCTGTATTTTCCCGCCACAAATGAGAGACGTGACGATACAAATATCCCTTTGTCCTTGCAGGATTACATGGGCAAAGGCGAAGCCATTCTCGTGGTTGATGATGTCCCGGATCAGCGGGAACTCACGGCTCGAATGCTTGCAAAACTAAACTATTGCGTGGCAACCGTATCCAACGGCGAGGAGGCGTGTGATTTCTTGCGGCATAACCGGACAGACCTTGTTGTTCTGGACATGATCATGTATTCGGGCATGGACGGCCTCGATACTTACCAGGAAATCCTTCAGATTCGGCCCCGCCAGAAAGCCATCCTCGTCAGCGGGTTCTCCGAAACGGACCGTGTGCAAAAGGCACAGGACATGGGCGCCGGAACCTTCGTCAAGAAGCCCTATGAACTGGAACGGATCGGCGTTGCCGTCAGGAGGGAACTGGAAAGGGCCTGATCGCCTTGGCATATTCCGTTATCTTGTCATCCACATTTTTAGTTCATACGGAGCGGTGTTGCGCAAAATCACCATGAATGTCGCAATTGTAATCTCACCCTCAACATATCGGCCGGAATCGTCCCATCTTCCGGTCAAGAAGGGCTTCCTAAAAGTCCCACCTGTTCGATGCCGAGTGCCTGGCGGCGGCCTGCGTCGAGATGGAATTCCCGGGCGGCGGCCTCCGGCTGCTGGCGGAACACTTAAAGCATAATCATGAGAGCGAATCAATTTCACCACGGGGAGGCGAAAGACAAGTCATCCGCTCCCACTGGATGACCCGCTAAAGGAACGTTGCGATGGAATCCCTCAAAGACCGATTCATCACGATCCAGGCCGTCGCAGAGATTCTGAGCTGCACCGAGCGGCACATTTACGATCTCATCATGGCGGGATCCCTCGTCGCCATCAAGGTCGGCAGTCGCGCCGTCCGCGTCTCTGAGCGTTCCCTCCGGGAGTTCATCGAGAACAGCCGGGTCAGGCCGGATGATTTTGACGAACCGGACCCCAGCCGGAACGAAAACGACTTCGGTCAGCCCCCCACCCGCTCGAAATGGATGTCCAAAACAATCTAAAGGTTTCTCAGGCACTTCGCTGCTGCAACCATATTACTCAATGATTGAATGACTTCCTTCCATTGTCTTGTTTTGAGGCCGCAATCAGGGTTTACCCAAAGTCGATCTTTGGGAATATACTTGGTCGCCCGTGATAACAATTCCATGATTTCTTCTTTTGTCGGTATGCGGGGACTGTGGATATCATATACTCTTGGACCAATCTCATTCGGATAATCAAAGTACTGGAAGACATCAAGCAATTCCATCTTGCTTCTGCTGGATTCGATGCTGATGACATCGGCATCCATCTCAGCAATGGAATGTATGATCGCATTAAATTCACTGTAACACATATGCGTATGGATCTGCGTCTCATCGGCAACACCACATGAAGCGATTCGAAAGGCATTTACCGCCCAGCAAAGATAATTCTCGGCATCTTTTCTTTTCAAGGGAAGACCTTCCCGTAACGCCGGTTCGTCGATTTGGATTATTCTGGCTCCGACCTTTTCCAAATCCATGACTTCATCCCGTAGCGCAAAGGCTATCTGCCGACAAACCTCTGAACGTTCGAGATCGTCTCGAACAAAACTCCAGCACAGAATAGTCACCGGGCCAGTCAACATTCCTTTCATCGGTTTTGTCGTCAGAGATTGCGCAAATGCAAACTCTTTAACCGTCATTGGAGCTGGACGTGAAATATCACCATAAATAATGGGCGGTTTTACACATCGACTCCCATAGCTTTGAACCCAGCCATTCTCGGTAAAACAGAACCCGTCCATCTTTTCGCCAAAATATTCAACCATATCATTTCGTTCCGGCTCTCCATGAACGAGAACGTCAAGATCAAGTTCCTCCTGGACTTTCACCATATTGCACATTTCGTTTTCAATAAAAGATTCATATGCTTCACGAGACAACTTGCCATTCTTTAAAAGGAGACGATTCCTCCGGATTTCGGATATCTGGGGAAAGGATCCGATCGTTGTTGTAGGAAAGACGGGGAGCGCTAGCCAGGACCGTGCCTTTTTCGATCAGTATAGCCACTTTTGCGATGCAGGATATCCTCATCGAAACACGCGCATCTTTTTCG
>CAYPKE010000153.1:0-5629 GCA_964411235.1 uncultured Syntrophales bacterium
CAGGTTTTCAAAAAACAGATAGCCGGGCGACTTGTCAAGGGAATAACTGCCCGTCAGGCGATCCCAGATGCTGCGCTGCACAGGGGAAAGCAGGGCCGCATCGCTGACGGCTTTCCAAAAGGCCTCCAGGGCCTCCCGTGCCCCCGCACGGCCGGCGCGATCCATACCTGCGGCGATCACCACGGCGTTCATGGCACCGGCACTGGTGCCGCTCATGGTGGCAATCTCTATTCTTTCATCCTCCAAAAGCCGGTCCAGGACTCCCCAGGTCAGGGCGCCATGCGCCCCCCCGCCCTGAAGCGCCAGATCGACGACCTTCCGCTCTTTTTTTCCAGCCATTCTTTTTCCCCTTTCTTTGCCGCCTGATGACAAAAACACCAAACGGGTTTGCAAAATCCGGCGGATATTGCCCCGGGTTTTCTCATTGCGGGGTGAAGGATGCCCGTATTTTCTTCCTGAAAGATTGAAGCATGGGATATTCCCTACCCGCCCATGGGTCCGTCGGATCTTAACGAGATTATTACTTCGGCGAGTCAATATCAAAAACGTCATGCCGGGCGCGCTGTTCCGGAATTTTTTCTTACTACGGAACCTTTACACGCACGCCGGCTTTGATCCTGTCCCCTGGATGATTGATTACCGTCTCACCGGGTTCAAGACCGCTCAGAACCTGGACCATCAGTCCGCTGCGCCGTCCCGTTTCCACGGTACGACGGACCGCCCGCCCTTTCTTCACAACGAAGACCTGCGAGACATCTTTTTCGCGAAAAATGGCGTTGATCGGAATCTGGACGACCTCATCATTGTCCCATAGAATGAACCGTGCCTCCACACGATAGCCATCGCCCAGTTGTTTTCGTTCTTCCCAGGGAGAATCGAATACTACAAAAACAGGCACACGCTGTTCATCAACGCCGAGTGCTGACACCCGCATAAATCCCGACGGCTCCACCCGGCGCACCCGGCCTTCAAGCTTTCCTTTGCCGCCCCAGTGTTCCAGGATGACCCGCATGCCGGGCAGAACCCGGACTGCCTCTGACGACAACAGGTCAACCCGTACTTCGAGATCTTTCAGCGAGCCCAGTTCCAGCAGAACCTCACCGGCCTGAACCACGCCCTCGTGATAACGCTCTCTGCGCAGCACCAGGCCCTCCTTGGAAGATTTGACAGCGAGAATCCGCTTATCACCGGTCCGTTCCCCGGAGGCCACCGCCAAAACCGCCCGGGCGTTTTCCATTTCATAGAAAACAGCCTCCAGGACCGCCTCTGCCGCCCGTTTCGCCGCGAGACTGCTGTCCCGTTCTTTCTGCGCCCGATCAAGAGTCGCCTTGGATATCGCTTCACGTTCAAAAAGACGCACATGCCGATCCCACTCTTTCTGCGCAAAATCGGCCTCGTGTTTCCGTTCCTCAAGGTCTGACCGGGCCGCCGCGACTCTCGCACGGGCCGCATCGAGGTTTTCCCTGGCCTGGGCCATATTCCGGGGATCAAGCGCGGGCGCCGGTGACGGCTCGATCATGAATAATAAATCCCCGGGGCGCACCCAGTCACCCGGTTCCAGATCCACCCGACGCAGGAACCCGTTGATCGGAGCCGTCACCACGTCGGTAAACCGAAGGCTCGTATAACCTTCGTCTTCCACAAATTCAGCAAAATAACCCCGCTCAACTTCGGTCACACTGACGGGGACAGGTGACGGCATCAGCGCCACCCACAGCAAGCCAAGTATCACCAGGGAACACAATGCGATCATGATCTTTTTTTTCATCTGGCCACCCTCTCGCCTGCTACTCTGTCTTTAAAGCCGCCACCATATCGAGGCGCCGAAGTCGACGGACAATGAAAAGAAGTGACAGCACAGAAGCCAACAGCACCCCACATGCCGATATGGAGAATACGCTCGGAGTCACCACAAAAGGCAACCGGAAAAGATCAGTACTGATGGCTTGGTTCAGCAGAAAAGCAAAGCCGACGCCCAGGACCCACCCCAGGGGGATGGCCAAAACCGTCAGCAGCACAATCTCGCCGATTAATATCCAAGACACCTCCCCTATTTTATACCCCATAACGCGCAAAGTGGCCAATTCCCGTTCCCGCTCGGCAAAAGCGATGCGGACCGTGTTATAGGCTATGGCAAAGACGATGGAACCGGCCATGATCAGCAGCACAACCATGAACACCAGAACGGTGTCCTCGATATACTCCCTGACGGAGGCATCGGATTTGGAGATGAGCCCGATGCCGGCGATGCTGGGCATTTCCCAGAGCCGCTGAAAAAGCTCCGCCTGGCGTGCAGGGTCTGACAGAATCCAGGCACCGGAGATGGCGGGACCTTCCCTCATGACAAGGTTCAGCGCTCTCCGGTCCATGTAGGCGCCGATGCCGATGGGTTCTTTGACCGTGCCGGCCAGCGGTATGTTCAGCACACGGCGATGCCCCTCCATGATTTCAACAAACGGGCTGTCACCGGGACGCAGGTCCAGGTACTCGGCAAGATAATCCGTCATGAGAAGCCCCTCTGGCGGCAGGCTTGTGGGCCGGTAGTCGGCGTCAAGAACCGTCCGCAGCTTTGGCGTCCCGTCAAGGCCGAGAATGGCCGTCCGGTATTCCCGTCCCTTATTGCTGAAACGCACCGGAACGCTGCGATAGGGCTCCACGTAATGGATACCCGGCAGAGCCGCAAGCTCCGCGCGTGCCTTATGAGACGTCTGCTCGTTGAAGCTAAGGTGCAGGTCCATCTTCTGCACCAGCCGGTACTGAATATCCAGCATATACGTGACCGATCCGAACTGATAACTGCCGAGCACAAGCAGAGAACCCGAAAGGGCAATTCCCAGGACGGTAAAGGACGCTTTCAGCCGGTGGCGGGAAATATTCCTCACGATGATACGCCCGGGCTCATCCAGAAGACCGCCTATGAAGGACCTCTCAAACCATCCCTTCCGGAACCGCTTCGGCGCCGGTGGTCGCATGGCTTCCGCAGGCGCCTGCTTCACGGCATCGGCAACGGCTCTCCCGGCGCCAAGAATGCCCGCGCCGAAGGCGACCGCGACCGCGAGCAAAATGATCCGGGGCTGAAGGCCGACAATCATGTCTGGAAAACGGAAGTACTCGGCATACAGTTCGGCCAGGGAACGGGAGGTCCAGGTTCCGAAAGCCACGCCAAGGAGCGATCCGATGCCGACGATCAGGCCGGTCAGCATGAAATAATGACGGGCGATTTCCGCGTTCCGGTAGCCGAAAGCCTTCAGCACCGCGATCTGTTGCCGCTGGGTCCGAACGATTCGCCCGATGAGAACGCTGAGCAGGAAAGCAGATACGCCAAGAAAGATGGTGGGCAGGACAAAAGTCATGACCCGCAGCTGGTTGATCTCGTCCTCTATAAACCGGTGGGACATCTGGTCACTGCGGCCGTAGCTTCCGACACCTCCGTAGGGCCCCAGGATGCTGTCCACGGCTTCAATGACGGTCCGCTCGTCCACTCCGGATTGGAGCGTCAGGGTCACGCTATTAAAGGCTCCTTCCATCCCGAAGGCGCTTTCCAACGCTCTTCGATTCATCCAGACAATGGCATAGCGCTCGTAATCGGGCATGATATCCGCAGGGCCCACCTGGTAGACGAACTCGGGTGAAAGCCCTATTCCCGAAATGGCAAGCGTTTCCATCCTCCCTTTGATGATACCCTCCAACCGGTCGCCGGACCTCAGGCCGTGCGCCTCGGCGAAGGGTTCGCTGATGATCACCCGGTCATCACTGTCCGGTTCGGGAATGGAACCTTCGCGCAGATGCAGCCGATTCAGAACGGGCTGATGTCCGTCAGGAATGGAGAGAACAAGCCCCCTCACCGGGTCGTCAAAACCCTCAACCGCCAAACGTATCGGCGCTTGCACCCTTGTTTCCACCAGGTTGACCCCGGGAATTTGCCGCAGCCGCTCCGCTATGGCCTCCGGTGCACGGGTTATCTCGCAGAAAACGTGGGCAAAGTTGTGGCTCTGGTAAAAGCGGTCCCGGGACTCCCTGACGGCATCAAGATTGCCTGCGAAGAGAATTAGAACCATCACGCCGGAACCTATCACCACGGCGATGGCTGCCGATTGGCCCTTCAGAGAGAGGATGTCCCGCAAAAGTTTCCGGTTGATCGTTCTCACCAGGATATCTCCTGAGGCGAAATCTTTTCCGCATTCTCAACGACCCGGATGATGCGGCCGTCAGCAATGCGAATAACGCGGTCGGCCATGCCGCTGATGGCCTCATTGTGGGTAATGACAACGGTGGTCGTTCCAAGCCGTTCATTTACATGATTGATGACTTCCAGAACCTTGATACCCGTTTGGGAATCAAGGGCACCCGTCGGTTCATCACACATCAGCACCGCCGGGCGCTTTGCGATCGCGCGTGCAATGGCCACACGCTGCTGTTCGCCACCGGACAGCTGGGAGGGGAAATGGTCCATGCGGTCCCCCAGGCCAACCAAATCCAATGCCTCTTCGGGGGTCATTGGATCGCGACTGATCTCCGTGATGATCGCGACGTTTTCACGAGCCGTCAGGCTGGGTATCAGGTTGTAAAACTGAAAGACAAAGCCCACGTGGTGCCTGCGGAAATCAGTCAGCAAACGATCGCCGGCCCCCGTCAGGCTCTGTCCGTCATACATGATTTGACCGCCGCTGGCGAAGTCCAGCCCCCCCAGGATATTGATCAGGGTTGATTTCCCGGAACCGGACGCCCCCAGCAGCACCACCAGCTCCCCCGGGAAGAGATCCATGTCGATGCCCTGCAGGGCGTGGATGGTCACTTCGCCCATGGTATAGGCTTTCGTGAGACCGCGAATGGTGAAAATCGGCTGGGAAGTATCGGGGCTTTTTTTCATCGGTACCGCAACTCCCTGAAAATCGTCTTGCTCCTTTCAGGGAAAGGTACCATCGATTAAATATAAAAAAAAGCGCTGTCGCAATCCGACTATGACGTTTTTGAGATTCGGTACTGCCTGGATGATCCGGTTTGTCTGGATGTAAGTATCACCTAAACTGCCCGTTTAGTCAGTTGCCACAGGGAGGTGACGGATGTTTGTGCGTCAAGAATATTTTCAGGTCACAGAGGGAAAGGGCAAGGCGTTAAGGGCCCAGGCGGCGCCCTCCTGCTCCTAGAGCAATATCGATCCCAGGACCTTGGCCGCTATGCACCAGATGACGACGAACAGCGGAGACAGGCGCCACGCGGCCAGGAGCACGAAACCAACGAGGGCAATGGCCATATCGACGGGCCCACGCACTGCGCTAATCCAGACGGGATCGTAAAGCGCCGCGCCCAGGAGCCCGACCACGGCAGCGTTGACGCCCGCGATCGCCCGCGCCGCCATTGGCAGGCCGGCAATGGTGCGCCACAGGGGAAGCACGCCGGCGGCGAGAAGGAACCCCGGCAGAAATATGGCGCCCAGCGCGACGGATGCGCCGATCACGCCACCTTCGATGCCCGCAAGACGCGCGCCTAAGTAAGCGGCGAACGTGAACATCGGTCCCGGGACTGCCTGTGCGGCACCATACCCGGCCACAAATTCGTCAGGGGAAATCCAGCCGGGCTTGACCACAGCCTCCTCGAGCAGGGGCAATACCACGTGGCCGCCGCCGAA
>CAYPKE010000154.1:0-5616 GCA_964411235.1 uncultured Syntrophales bacterium
TGACATGACTAGCCTTTTAGCACGTATAGCAGTGCTCAGCTAGTCCAGACCCTTTCCTTATTATTCTGTTGACATCTCCCCTCATTTTGTTGTCATCTCAACCAGCCTGAGCGTCATCCAGACAAAGTTTATTTTTGTCATCCTGAGCGAATGCGAAGGATCTAATAAGTAATTGTTATTTAAATACATTTCGATTTATTCCTTGTCATTTCGACCGCAGGGAGAAATCTTACAAGTGAACGCTTTTCAAAAGCTTCAGATTTCTCGCATCCGTTCGAAATGACATGGCGCGGCTGTTCGATGTAAATTTGAATATAAGGAACAAACCATGGCCCTCAAAGATCGCCTCCAGCGCCTGACGGGAGAAAAGCCGGAAGCAAGGCAAGATCTTCGCGAAAAGACCCTCACCGACCTCCGGCAGCGCATCGAGGCCATGACGACCGGCCGGGAAAAAAGGCTCCAGGCCGGGTCAGCTCCTGACCCTAAAAAGGCGCACCTTCTCCAGGAACTCCTCCCCGGCGAGGAGCGGGAGAACGAGCACGGCCGGTTCTATTCGGTCGAAGCTGCCCTGAAACCCTCCCACTGGCATGGAAACCAGTGCGTGGCCGATTTCCTCTCCGTCGATATGGACGCCCTGTCGGTCCTGGCGGGAAACGCCGACCTTGCGGCCATGAACATCCGGGACGGCCTCTACCTCGATACGGAAACGACGGGCCTTTCCGGTGGCACCGGCACGGTCGCTTTTCTCATCGGTCTTGGCTGGTTCGAGGGCTCGACCTTCGTTACGCACCAGCTTTTCGTCCGGGATTATCCTGAGGAGCGGGCATGCCTGTCGTATCTGCGTAAACTGGCCAAAGAAAGGGGCTTCATCATCAGCTTTAACGGCAAGGCCTTCGACGTCAATCTCCTTTCCACCCGCTTCATCATGAACCGCCTCCCCGATCCCCTGGCGAGGCTGCCGCACCTCGATCTGCTTCACCCGACACGACGCCTTTTGGGCCACCGTCTGGAGAACAGCCGCCTGGGGACGGTGGAGCAGCACGTGCTGGGCCTTGAACGGGGGGAAGACATCCCCGGCTGGGAAATCCCGGAGCGCTATTTCCGGTGGCTGCGCCACCGCCACCCCAGGTTCATGGTGGACGTCTTCCGCCACAATCTCCTGGACGTGGTGTCCCTTTCGGCCCTGGCGCGCCACCTGTCGGACATCGTGACCGGCGAGGGTGATCGGTCACAGGGGAGGGAAGGGGACCACCTGGAGGCGGCGCGGCTCCTCATCGACCGGACCCGCCACGAGCAGGGACGAAGCCGCTTCCATGAGTTATGCGCTTCCTGCCATTCGAAAGTTTCTAGGGAGGCTCGGCGGCAGTTGTCCCTCCACCTGAAACGGGACAAGGACTGGAAAGGGGCCGTGGCTCTCTGGAAAGAAATGCTGGCCGCCGATCCTGCCGACTGCTTCGCCTGCGAGGAACTGGCCAAGTGGTACGAACACCGGGAGAAGAATCCGGAACAGGCCCTCTGCTTGGTCTGCTCAACTTTAGATTTGATTTCCGATCGGAGTTACGACGAGCGAAAACCTCTCCTCTACCGCCGCACCCGTCTGGAAAAGAAGAGCGGTAAGTCCTAAATTTATTGCAAATATACGTAACGGACACATGAAAGATACTATTTCCAATGATAAGCCGTTATCAGCGGATAGAGATTCCTTATGGCAGGGATTTGACATATCGTTGCAACAGGCTAACTGTTTCATTTTATGAAGCGAGGAGCCAGCTCTCCGTATATTTGCCATATAGACCCCCCCTGGATGTCACTAATAGACAAGTTAAAAGGGAATCCCCATGAGCTTAAATCCTTCTGCCAGTTTTCGTCCCGTTTCCTCGAAAAAGCCCTCTTCAAGAGCCCAGTCCAGTTGATGTTTCCGTTAAAAGCGGTTGGCATATTGATAATTCAACCGGTCTATCAGCACATAGTCGACTGACCCCTCAAGCATATCAGTAAGTTTGTCTGCATTTTGCTTTGACACAAAGGAGAAAGCTCTCTTGTCGATTAACAGGTGTCTGTTTAATGCAGAAATAGCATTGCTGCATATATTATCTCTTGACATCCGCAAGATGATGAATTATATTTGCTGTAACTCTAATCCTGCAACTTATTATTGACGGTGGATATTGAAAACAGCATTAAAAAACATCGCATCTATCCAAATGGGCTACTCCTTCCGGGCTCGACTTGAGTCGATGCCTTCCGGGGCCGTCGCCGTTATCCAGATGAAAGACCTGACGGATGAAAATCGGGTCGATTGCAGCGCCCTGACGCGCATTGATATGGAAGAGCCGAAAGGACATCATCTTGCGCAATCGGGTGATCTTATTTTCCGGTCACGGGGGCTAATCAACACATCCGCCCTTCTCGTGGATGATCCGGGCCTTGCCGTGATTGCGGCGCCGCTTTTCCGCATCAGGGTATCGGATAACCGTATTTTACCGGCTTATCTGAACTGGTTTATCAGCCAGACGCCGGCGCAGGTTTTTCTGGCCAGTCAGGCCAAGGGAACAGCCCAAAAGATGATCGGCAAGGATGATCTCGAAATGCTGGAGATTTTCGTCCCGCCCTTGGAACAGCAGAGGCATATTGTTGCCCTGGCCTTGCTGGCCGAGCAAGAGCAGCTCATCATGAATAAAATTGCCAAAAAACGCAGACAATACATGGCGATCACTTTAATACGAAAGGCAAAAGGAGAGTAAACCAATGACGGGAAAAATCGATCAGAAAGATATCAGCAATGCGGCCTGGGCCGCCTGCGACACCTTCCGGGGGGTCGTCGATCCGGCGCAGTACAAGGACTACATCCTCGTCATGTTATTTTTGAAGTATATCTCCGATGTGTGGAAGGATCATTACGAAGAATACCGAAAGCTTTATGGCGAAGATGATGTCCGCATCCGCCGCCGCCTGGACCGGGAACGGTTTGTTCTTCCCGATGCCGAGCTGAAGGACCATCACACCGGTAAAGTGGTAGACCGTTTTCTCGCGGATTATTACGGACTGTACGAGCGACGCGGGGCGGCAAACATCGGTGAGTTGATCAATATTGTTCTGGATGCCGTGGAAGAAGCGAACAAGGCAAAACTCGAAGGCGTGTTCCGCAACATCGACTTTAACAGCGAGGCGAATCTGGGTAAAACCAAGGACCGGAACCGCCGCCTGAAATCGCTCCTGGAAGATCTGAACAAGCCGCAGTTGGACTTGAGCCCCAGCCGCGTTTCGGAGGATGTCATCGGCAACACCTACATCTATCTCATTGAACGCTTCGCCACCGATGCCGGGAAAAAGGCCGGGGAATTCTACACCCCGCACAAGGTATCCGAGCTGGTAGCGAAGCTGGCCGCCCCCAAGCCCGGCAATCGTATCTGCGATCCGGCCTGCGGTTCCGGTGGTTTGCTGATCGAGGCGGCCCACGAAGTAGGCGACAGAAATTACGCCCTTTTCGGCATGGAATCGAACGGCAGCACCTGGGCGCTGGCCCGGATGAACATGTTTCTGCACGGCGCTGACAGTGCCCGCATCGAATGGTGCGATACCCTGGTCAGTCCGGCCCTGGTGGAAAACGACCGCTTGATGAAGTTCGACGTCGTCGTCGCCAATCCCCCGTTTTCTCTCGATAAATGGGGCGCGGAAGAGGCTGAAAGCGACCGCTACAACCGCTTCTGGCGGGGCGTTCCTCCGAAGAGCAAGGGCGACTGGGCCTTTATCAGCCACATGGTCGAAGCGACCATCGAAAAGGAGGGGCGCGTGGCCGTGGTGGTTCCCCACGGCGTTCTCTTCCGCGGCGCGGCGGAGGGACGCATCCGGACAAAAATGATTGAAGAAAATCTCCTGGATGCCGTCGTCGGCTTGCCGGGGAACCTCTTTCCGACCACATCGATTCCCGTGGCGATTCTCGTCTTCGACCGCAGCCGGGAAAAAGGCGGACCCAACGAGGCACGAAAAGACGTGATCTTTGTCGATGCCAGCCGCGATTATCTCCCAGGCAAGAACCAGAACGCGCTCTCCGACGACCATCTCCGGAAAATCGTGGAAACGGTCAAAGCCCGGCAATCGGTCGAGAAGTACGCCCATGTGGCAACCTTCGATGAAATCAGGGAGAATGACTTCAACCTGAACATTCCCCGCTACGTGGACACGTTCGAAGAGGAAGAGGAGATCGACATCGACGCCGTTCAGCAGGAGATTGATCAGCTTGAAGTCGAACTGGCGGAAGTCCGGCAGAAAATGGCCGCCATGCTAAAAGAGATCGAACGGTGATGCATTGCTTTGGTGTCATTCCGTGCAAGGGTCGCGCAACACGGAATCCAGAATTTTCGGTAATTCCTGGATGCCGGCCTGCGCCGGCATGACAACTTTATGAGGTTTTTCACTTTAAGACCATTTCGAGGAGACGCTCGGAATGGTCAAGCGGAGGATTAAGATTTTCCGGAGGAATCTGAATGAGCGAAAACATACCCATGAAAAGTGAATTTCTCGTTTATCGGACCGACGACGGACAAATCAGGATTGATGTCCGTCTTGAGGATGAAACGGTCTGGCTTACCCAGCAGGCCCTGGCGGAGCTGTTCCAAACTTCAAAACAGAACATCAATCACCACATTCAATCCATTATTGAAGAAGGTGAACTGCTTCCGGAAGCAACTGTCAAAAAATATTTGACAGTTCAAATCGAGGGGAAAAGACAGGTTCGCCGAAACCTTGATTACTACAACCTGGATATGATCATCTCCGTCGGCTACCGCGTCAAAAGCCTGATCGCCACGCGCTTCCGCATCTGGGCCACCCAGAGACTCAAGGAATACATCATCAAGGGGTTCGTCATGGACGACGAACGCCTGAAAAATCCCCCCGTTGCCGGTTCCCATGTCCCCGACTATTTCGACGAAATGCTCACCCGCATTCGCGACATCCGCGCCAGTGAACGCCGCATGTACCTGCGGGTAAAGGAGATTTTCGCCATGGCCGGGGATTACGATCCCTCCTGGCCGGAAACGACGAAATTCTTCAGCGTCATTCAGAACAAGCTCCACTTCGCCGCCACGGGGATGACGGCGGCGGAACTGATCCGTCGCCGTGCCGATCACACCCTGCCCAATATGGGGCTCACAAACTGGAAGGCCGGAGAGGTCCGGAAGACCGATGTGACCACCGCGAAGAACTATCTCAGGGAAGAAGAAATCGACGGCCTGAACCGCATTGTGGTGATGTGGCTGGACTATGCCGAAGACCAGGCCAAACGCCGCAAACAGGTTTTCATGAAAGACTGGGAACGGAAACTGGACGAATTTCTCACCTTCAACGAACGCCGGGTTCTCCCCGATGCCGGTAGCGTCAGCAAGAAGGACGCGGACGCATTTGCCAAAAACGAGTACGACTGTTTCGCCCAGTGCCGCCGGGAATACAAGGAAGCAATCGGGCAGGAAGAGGCCATCCAACAGCTTGAGAATGCTGCGAAACAACTAGGAGAGCGGAAGGGTAAACCTTAGAGAAATGAAAAGTATTGAATGGAAAAAAACAAGACTCTTCGACGTCGCGGAAGTTATAACAGGGACTACACCCCCAACATCT
>CAYPKE010000155.1:0-5527 GCA_964411235.1 uncultured Syntrophales bacterium
GGTTGATCAAATTCAAAAATATCGTCGACAATCTTTCGGAAAAGATCAAACGGCATTGTCTTCAGCGGCCGGCCGATCTCCTGCATAAGTCGCCTGTCACCCGTAGGGCAAAATTTACACCGGAAATTGCATCTGTCCGAAGGATCAACAAAGATCACAAACGGGGCTTTCAGGGGAATTACTTCCTCAAGTTTTGTTCTATTTGTGAGATTGATTCTGGGTTTTATATCTTCAGTCATCCCGCATCCCCTGTCTTACTGCGCTACCGATAAAAAGATTCAATTGTATCGTTCAAACCCTCGCCAAGTGAATACCTTGGTTCCCATCCGAAACTTTTCAGTCGTCTGTTATCCCCGCAGATAAACGGCGGCTCCCAGTTTCGGTAGGGCAGCTCCCCCAGTTGTAAAAGATCCAGGCGATTCATCAGTTTACCGACTGTTTCTAACAAATGGGCGATGGTCACAGGTACACCGGAGGAAATGTTAAAAATTCCCTCTGTCTGCCTTTCCATCAACGTGCAAAAAGCCGTGGCGACATCGGCCACATGTATATAATCCCGCACTTGCGCTCCCGGGCTGGCGGGGAAAGGCTTACCTTGCCGCAACGCTAACATGGCCGCCGGCACTAAACGTCGCGGGTCCTCCTGTGGTCCGTAAGGATAAAAAATCCGCCCCCAGGCAAAACGGCATCCGGCCTGCATCGCCAACTGACTGCCCAAGAGGCAACAGGAAAGCTTGGCTGAAGCGTATAGACTAGCCGGTCTTGTGGGCGTATTTTCATGCAGGTATCCGAATTCCGTATCGTATTCAAAGCAGGTCCCTGCAGCGACAATCTGTGCACAGCCTGTTTTGATTAGCGTCTGGAAGAGAGACAGGCTTGCATTGAACGAATGCAGATTGCGTTCCGAGTGGAGGTATAGGCCAGGCTCGGCATACCAGGCCAAATGGATACAGGCATCAGGCTTAAATGCCGACAGGAATGTCGCAAGGAGCGCGGCATCTTCCACTGATCCATCTATCGTTTCAAAGCGGTGCCTAATGGTTTTTTTTAGCCGGTCGGCAGGATCACCCGGCATGACCAGGGCCGCCACATTATGCCCCCTGGACAGGAGCGCCTGCATTACATGAGCGCCGATAAAACCGGAAGCTCCGGTTATAAAGACCTTCATCGCGTTATCTCCCAATCCGGATGGAATGCATCCTTTGCCGAGATCAGGCTGACCGGTAAAGGCCATGCAATACCAAATGCGGGATCATTCCAGCGTATGCCGCATTCGCTGGCCGGCGAATAGAACGAAGATACCTGATATGAGACTTCTGTAAGGTCCTCCATGGTTTGATAACCATGGCTAAAGCCCTCCGGCACATAAAGCTGTTGATGGTTCTCGGCCGTTAATTCCAGTGCAAACCACTTCGAGAAAGTCGGTGATTCAGCACGCATATCGATAATGACATCGTAAATCGCGCCGGCCGTGCAGCGGACCAGTTTCACTTCCTCATGGGGACTTGCCTGGTAATGCATTCCCCGCAAAGTCCCTTTCATTTTATTGAAGGAGATGTTGCATTGAACGAAATCGGCCTTCAAGCCATGGGCCGCAAATTCATGACGACAGAAGGACCTGGCAAAGAATCCCCGTTCATCTTCGAGCAGATCGGGCGTAATGATATAGGCCCCTTTGAGCGGCGTTTCCGAAAACTTCATGGTCCCACCCAGGCATATTGACGCTTCCCGGCATCGCTGATGTAGCCTTGGAAATCGTCCAGGCTTTTAATTGTTCCTGATTCATAGAAGGCCCGGTACCATTGTACCGTGTGATCAATGGCCGTTTTCCCATCCCAGGCTGGTGACCACTTCAGAAGGGTTCTTGCCTTGGTGCAGTCGAGATGCAGTTTCCCCGCCTCGTGCGGCTGATCGGTTGCTTCGCTGATTTCAAAATCTATTATCGGCCAGATCTTTTTTACCTGTTCCGCAATCTCCCCCACCGAGACAGAGAGGGCATCAGCAGGCCCGAAATTCCAGGCTTCGGCAAATTCCTTCCCGCCTTCCAGCAGTTTCTGCCCCAGAAGCAAATAGCCGCTCAGGGGTTCCAGGACATGCTGCCAGGGGCGGGTTGCCAGGGGATTTCGGATCTTGACCTTCTCATTTTTATCGGCAGCACGCAGGATATCCGGAATCAGACGGTCAGCAGCCCAATCGCCGCCGCCGATGACGTTGCCGGCGCGGACACTGGCCAGAAGCGTTTCGTGCGTCCTGCCATAGTCAACCGGGTTAAAAAACGAGTCCCGCCAGCTGTTCGTAACCAGTTCCGCACACCCCTTGGATGCACTGTAGGGGTCGTATCCCCCCAGCGGATCATTTTCGCGGTAACCCCAGACCCATTCCCGATTGTCATAGCACTTGTCGCTCGTCACATTGATAATGGCCCTGACCGTACCGCATTCCCTGGCCGCCTCCAAGACATTCACCGTTCCCATCACATTGCTGGAAAAGGTCTCGCAGGGATCGTCATAAGAAGCCCTGACGAGCGCCTGGGCGGCGAGGTGGAAGACTACTTCCGGCTGCCGGGTCCTGAATACCTGCCGGAGGTTATCCCTGTCTCTGACATCTCCGATGACGGATTTAACGTCGAGATCGAGCAGTGAGAAATGACTGGGCTGAGTCGGCGGCGGAAGGGCGTAGCCGGTAATTTCGGCGCCCAGCCGCATAAGCCAAAGCGCCAGCCAGGAACCTTTAAATCCCGTATGTCCTGTGATGAGCACTTTTCTGTTTCGATATATATTGCCGAACATCGCCTATCTTTCTTCTATTCCCAAATCTTCCACCCTGCCTTGCCGGATTTCCAGAGTTGTTCGAGAATTTGCTTGTCGCGCAGGGCATCCATGCATTTCCAGAATCCGTAATGCTTGTAGGCAACCAATTGGTTATCCCTGGACAATGTTTCAAGGGGATATTCCTCCCACATCAGTCGGTCGGCATCATCGGGCAAATAGTTAAACACCTCCGGCTTCAACACGAAGAAGCCGCCGTTGATCCAGCCGCCGTCGCCCAGCAGCTTTTCGCTGAAACTGGATACACGTGCATCATCTTCAATACCCAGGAGGCCAAAACGGCCGGCCGGCTGGACGGCGGTCACCGTGGCAATTTTCCCGTGCCTCTGATGATAGTCGATCAGCTCCTTGAGGTTGACATCGGCCAGGCCGTCCCCGTAAGTCAGCATGAAATCTTCGTTCCCGATATAATGCTGTGCCCTTTTGAGGCGCCCGGCCGTCTGCGTGTTAAGCCCCGTGTCCACGATGGTGACGCGGAATTTTTCGGTGTTGGAGCGGTGAACCTCAAAACTGTTTGTCAAAAGGTTGACGGTAACGTCAGAATTGTAGATGTAATAATTGAGAAAATATTCCTTGATCATGAAGCTTTTGTAGCCGACGCAAATGACAAAATCGTTGAAACCCTGGGCCTCGTAGATCTTCATGAGGTGCCATAGGATGGGTTTTTCCCCGATTTCAATCATAGGCTTTGGTTTCAGGTATGACTCCTCGGAAATACGTGTGCCAATACCGCCTGCAAATATGACAACTTTCATGAAATCTCCTTCTGCTTATGTCTGTCCGCCTTGATGCTGGAAAGCATGAACAATATTTTGACGCTCATGTTATCAGCGGCTAAATCTCCACGTCACATCGTTCCCAGACCGCGCATCAGCCTGTAATGTTAAAAACATGGATTCTTCGGCTTGCGCTCCAGAATGACATTGCGGCACAGTCTCCAAGTCCGGCATGACGTTTTTTATTATTTACTTGCCGACGCAACAATTCAGCAATATTGGTGCCACCATGACAATTACAGAAGCAATACAGATGGCAAAAAGAGGGAAATTTAAAAGAATAAAGGGGCCTTCGGCCCTAAAGATTTGAGGCCGTTCTTCCGATAATCCTTACATGGAAACGTACACCGCCGCCGATCTGCTTTTTTCCGCCACCACCCCCAGTTTCGCGATGGTGGAGAATGTCGCCGGGGCCTCCCTGGGACGGGGCATCGATGCGCTCATGGCAAAGAACTACAACGCTGCCGCCCGGGAATTCCGCCGGTCGATCTCCCTCTCCCCTTTTTCCGACAACGCCCTCAAGGCCTTCGAATACCTGGCGAAGGCCCTCGTCGGCAACGGCAAGACCTCGGAGGCGATCACCACGTACAAGCAGGCGATCAAGGTGTTTCCTTCCGCCGACGGCCTGAACCTGGCCCTGGGAAACCTTCTCTTTTCCGAGGGGCGCCACGAGGAGGCGCTGCAGGAGTACACCGCCGCCGTACGGAAAAACAACACCGTCAGCGAGAATTTCTATGCCCTCGGCCAGGCGTACCTGACGATGGACCGCTTCGGCGAGGCGGAGGCCCAGTTCAAGCACGTCATCCGGATGTCCCCGCGGGATTCCGCCGGATATTACGCCCTCGGCCAGACCTACCGGATGGCGGGCCGTCTCGAGGAAGCGAAGGAGCAGTTGGATAAGGCCCTGGCCATCAAAAAGGACTTTTCCTACGTGCATTACGAACTGGGGATGATTTACGCGCAGCAGCAGGAAATCGGCCAGGCCCGGGCGCAGCTCGACATCCTTTCCCGGAAGGCGCCGGAGCTGTTCCCCGACCTGCAGGCCGCCATCAACGAAAACACGGCGCCGCGGTTTATCCTTGCCTATACCAGCCATATCAACCTGTCGTCGGGGCCGGGAACAAAGGTCTCTTCTCTGCACCTTTCGCTGGCCGAGCCCGGTGCGAGCCGTGACTTTACGATGACCTTCGTCTTCGACAAGGAGATGGACGCCGCGTCGATCCGCAACATCGCCAACTGGCAAATCAGCCGTTCCGGCAGCATCGCCACCGGGGGCCTCTACAACTGGGGCCGGAAGCTCCCGGAGACGGAGGTCGGAGTGCGTTCCCTGCCGATCCGGGTCCAGTATGACCCCGATCTGCTGACGGCGAAGGTGACATTCCGGATAACTCAGAATGACTCCGGCGACGGCACGATCGACCTGTCGCACCTGGTCTTCAAATTCCAGGGAGGCGACGTTTACGGGAACACCATGGACCCCGCGGCGGACGAGTACAACCGCTTTTCCAGAATCGTGTAGCCGGGTTATTCTTCCCTTTTTTAAATCACAGATTGTCGCACCGCCGAAAGGCGGCCCTGGAGAGATTCTTCGCCTGGCGGCGTAGCATGACATGACGACGCCGGATCGAGAGACTGTTTCGCAATGCCAGAAATCAACATCGAGATCGTCATACCGGCGAAAGCCGGTATCCAGAACCGCCTGATGATACCGGATTCCGTGCCGCCCTTCGCTTGTACGGAATGACGGGAATTAAGCAATTAATTTGCCGAAGTAATAAGATTTGTCGCAATCGCCCGAAATGACCCTTGGTGTCGTGCTGCCGGACCTCCGGGCCCATGCCCGGACCAAAGCCGGGCAAGGACTCCCTGGATTATCTCAGAAAATTCAGGATGGAATTCTGCCCCAGCTTGGCCGCCAGGGAA
>CAYPKE010000156.1:0-5524 GCA_964411235.1 uncultured Syntrophales bacterium
CCACGAAAGACGTGATCATGGGGTCCACGCTGCGTTTCTCAAGTATTCTGCCGGTGATGCGCTGAACGAGCTTGGCGATCCAGCGTCCCACTATCAGGATAAGAATTGCGGCGACAACCTTCAGTCCGTAGAGCATCGACAAATCCTGTATTTTTGTTACGGCATCTTCCATGTGTCATGACCTCCTTGAAATATTTCGGTTGGACCTATTCGGAAACAAAATTTCTGGTTCCTTCGCTGGGGCGTTTCTCCAGGCGCTTTCAGTACCTTAAAGTACTATCGCTATCATCTTATCTCGGCAATTGGATAGATCAATGTTCGTCATTCCATCGCAAGACGAAATCCATAATGAAATTAAAAGGATGCCGGATCGAGAGACTGCGTCGCCATGTCATTCTGAAGTGCCAGCCGAAGAATCTATGTTTTTAAAATACAGGAATCATTGGATTCTTAACTTTGTTCAGACAAACAACAAACGAAAAACAGGTCATTACGTCACAGTCTCCGAGTCCGGCATGACGTTTTCAATATTTACCTGCCGATTTAATAATCATCACATTTATTTCTGTTCTCTTTTTCCCGGTAGTCAGTTTTGATTAATATGATTCAAAATCGTGCCGATATTTCCGGATTCTTGGATCATTCCCTCCTTCATTAACAGTCCCTTTTCGGCCGTTTGTTCTGCAAAGGCCAGATCGTGAGTGACAATAATAAAACTGGTATCGTTTTTTAACTCACGAATCCAGTTTGAAAAATCAGTTGTCGTTTGGATGTCAAGGGCGCTGGTCGGCTCGTCCAACAACATGATTTTAGGTTTGAGCATCAATCCGCGGGCAATGGCAACCCGCTGGGCTTGCCCACCGCTGATATGAGAGGGATAATGGTCAGCCAGTTCAGGAATTCCCAAGCGTTCAAGCATTTCCAGGGCTTCAATTCGGGCCTTGTTCTTGGCAAGCCCATGGATTCTACATGGTGCCAGAGTCAAGTTTTCCGCAACAGAGAGATGGGGAAATAAATTCAAGCCTTGAAACACAACACCAATCTGGGTTCGAAAATCCTTCTCTTTCATATCCCAGATATTTTTATTATTCAGAAAAATAAGGCCTTTCTGAGGTTTGAGAAAACGTGCAATGCAGTACAAAAGCGTTGTTTTCCCGGAACCCGAAAAACCCATGATTGCGAATATGTGTTCATTCGGAATCGCAATATCAATATTTTTCAGGGCCTCGGTCCCTCCGCTGTAAGTAAAAGAGAGGTTTTCGATGCTAACCATTCTGAAACCCTCTTTCCTGTATTGATCTCTCCAATTTCCCTGCCAACTTCATTAATGGGAATGTAACGGCGAAGAACATCGAAGCGGCGATCAGGTAATATTTTTGAGGCTCGAAGGTAACGCTGATAATAGATTGGGCTTCTCGTATTAATTCGGGAACGGCGATAATGGATATTAACGCCGTATCTTTAATTAGTGCGACGGCACTGTTCATCAGAGAAGGAAGCGCGATGCGGAAGGCTTGCGGCCAAACGACGAAACGAAAGCGATCAATCGGAGAAAGCCCCAAGGCTCTTGCCGCAAGATTTTGTCCATAGTTGACGCTTATCAATCCTGATCTGACGGCTTCGGCCATATAGGCCATAGCACAGATAGAAAGTGTAAACACCGCCGCGGGGAGCGGGCGGAATCCCAGTCCTAGCCAGACGAAAAGCAGTTGGATGAGTACCGGTGTCCCCCTGATGAAATCAACGAAAAGGCGGGTAACTTTGTGAGGCAGCAGCCAAAAGCCATTCCTGCTGATCAAGAGTAGCCCTGTTGGAATCGCGGCAATGAATCCAATAATAACGGATGCAAAACCAACGGATATGGTTATGGCAAAACCGCGGATTAGCTTCATTGCGATCGTCGGAATCGACATTTTACCTGCATTCGCGTCAACCGTGTCCTGGATACTGAAATATTTTTTATGTAATGCTTCCAGAGTTCCGTCGTTTCTCATTTCCGTGATGGCGTGATTAATTTTCATCAATAATTCCGCATTGCCTTTTCGGACTGGTACGGCAATCCGCTCTGTAAAAAGCTTTTCTCCAACTGGAACGAAGGGCCTTCCTGCTTTGCTGATTTGCCACGACCCAACAAGGTAATCTGTAACAAAGCCGGCAATCCTTTTCTGATCAAGCATTTCAAATATTTCGACGGTCGATTTGAAAGTAATCACGTTGATGTCAGGATAATTATTTTCCAGGAATTGTTGATATGTTTCTCCCAAGACAACCGCGATGCGTAACCCCGAACACTCATCAAGGGAATACACCCTGTCCGGATTGTCACGATGGATGAAAAGTTGAGCGCCTGAATGATAATAAGGGATGGAGAAGTCGACTGCGTTTTCTCTTTCGGGCGTGATTGCCATGGAGCCGATAATTGCGTCGTATTTGTCTGCCAGAAGCCCAGCCAGGATACCGTCCCATTCAATCGTTACAATCTTTGATTTTTTGCCAAGGCGTTCGGCGATTTCACGTGAGACATCTACATCAAATCCTGCTAATTCTCCTTGCTGGTCGTAGTAGCTGAAAGGAGGGAATTTTCCTGATAAAGCCGTAACAAAATCGGGAGGGGGGCCCTCCGCTGGCGCTGGTAGGACAAAAGCAAAACACCAAAAGAGAACAAAAATAAAAATACTAATCATCTTAACTGGCATAAGTCTATGACGATTTCACCTGTATTTGCAGAACCACTGCATACGAAAATTGTTTGGAGTCATTGGCCATTTTCTGCTGCTCCTCCCATATCCGTTACAGGGATTTAAACCACACGTTCATGCTTTCAATGCGGCCGCTGATATTGGTATTGTTGATCAGCCGGCCGCCGAAATGGTATCCTCCCTTCGCAAAGGTCACGTTCATGCCTGCGGAAGCGGCGCGGGCAATCGTGTAGGCGGTCTTGATGCCTTTTGCCCTTACTTCATTTTCCATGGTAAGAAGCAGGCTGAAGGCAAGCCCGTTTCCTTCCCATTCCGGGAGCGTCGCAAAATCCGTCATTTCCACATTTTCTTCCTGCCGGTCCATTTCTGCGGAAGAAAGCGCAATGAGCTTTCCATGAACTTCGACGCCAAAATAATCGACGTGACTTTCCATTGTTTGGGTCAGGTATTCGGGGCGATCGATGGGAAAAGGGTAGGAGGGAAAGACCCGGGCATAGAGGCGGCTCATTGATGTCGCATCAGTTTGGTTGCATGGCCGGATGCGAAACGCATGGCCCGCTTTCTGTCCAGGCGGACCTGCCGGACGGCGCTTGACCGCAAGATTGGTGATCCGGTCCAACTCGTCCGGATTGTCTTCCAATCTACGGAACTCGTGGAGGTATTTCACGAGAAAGACCGCTGCTTCCCGACCGCGGAAAAAACTGGGGACACAGGCCTCCTTTTCATATCCCGCCTCGAAGAACAAACGGGAGAGAGTCGCAGGGACCTTGGCGAAAATTTTTGTATAACCTTCTTCGGCAGTCAGCTCCTCCACCCTTTCAATCAGTTTTTTCGGATCAGAGGCACCGACCTTCATGATGTACGCCCGCTCGTTCAACGGTCCGTGCTGAATCAGGGCGTCCCCGATTTGCTCGATTCTGTCCGGTTTATGAGGGATCATTGTTGTTCTCGTCCCTGCGGGCCAACCGTTCATTGTCGGCGGGAATAAGGGAAATGGTTTTGTCATGATCGGCCAGCAGTTTGCCGATTCCCAGATCCTCGTAATCCTCCACATTGTCGTTTTCATGCTGCAGGACGCAGTCGGCGCAGTTGCGGTCGCAGACAATCGTTCCATAATTATCCGGTTCCTTGTATGTGGTGATGACCCCCTCGTAATTCCGCAGGATGACTTTGGTCGGAGACCATGAAATAAGGTAATTGGGCATAACAGGAATTTTGCCGCCGCCGCCGGGAGCATCGATGACGTAGGTCGGTACGCACAGGCCGCTCGTGTGGCCGATCAGATTTTCCAGAATCTCGATTCCCTTGCCGACTGGTGTGCGAAAATGCGAAAGCCCCTCCGAAAGATCGCATTGGTAAAGATAGTAGGGACGGACCCGGTTGGCCGCAAGACCGTTCACCAGGGCACGCATAATCAGGGTGCAGTCGTTGACCCCGGACAGCAGAACCGATTGGTTTCCCAAGGGGATTCCCGCATCCGCAAGCCTGGCCAGGGCTTTGCGGGATGATCCCGTCAATTCCCTGGGATGGTTGAAGTGCGTATTGAACCACAGGGGGTGATATTTTTTGAGGATATTTACCAAATCTTCGGTAATGCGATAGGGAAGAACCACCGGCATTCGGGAACCGATGCGGATAATCTCCACATGCTTGATGGTGCGTAACTCCGACAGGATCCAGTCAAGATAATCGTCGGAAAGCATGAGCGGATCGCCGCCGCTCAAAAGCACGTCGCGTATCCGGGGCGTGTTGCGGATGTAGTCGAGGCCGGCCATGATTTCCGCCTTCGAAGGAATCGAATCAACATCGCCGACACGGCGCTTGCGCGTGCAGTGGCGGCAGTACATGGAGCACATGTTGCTGACCAGAAGCAGGACCCGATCCGGATAGCGGTGCGTTACCCCCGGGACGGGGCTGTCCAGATCCTCATGCAGGGGATCCGCCATATCGTCTTCAACGATTTCCAATTCCAGTGAGGAGGGAAAACACTGTCTGAAAACCGGGTCAAAAGAGATTTCTGCTGGATCATTGTTGATAAGGGACAGGTAATAAGGGGTAACCGACATGGGGAATTTGGCTTCCGTAAGGCCGAACTGCGCACGTTGTTCATTACTCAAGCTGATCTTCATCAGCCGTTCAAATGTGTCGAGATCGCGTACGCCATGGCGTATCTGCCATTTCCAGTTTCGCCATTCCTTGAAGGTGGCGGTCGGGTCGATGCTTTCCATGATTTCTTTCTGTCTGAGGTAGAGATTCATGGGTGTCTCCTTTCTTGACGACCGTTGCTTCCTCTGTTTATGCGGCACAGCCGCTGACAAAGAGCGGGGGGATTAAATCTCCTGAATGCTTTTCCGGATTCCCTTGCAAGCGCCGTCTGAACGGCATGGCTAATCATGCCGGTTTGGCAAAAGCCTTCCGAAAGGGAGCTTTAACAATGCATACAAGCCTTTGGGGGGTCCGAAACCTGTTTATTTGGACAAGACTTGAAAAACGGACAGCCGAGATTGATAAGGATTGATCGTGGGTCCGCCCGGCATCACTTCGCAAAGGAAATTCTGCTAGCCCTTGCGACAATTTCCCTGACGGGAGTCTCTTGAATACGGTCTCATTTCGTCAACTAACTATTTATTGGTAAAATACATATCATGGTACGGTTTTTTTTGCAAGGCCTTATCGGTCATGAATGGCGTTCATGCCATGCGAGGCCGATTGGGATAAGGTTCTTTTGTGAAAGATACTGATCATTTCGTGCAAAGGAATTCAACATATTTTTGGGTCTTCTGACATTTTAGTACACTGAGACAGATATAAGCATTTGATAAATA
>CAYPKE010000157.1:0-3881 GCA_964411235.1 uncultured Syntrophales bacterium
AGCTGCTTTCGAAGAATAATAACCTTTAGAAGGGAGTTCGTATGGATCACAATTATGAAATCAACTACAAAAACATCACGATTAAAATTTCCGACGGCACCATCTTCACCGGCAAGATTAACATCATGGCCTTCAATCGCTTATCCGATTTTTTGAGATCTACCAATTATTTGTTCATCACCGTTCTCGTCGAAGGACCCGAAGGGATGCCCAACCGGACCGCGATCATTAACCGCGATCATATCATCTGGGCCGATACGTGGGATTGAGACTTTTCAGAGTTATCCATAACGATCCGTTCCACCTTCAAATCCCCGGATGGCGTTTTGAACGGAAAAGATTTTGCCCGGACTTCTGCGTTGTGATACAAGGATAATGCCGGTAGCGGAAACGGGAAAAGATTATACAAAGCATGGTAACGGGGGATGCCCATGAACGAAGAAGAGTTTGTCGATTACTATGAATTGCTGCAACTGAGCCCGAATGCCGATACGGATACGATCGAACGTATTTTTCGCCATCTCGCGAAGAAAACGCATCCCGACAGCACCCAATATCCCAACAACGAACTTTTCCAGCAGATTGTCAAAGCGCACCGCATTCTGGCCGATCCGGTAGCTCGCGCCGGCTATGACGTGAAGCACAAGGCATATCTTGACCAAAAATGGGGCCTTGCCGCCGAAGCCGAAACATTGACCGCTTTCGAAGACGACAAGTTTACTCGGCAGCGTCTTCTCTCCCTCATGTATGTTCAGCGACGTCGCAACATGCGGCATCCCGGCATGAGCGATTTGGCCATCTCTCAGCATCTCATGATTCCGGCCGAACTTCTTGAATTCCATTTGTGGTACCTGAGGGCCCAAGGCTGGATTGAACGATTGGATACAGGTCTTCTGGCGATCACCGCCCAAGGCGTCGACCAGGTTGAGCAACAGCGGCTCAACCTCATGCCCGAGTATCTGATTGAACAGCATCACCAACCTGAAAACGCAAAAGCAGGGACAGCCAACATCCATGACGCCGAACCGGACTTGCTGGAGAGAGAAGCGGTCGCAAAGCGCTGAATTTGCAAGGACTGGAGGGATAGCCCCTTTTTCGGAAAAGATCGGTATCTATTTTCTATCCAACGGCAGCGATGGGTTCATAAAGCGTGCAAAAAGTATAATGCACGCGGATCATGCACCGCGGCAAAATCGATTTTATGAGGTGTTGTGATGTCGGCGTCTATCCTGATCATCGATGACCAGACCACCACGCTGGAAAATCTCGAGGCGGAGCTCAAAGAGGAGGGGTACCATATCTACACGGCATGCGATGGGGAAGAAGGGCTGAACAAATGCCGATTTTTGAAGCCGGATGTGGTTATTCTCGATATCTACATGCCAGGTATGAGGGGTGATTACGTTGCCGAAGCCATAAAAAATGATCCCCATATCCGCAACACCCCGATCATCTTCCTCACTTCCCTTCTGACCAAAAAAGATGTTGCCACCTTCACCCGGATGTGGGGTCGATATTTCATCGCCAAACCCTACAAACTGGACGAATTGCTTTCCCTGCTGCGGCAAATTCTCTCAGGCAAATAAGAAGCCGGGAAGACGTCAAGGCGCCATCCGTCGCTGTTCCATTTTCTTCAGCATGGTTTCGGCCTGGTCGAGATTCTCCTTCGCCTTGACGTAAAAGACGGGTTTGAGTTCGATGGCCTTGCGGAATGCAGTGACGGCCTGTAAATAGTCACCCTGAACCATGTGGATGTAACCGAGGTTGTTGTAGGCCGACGCTTCATCTCCGGAAAGTTGAAAAGCCTCAAGGGCCTCTTCGTAGCGCCCCAGTTTTCCAAGCACGACGGCCATGTTTCGGTAAACTTTCCTGTTTTCCGGGTCCAGTTCGGCGGCCAGCTGATAGGACCGGAGCGCCTTCTCGTCATGTCCGTCCATGGCGTAGGACATGCCCAGGTTGTTGAAGAGGGAAGCCGACCGGGGATTGTAGGAAATGGCCTTTTGGTAATGCCGTTGCGCTTCGCCGTATTCCTTTTTGCGGTCGGCGATGATCCCCAGGAAAGAGTAAGCCTGCCAGAGATCTTCCTTCAATTCTAGGGCGCGACGGAATTGCTTTCGTGATTCGTCCAAATCGCCCCTGATCAGCGCAATACGACCTTTTCCTTCATGCGCAAGGGCGTAATCGGGAGCCGTTTTCAGGATCTGATCGAATTCGGCGGACGCCGCATCCAGCAATCCCCGTGAAATCAGGAGCATGCCTCTTTTGTAATAGACGCCATGCCTCAACGGGTCCATTTTGACGGCCTTGTCATAGTACACGAAGGCCATGTTCGGATTTCCCTGGAGGATCTGCTGGTCCCCCAGCCTTTCCATCTCCGCGGCGTCGGGCTCGCCCAGTTTCTTGTTCACATCGATCTGCGGAGCGTCCAGGGCCGATCGCGCCTTCTGCAGCTCCATCATCTTGCGAAATCCGTCCCCCTGGAGGGACGCGTCGTCCTTTTTCCACCAGGCGCAGCCTGCCAGCGCTACGGATAAAAGCATGACCATCAAGACCATGCCGATTTTCCGGGGACGATGTTCTTTTGTTGATCTCATAATAATATCAAGGCCTTTTCTAAGGAATCCGCGTGCCGCCGATTGAAGTGAACCGGTCCTGCTCGGCAGGGCAATCGAATCAGTTTCGGTAAGCATCAATTACGGGCAGCAGATTCCGCCCGAGGACAATCCTGACCTTCACGTCGGGACGGACGGAGTGTTCCATCACCCTGAGATCGGAAAGTTCCGGAATGCTGGCGGAAATGCGGTCCGCCACGGCGCGGCAATCCTGGTCGTAGTGGATGCTGCCCGCGGGATGGTTGAAATGCCCCGCGTTGGTCAGCCGGACGACATTGAAGCCGCGTGCTTTCAGGTAATTCCCCATGTCCCGTGCCATGTGGCGTCTGCCGTTGCCGTTGGAAATCTCGATGCCGACGCGCTGAACAAACGATCCGAACTTTTCCTGCATATCG
Organism: uncultured Syntrophales bacterium; assembly: GCA_964411235.1. GTDB lineage: Bacteria > Desulfobacterota > Syntrophia > Syntrophales > JAAYKM01 > JAAYKM01. The sequence continues at coordinate 3,008 of CAYPKE010000157.1, forward strand.
CTTTCAACCTGACGGGCTAGCGTTTCCGGCCCTGGTTGCGCCTGCACGATACCCGCAAGCGCTTCGGAGGCGTCAATGCCCTTGCGGGCAACAGACAGTTGCGGATTCAGTTCCAGGGCTTTACGAAAATAAAAACGGGCATCGGCAAAAGCGCCCTTCTCGTAGAGTTTCCGGGCAATCTGCAGTTGCCGTTCGGCCTGCTTCCGGTCCTGCGTCCCGACCATCAAAGGCGGCGGGACGGTTTCCCCATGCGCGGGTTTTGAGGGTGCAACGGTCGTTGCCCTCTCCTCGCTTATCGGTTTTTCACCGGCGGATGCGATGGCCAGCAGCTTATCGACCGTCTGCATCCCCGCCTTCGCCTCCTTGGAGGCATCGTCCAGGGCCAGGGCCGCCTGGTATTGTTCGCGCGCCCTGACCAACATGGCTTTGTCATAAAAGATCGCGGCGAGTTTCATGTGGGCGTACACGTCATTGCCGTTTGATGCCTCGCGAAAGGTCTTGAAGGCCTGTTCATAGCGGCCTGCCATGGCATAGGCCAGGGCCAGGTTGTGTTGCATCCGGAGATTGCGGCTGTTCAAGGAAACGGCCTTCTCGCAGGCCACAATCGCCTCTTCGTATTCGCCCTGCAGGAAAAGAGAATAACAGAGGTTGTTCCAGACATAGTCGAGCTTGCCGTCAATGGCCAGGGCGCGGTGGAAATGTTCGGCCGCCGATCGGTGATCGCCGAGCTGGTCCAGGCAGATACCTTTTCCATTGTAGGCCTTGACGTAACCGGGGTCGATGGCGATGACCTTGTCGAACGCGCCGATGGCTTCCTGGTACAGGCCGCGCTGCTGGTAATGAATTGCCAATTCATAGTGCGCGTGAGGATTCC
>CAYPKE010000157.1:3891-5514 GCA_964411235.1 uncultured Syntrophales bacterium
GGCCGCACCTGACCGACGAAGCTGGCAACGTGCTTCTCCTCCAGGTTCACCCCCTGCCTGGTGTTTTGCCAGAACTTGAGGATGTCCCAGCTCACGGTCCTCGGCGAACATCCGACCTGGGCGACCAGCAGGCATATCACCCCCAGGCAGGTCATGATTCTCTTTGTCCGTATCGTCTCTCTTTTCATCGCCCTTACCTCGCATGATGGCATAGACTGAAATGCCGCCTTTCAGTTGATCCCGATAATCGACCGGTAAACCCGGATAATAGCCGGACCCACGATCACGACGAACAGCGCCGGGAAGATGAACAGGATGAGCGGGAAAAGCATCTTCACGGGCAGTTTCGTCGCCATCTCCTCGGCGCGCTGCCTGCGCTTGATGCGCATGGAATCGGAATGCACCCGCAGGGCCTGTGCGATGCTGGTGCCGAATTTGTCCGTCTGGATGAGCAGCGAAACCAGGCTGCGCACATCCTCCACCCCCGTTCTTTCCGCCAGGTTGTGCAGGGCATCCCGGCGGGAGCGTCCGGCCCGCATTTCCAGTCCCATCAGGCCGAACTCGTCACTGATCACCCGGTTGGCGATTCGCATTTCATCCGCAATGCGCTTGATCGCCTGGTCCAACCCCATGCCGGCCTCGACGCAGACCACCAGCAGGTCCAGTGCGTCGGGAAAGCCCAGGCGTATCTTTTCCTGCCTGACCTTGATGGCGTAGCGAATCCAGAAGTCGGGGAGATAGAATCCGAGCAGCGCCGCCGCGACCAGAAAGGCCATGAAGAGGCCGCCGCGTTCGAAAAGTTCCGCAAAAAGATGGGCCACCGCGAGCGTCGCCGGCAGGAGGACCGCGAGAAACACCTTCAACCCGTAGAAGAACTTCAGGTGCCCCGGCTGTCGGTACCCCGCCATGGTCAGCTTGTTCTTCCGCAGAATGATTTCCTCTTCGCTCTTGGGCTGAGAGAACTGGGCCAAATTGGCCGCGACCTTCGTGAAGAGGTTATTGGGGGCGGACTTAGCCTTCGCCTCCGTGAATTCCTGCTTCAGGTCGGGCTTGGCAAATTCTTCGATCTTTCCGAGAAGGGCTTTTTTCCTGTTTCGTTCCCGGAAATAGAAGTAGGCGGCGAAAATCAGCAGCGCCAGGCAGGCGAACACGAAAAGCGGGATGAGAATGAGTTCATGCATGGAGAGGCCTCACACTTTGAATTGCGCCATTCTTCGCATAACATAGATGCCGACGACCATCATGATTCCGGCGAAGAGGAGCATGACATGGCCCATCGGGTCCTCCGCCAGCAGGCTGACATATTCGCGGTTCAGGAAAAACAGGGCAAACCCCATCAGGAACGGCAGCACGGTGAGGACGACACCGGACAGCCGCGCCTCGGCGGAAAGTGTGTTGATCTGCCCCTTGAGCACGACGCGCCCCCGCATCAGGCGGGCGATGTTTTCGAGGATCTCCGCCAGGTTGCCTCCCGTTTCCCGCTGGATGATGACGGATATGGCGAAGAGCTTGAGGTCTTCGCTGTCGACACGCATGATCATGTTCTTCAGGGCGTCCTCGTAGGCCACGCCGAAATTGATTTCTTCGAGAGTTTTGCGGAACTCCGCCCCCGCCGGGTCGCCG
>CAYPKE010000158.1:0-4013 GCA_964411235.1 uncultured Syntrophales bacterium
TTGTTGTCCGGCCCCACCAGCATACGCGCAATATGGGGGATGATGAGGCCCACCCAGCCGATCATGCCCGCCAGCACGACTGTGAGCGCGCTCATCAGCGTTGCCAGGAATATGAGGAGCATGCGGATCCGTTCCACAGGAATGCCGAGCGAACGCGCTTCTTCGTCACCCATGCTGAGCGCGTTTAAGTACCCGGAAAAGAGGATCATGAGAATAATGCTCACCACCTGGGGAATGCCGGCGACCAGAAGCGTTGAGCGGTCAACCAGGGATATGCCGCCCATGAGCCACTGGACAATGGCTGGTAACTGGTTGTAAGGATCAGCAATGTACTTGATGATCGATAAAAGAGAGGTAAAAAGCGCACCGCTGATGACTCCGCCCAGGACAAGAAGGAGGATGGTATTGCCTTTGTACATTTTGGCGATCAGGACAGCGATGAGGACGGCGATGAGTCCGAAGGCAAATGTAAAGATCTGAACGGCAAACCAGCTCTTCAAAAAAACCATCGACATGGCCGCCCCGAAGGAAGCTCCGGCCAGCACACCGAGAAGTCCCGGAGAGACGAGGGGATTGACAAACATCGCCTGAAAGGCGGCGCCCGATACTGAAAGCGACGATCCAATGAGGGCTGCCGCCAGGATACGGGGCAACCGTATGTCAAAAAGGATGCTTCTGAAAAGGTTGACGGCCTCATCGGTCATGTTGCCCATATGAAAAATTTTATAAAGAAAGAACCTGAGCATCTCCGCAACGCTTACCGGGTACTTGCCCAGAGTCAGCGAAAAACCGGCTGTGATGAAGAGAATCGCAAACAGGACCGGAAACAGGCTCTTTTTCATTTTCATGTTACTTTTTCTCCCACCAGATAACAGCCCATCGGATCATATTTTCATAGGAGAGCCTCCAGGATTCGTCCTGAAAAATGAGGTGCTCTTCAAGAAAGGCGGCGAGCTTCGCTTCTTCCTGAGCGTTCAATTCATCAAACATCCAGTGCATCGACGCAGCGGCCTCTTCCGGACTGTTGTACGTCCTGTTGCGTTTTTCTTCAATAAAGGCAACATTCGCAAAAATGCCCATCTGATAGAGCATATTGTAGTTATAGATGTAATCGGGACCCGGACGAAAAGACCGGCCGACTGCATCAAAGATTCGGCGGTCATGGGGACCGTCTCCGGCAACGGTTACGATGTAAACACGTTTTCGAGCGATGTCATTGAGTTTCAGGATACACGCCTGCAGATCATCGATCGTCAGGGAGCGGGAGGCTACGGCCACATCGCATGGTTCGATGCCGAGCTTTTCCCAGTCATCTTCCCAGCGACCGAGGATAGTTGTTATATTGCGGACGGTTTGATCTGCGCATTGTTTATGAATGATGTCCAGCATCGCACCTGAAAAATCGACCGCGGTGATAGAAGAAACCCGTTTCGCCATGGGAATGGCCAGGGCACCACTTCCGCAACCCATATCGAGCACACTCCAGTGTGCTTCGGGTTTCATGATGGCCAGAAACTGGTCGGCATAAGCCTTTTCTGTGATGGATTTGGCAAAGGAGGCGGCCCTTCCGTCCCAGAAGCCGGCATCCCGTTTGGTTGAGCCGCACCTGGCAAGACGAGCCCGCCAGACATGGTTCCAATCAATTGTCTTAACGTCAAGGACGTCATCGTGCAAGCAACGCGATTGGGTTTGTTCCTGCCGAATCTCATGTGTTACGGCTTCAGGATTCACAATCGCTTTTCCTCAAGATTGGTGTAGTAGTTTCTTCCTGCTGCACAGGGACGGCACAGGACTTTCCCATCCTTTTGTTCTTCCCGCAAATCCATGATCCGTTCTCCACAGACCTCACAGGTAACAATATGGAGCGGTTTTCCCGGCAAGTTTTCAGGCTTGAGATCCACGCGGACTTCCCGAATCTCAAAGATGTCTTCAAAGGGCATCATGGCAAATTCTTCTGTACGAGGCGATTTCTCGATTTCTTCTCTCGTCATAACCTTGTTGCCGTCTTTATTTATCTCTGAAATACGGACAGCCTTGCCTGTTTTCAGATTGACAAAAGTTGCCGCCATTTTGCCATAATCAAGGATTTTCATGGCTCGTTTGCCGGGGCGACAGCCGGTCACTGCTAAAATCGCGTCGGCAGGGCACCTATCCATTTCCACATAAACGATAACGCTCTTCCGATCGGCGCCTTTCGGATCGGTGATGCCAATCTCACTGAGGCCACGGATTGCCATACGGGTGCCCAAAATGGTGCCGGCGCATGCCTCTCCGTGAAAGGCTTTGGCCTCATTGAGACAGGTTTCAAAGTCCAATTTGTTTTTGGTTTTCACCTTCCATTCCTCCCTCCAGGTTTGTTCTTGCGAACGATTTCCGCGCTGTTCGAACCCTGTGTTCTTCATAATTCAGTTTGTTCCAAACCAACGATTATTCCAGACGATAATTAATGGGGATGACCAACCGGGCCTCACCGGGCGGCATGGGGAAAGGCGATGCGTCGCGTACGGTCTCGACAGCGCTCCTATCCAGAATTTTAAAGCCTGAACTTTGTATCACCTTAAACGCTCTCACGGAGCCATCGGTCGTGATGATAAAGGAAAGAATAACTATCCCCTGCCAGCCCATTCGTCTTGCCGTATCAGGATAGCTGATGTTTCTGAGAATTTTATCCCGGATATAAGCAAAGTGGTCGTTTAAATACTTTCGATTAGCCGTATCTTTCCCGTCATCGGCATTGCCACCCATACCTGTTCCTTTCTCCAAACCTTCGGCTTCACCCGTGCCGACACTCTTCTGAGATCCTTTCTTTGAAATGCCCCAGATTCCCGCAGAATCTTCCTTTATCGCCTTTGCTTGATCAGCCATTCCCTGTTCCACCTGACGGCTATCCAGCTTGTGGGTTTCGGGTAGTTTCACCACCGGGGGGATGTCCGGCACAGGCGTCTGCGCTATCCGGATCTTTTCGTTCGGCAGCAGGAGCGGTTCTTTTATTATGGCAGGTTGCGGGGCTTTGGGCGTAATGAGCTTTTTTCTCATCACAGGAGCCGATGCCGCCGGCTTGACCTCTGTGGCATCAGACGCCGGTTTGAGCAAATCGAAATAAATAACCAACGTTTTTTTGCAGGGAACCATATAGGTGCTGAGAATGACGGCAAGGGCAAAAATCAAGCCGTGAAGTAAAAAGGATATCTGAAAGGCCCTAATCTGGAAATTCACGGCTTTCCCTCAGTTTGGACATTGATACGGCTAAATTCCAGACTCTTGACGACGTCAAGGACATTAACAAAGTTTTGCAGGATGGTATGACGATCGGCCCTGATTAAAACGGGTATCTCTTTGTTCATGATTTCCAAGTCGGTTTTCAATGCTTCCATGGACACAGGTTTTGCATTCAAATATATTTCTCCGGCACGACCGATTTCAATCGTCTGTGTTTTGAGGACTTCACCTGCGCTGGTTTTGGCTTTGGGCAAATCCAGGGGGATCATGCCGCCGGCGATAAAGGAGGAGGTCGTCAACACAATTGTCAGAAGCACCAGCATGACATCAACCAGAGGAATGACATTGATATAATCAAATTCTTTTTCTTTCATGTTCAATCTCCCAGCTCATGAGTAAAACCTTAACTTTTCTCAGTAGGAAATTGTATAAAGACACGGATGGAATGGCCACCAAAAGGCCTATGGCTGTAGCCTTCAGAGCCAGGGCCAGACCGACCATAATCTTGCCCGTGTCCATAAAACCTTCCTGCCCGATCATATAAAAAGTCAGCATGATGCCCATAACCGTTCCTAAAAGACCGATGTATGGCGCATTGCTGCCGATAGTGGCGATGAGATGGATTTTTTTCGTGAGTTCGATCTCCAGACTCTTCAGATCCGGGAAAGTGTTCACTTTGATATGTTTAAAAAAATAAAACCGTTCGATGGCGATCCCGATGGCAATCACACTCAAAAAGATCAAAAATCCGATGATCCCATAATCGACGACAACTTTAAGCCATTCCATTTTTT
>CAYPKE010000158.1:4113-5496 GCA_964411235.1 uncultured Syntrophales bacterium
GAAAGGCCCGCCCAAAAGCTGCGTCCGGGAGCAGGATAACCGACTTCCGGTTCGTAATTTTTGTCGAAAATATTTTTGCAAGCCACGTAAGCTTCAAAATATTTCCAGATGGGCTGTGTAATCTTGGCATAAAATATCGTGTAACTGCCCGTCTCAAGCACTTCTGTTGTCGGGTTTGACGGAGTCGGCAGTTGGGAGTACGTCTTGTCAACATACGTCATGTTCAAATTAAGCCGGGTTTTACCCACAGGAACTGCGTATTGAACACCAACGTCAACTTTATGCTTGGGAACAGAGGTTACATCGTCGGTTACCCTCCCGTCAGTCCGGTTGCGGGCCTCTTCATATGTATAGTCGACCCGCAGGAGCAAACCGTGCAGCGGGTAAACCTCGGCATTCATCTCGAAACCGTACAGTTCGACTTTACCTACGTTGTAATTGATACCGAGCCAACCTGGACCATCCTTGGAAATCATGTCTTCAACATCATAATAGAACAATGATATTCCTGTACTTGCGTATGTGGAAATCGGACGCGATACTCCCAGAGTATAATTCCAACTTTTTTCCGCTTTCAGATTCGAATTTCCCCCTTTACTGGAGTAAAACTCGTTTAAAGTAGGGAAACGGCTTTTGTGGGCTACCGAACCGAAAATTTTCGTTCTGGCGGAAAAGGTATAGGTCAAACCCGCCATCGGATTAACACAATCACTATCACTGGTGGGGTATTCGCTCATATAATCGAAATCGCCGTTGCTCTTCGTGTTGGTTTTTTCAGCTTTGTCCACACTAAACCAGTCATAACTGATGCCGGCCACAAAGGACAAATTGCTAACCAGGTTAAATTCATTTTCCATACCCACAGAACCGGTGAAGGATGCAGATTCCTCAAAAGGCAGGTACTTGTCGTCACGTTGCTGATGATTATCTTTTTTATAATGAACAGAAAATCTTAAGGTGTCCCAATCGACCGGTTTGTAATCGGCAAAGAAAGAACCGCCAAGGATGTAATCCTTATAGGAACTGTGAGCAAGCTGCGTTGAGTATGTCTGATCGGTATAGGAATCCAAATTATCGTTATGATGGTGATAAAACAGTTTTGCTTTCAAGGCCACCTTATCATGAACCTTTTGTTTGGCATCCAGATCAATTCCCCAATCTTTATAGCCGGGTATGCGGACGAACTGCGTAAAATAAGGTCTACCGTCAAAATATTGGATGTTATTCGTTGACGGGGACCAGGCTTTATCTCTGTCCAGATAGTGGAAATTTACATAATACTCGGATCCTTCTTTAGGCTCTACTCCAAATTTGGCCCAGATATTATTACTTTCATAATCCGAATTAAGTCGTTTGCCTTTTTTTTGTATTGTTTCATATGTT
>CAYPKE010000159.1:0-5473 GCA_964411235.1 uncultured Syntrophales bacterium
CCTTTTCGCCGGGCGTTCTGGCGGATAAGATCCGGGAGGTGCTGGACATGGTTGAAGTCGAGCAGGATAACCTGTAGAGAAAAAAAGGAAATCGCCGTCGGGCCCGCGGAATGAATACCGAAGCAATCGCCTTTACGGCGGCCCGCAAACGGTGCCCGGTGCGATACGATAGCCCCGGATGAAATCCTGTATGGACATACGGTTTTTATTCTCCATCTGGATATCCTGCGGAAAGATGAGGCCGTTCCCGGCGGTGACGGCCGGCCTGCCGTCCGGCAGTTCAAAGAAAGTTCCCGGTTGTGGAATGTGGGAAGCTTCCTCACCCCTGGCGTTGTATAGCTTGAGTTTTTTCCCGTCCAGGAATGTGTAGGCTCCGGGGTTTGGGGACAAAGCCCGAATGAGGGACAGGACGTCCCGGACTGGCCTGTTCCAGTCGATGAGGCAGTCCTCTTTCCTGATCCGCGGGGCGAACGTTGCCCGGCTGTGATCCTGTTTGACGGGGCGGATCGACTGGTCTGCAATCATCGTGACGGTCTGGAAAAGCATGTCGGCTCCCAGGATGGCCAGGCGGTCATGAAGGCTTCCGCAGTCTTCCTCCGGTCCGATCGGCACCCTTTCCTGAAGCAGAATGTCCCCCGAATCCACGCCTTCATCCATCTGCATGATGGTCATGCCGGTTGTCTCCTCGCCCCTGATGAGACTCCACTGGATGGGGGCGGCGCCCCGGTATTTCGGCAGCAGCGAAGGATGCACGTTGATGCAGCCATGACGGGGGCGGTGAATCATTTCTCCCGGCAGGATCTGGCCGAAAGCGACCACGACAACCAGCTCGGGCGCAAGATCACGGAATAACTTGAGAAACGGTTCATCCCGGATGCGTTCGGGTTGCAGTACGGGCAAGCCGTGTTGCTCGGCAAGGGTCTTGACGGGAGGGGGCATCAACCGGCGGCCCCTTCCACCGGGACGGTCCGGCTGGGTGACAACAGCAAGGAGGGGCAGCCGTTGTTCAATCAGCGTTTGGAGCGAAGGAACGGCGAAATCGGGCGTTCCCATGAACAGGATGGTAGGCGCTTGCATGGCGTGGTTTCCTCCCTGGTGAGACTTATCGAAAAAGCCGTTCGGGTGTCAAGCAAAAGGAACGGCGGCGTGATGTCATCATTACATGAAATTGAGCGGGTCCACGTCGGCGGCGATCTGCAACGTCCGTGAGCGATTCTGTTCGATGAGGGTCCGGGCCAGGCCGTGCAGCGGTTTGATTTCACGCCCTTTCAAAATGATCTGCCAGCGGTGGCGGCCGCGGATTGTTTCGATCGGCGCGCGGGTAGGTCCGATCACGGCAATCTGTTCATAGTACCGGTTGCTCTCCTGTAACACCTTCAGAGTTTCCTTCAGAATCGCCATTTCACGTTCCGCAGGGGCTTTGTCGAGGGCGGAAAGATGGAGCGTGATCATCCGTGTGAACGGCGGGTAGGCAAAGGCTTGGCGGAGGGCGATTTCGTCCTCGAAAAAAGAAGCGTAATCGTGAAAACCGGCTCTCGCGATCGCGTAGTGGTCCGGATTGAGAGTCTGTATGATTACCCGCCCCGGCGCCTCTCCCCGACCGCTGCGGCCGGCAACCTGGGTCAGGAGCTGAAAGGTCTTTTCCGCCGCCCGGAAGTCGGGAATATTTAAGGACAGGTCGGCGCAAATCACGCCGACGAGGGTAATGTGGGGAAAGTCGTGCCCCTTGGTGATCATTTGCGTGCCTACGAGAACATCGATTTCCCGGCTTTCCAGGCGCTCAAGAATGCGCTCGCGGCTGCCCCGGCGGGAAACGGCGTCCCGGTCCATCCGCCCGATGACGGCCTTCGGGAAAAGCCGCCTGACCTCTTCCTCGAGGCGTTCCGTGCCTGTGCCGTAGCGGAAAACACGGCGTCCGCCGCAGGAGGGGCACAAGGATACCGCCTGGGTCTGGTGGTCGCAATAATGGCAGTGAAGACGGCCGGTTTCGCTGTGATAGGTGAGGGAAACCGTGCAGTGAGGGCAGGAGAGTGCCTGACGGCAATCGGGACAGTAAAGGAAGGTGTTGAAGCCCCTGCGGTTGAGAAACAGGAGGGTTTGGCCGCCCCCGGCAAGGTTTTCGGCCATGGCGGCCGAGAGGGCGGCGGACAGGACGGGGACATTACCCGCAGCGGTCCGCTCGTGGACCATGGAAATGATATCCACCCGTGGAAGGGGCCTGTTTCCAACTCGTTCGGGAAGGTTCAGATAGGCGTGTTTTCCCGAACGGGCGTGATAGTAAGTCTGCAGGCCCGGCGTTGCGGAGCCGAGGATGACGGTGGCATTCGCCAGCTTGGCGCGCATGACGGCGGCATCGCGGCCGTTGTATCGGGTCCTTTCATCCTGCTTGTAGGATCCGTCGTGTTCTTCATCCACAATGACCAATTTTAAATTTTTAACGGGAACGAAAACGGCCGAGCGGGCGCCGACAACCACCTGTATTTCCCCGCGCAGGCAGCGTCGCCAGATGTCATAACGCAGGGTATCCGAAATGTCGCTGTGCCAGACGGCAACCTCCAGCCCGGGGAAGCGGTTGCGGATTCGCTGCATGATCTGTGTCGTGAGGGAGATTTCCGGAACCAGGCAAAGCACGCCGCCGCCCCGTTGCATCGACTCGGCGATCGCATTCAGGTACACCTCTGTCTTGCCGCTTCCGGTCACCCCGTGGAGCAGGCATGCCGAGAAAAGATTCCGGCTCAGCATTCGCCGGATGGATTCGGCCGCTTGCCGCTGATCGGAATTGAGCTCCGGCGGGTCGCTCAAGCCATTCCGTGGCAACGGCCCGGCGTGCGTTCGGAAAAATTCGCGCTCGACAATCCGAATACATCCCTTCCGGCGCAGGGCGGTCAGGAGTGAAGGACTGTAACAGATTTGCTTCCTAAGGGCGTCAAGGGTGGATTCCCCTGATTCTGAAATATAATTAAGAAGTTCCCGCTGTCTTGCCGTGAGACTTAAACCAGCGGGCAAGGGGTCGGTGCATGCGGCAAATCGCTTTTCCGTCCTGCCGACGACACGGCTTGCGTTCACCCGTTCCTCGAAAAGAATCAGGCCCTTTTGCTGAAGCGATTTCAGGGTGATGTCCAATGATTTTTCCGGGATCAACCGTTTTGCCTGTTTCCAGCTTATGCCGGAGGAACTGCGGTTCAGAATGTCCAGGAAGCATGACTCCGTGTCTGTCAGGGGCGATGTGCCGGAGTCCGCAGGGTCCGTAGAGGCGCAAATAAACCTTTCCGTTCTGGGATTGATGCCAGCGGGAAGGGCTTCCGCCAGCACCCGACCCAGGGGCTGAAGGTAGTAGGACGCAAGCCACTGGTAAAACTGCAGATCAACAGCCGTGAAGAGGGGCTCCGCATCCAGAATGCGGTGGAGGGGCTTTATCTCGATTTCTTCGGCTTCCTGAAGCGTTTCAATCAGATAACCGGTCCGGATCCGCTTACCGAAGGGAATAAGGACCCTTTTCCCGGGAACGGCGGCGGATTCGAGATGCCCCGGGATGGCGTAAGTGAAGTTCCTGTCGGTCGGAATGTTAACGGCAATCTTGGCGAACATGACGGCAGGCTCTCAGGATTTCTTGCCGGAGAAAGCAAAAAGCGTCCCCGTTCCGCAAGCGGCTTTACGGAACAGAGGACGCCGGTTCATGGAGAAAAAGAAAGTTCAGTCCTGGATTACTCTCCCTTCAGCTTCTCTAATTTTTCCTGCTTTGTTTTGCATTCGATACATAAGGTGGTGACAGGCCTGGCCATCAGGCGCTTTTCCGAAATAGGCCCGCCACAGTCTTCACAGACACCGAATGTTCCGTCGTCGATTCGCTTGATCGCTTCCTGCATTTTAGCGATGAGCTTTCTTTCCCTGTCCCGGATACGCAGTTCGAAGTTGCGGTCCGATTCCAGGGAAGCACGATCGGTCGGATCCGGAAAATTGACCTTTTCGTTCGTCATTTCCGAAACGGTTTTTTCCGCTTCGTCCAGCAGTTCGTTAATCTTCTGCGTTAGCATCAATCTGAAAAACGCTAATTTGTCCGGTTTCATGGTTATGCACTCCATTTCCCGCAGTCTGTCAAAAGGTCATTCTAATTACCTGAAAGCTTACGGTTTGTAAAGGAGAAAATGATGGGAGAATTTGCTTCGAAATTTACGGACAGGGTGCGTTGCGAAAGGATTCGGAGATCCTATGGCTCGGTGTGGAGGGTTTTGATCTTTTCGATGATGTTGGTTGTCGAGGCGCCCTCAATTTCAGGAATAACGGTAACGCGTCCCCCCCAGCTGCGTACGGAGTCGCGGCCGACAATGTTTTCCTCCGCCCAGTCTCCCCCCTTGATCAAAACGTCCGGTCTTAGGGTTTCGATCAGGGCCAGGGGGGTCTCCTCATCGAAAATCGTTACATAATCGATGCACGCGAGGGCGGCGAGCACATCGGCCCTTTCCCCTTCCGGGACGATCGGTCTTTTGTCACCTTTGATTGACCGCACGGACCGATCGCTGTTGAGCGCCAGGACAAGGACGTCCCCTTCTTTTTTTGCCTCCTGCAGGTAGCGGACATGGCCCACGTGGAGGATGTCGAAGCAGCCGTTGGTGAAGGCGATTTTCTTTCCCTGCCGCCGCAGGGTATCGATTTCGATTTTCAGTTCATTACGCGACAGAATCTTGCCCAATTCACACTCCTTATTCTTCTGGCACCGCCTGCAGATCAGTTGAGAGTCCGGCACAGGGTGAAAACGGAGACCGCCTCGGCACCGGATTTCTTCAGTGCCCGGGCGCACTCCCTTACCGTGCTGCCGGTCGTGAATACATCATCAATCAGAACGATTTTCTTCCCTTTTATCCGGAGGGGATCCGTGACTACAAAGGCCCCTTTCAGGTTTTCCGTTCTTTCCGTTCGTCCGAAGGAGATCTGAGGTTCCGTGTGGAATTTCTTCTTCAGGACGGTGTAATCGAGTTTCAGGCCCCGCCGTCTGGCGACCGGCCGCGAGAGCAGCAGGGACTGGTTGAACCCCCTTTCCCGCAGTTTGCGGGTGTGCAGCGGGACGGGGAGGACCATCGAGTAACCGTCCGTGTTGAGTAGGGAATCACTGCATTCGGCCATCAGTTCTCCGAGCATTTCGCCGACCGTGACATCACGGCCGTATTTCACGCGGTGGATCGCCTCCTGCAGGACGCCCCGGTAGGTGGCGACGGACCGGCACGCGGAGTAGGGTGGAGGAGACGTCAGGCACCGTTCGCAAAGGTGGTCCGTTCCACTCCGATCTGCATAGGGTATACCGCAGGAGGGGCATAGGGGTGACATACACAGGTCAAAATCGGATCGGCACGCTTCGCAGAAATAAGGACCGGATCCTTCGGCCAGCACTTTGCCGCAGGTGCCGCACCGTGGCGGGAAAACCACGTCGATGAGCCCCTGCAGGATTTTGCCGGCGTTACATATCATGATGCAAGGC
>CAYPKE010000160.1:0-5428 GCA_964411235.1 uncultured Syntrophales bacterium
TTCGCCAAGGCTTCTTCCGCCTCGAGAAAGGATTGCCTTTGCCGGCTTAAATCGGCCCCGGCCGGACAAGCCGGTGCCGCCAAAAGCGCAACGAAAAAACAAAGCCAACAATATTTCGCTAATTTCCCGAACATTCGTGAATCCCCTGTTCCTCTTTATTTTTTCCTGTGATGGCGCTTCATCCAATTCACTTCGAGAGACCGCTTCCGCAATACTCTCAAGATCGGATGCATAACCTTTGCAGGATCCCGCAAACGGCGACATGACGGGCGGTTCACACCGGCAGGCCCCCTAAAAGTCCTCGTTCCGGTCAGCGCGACTCGATGCGGACGAGATAGCCCTCCGCAACGGGGGGTAGTTCCGCAGCGTTCGCTTCATCCGTATCGATATGCATTTCCAGCTTGTAATCGGGGCTCACCCGTACCATGACGTCCCCGAAGATGAGTTCACGCTCCCCCTCGATACGCACCATGACGATATCCCGATCCTTGACGCCATAGTCCCCGGCGTCTTCCGGAGACATGTGTATATGGCGCATGGCGCAAATCACGCCTTCGGGGATTTCAACCTTTCCCGCCGGTCCTTCCAGGATGATGCCGGGCGTCCCTTCCAGGTCGCCGGATTCCCGGATCGGCGCATCGATGCCCAGCTTGAATTCTTCCGTTCGGGATATCTCGACCTGTGTTTTGTCGCGTTCGGGACCGATCACCCGGACATTGTCCACCCTGCCCAGCGGGCCGATCAAATTGACCGTTTCCTGTGACGCATACTGGCTCTCTATATGAAGGCGTTTTTTTTCGGAAAGCACGTAATCCGGCCCGAAAAGGACTTTCGCATCTGCCGCGCTCAGATGTACATGCCGAACGGAAACGGAAACACGTATGGGGCGCCTGTCCGTCGCCATCAGGTCATGCCTGATGGAGCGCTTGTAATCGAGGGCACAGGCACATTGCCGCGCAATCATCAGCTCTTCGTTCGTGGCAATCACCAGAATGTGAGCATGCGTGTAGCGGGCGCCGATATCATAAACCGGACTCCGGTCGTCCACAGCACACCGTTCATTGCGCAGGGGGTCCACGGCAAATCCCAGTTTTTCCATACCCTGAACCGAGCGCGCCCGGATTCCACAGCTGTTTTCGCCGATGCCGCCCGTAAAAATCAGCACATCGGCACCCCCCAGGACGGCATGGTATGATCCAATATAGCGCTTGATCCGGTAGCAGAAAGCCTTGACCGCCAGGAGGGCCCGTGCATTCCCCTCTTCCGCGGCGACAAGGATTTCCCTCATGTCGGAGCTGACGCCGGAAATACCCGCCAGCCCGCCGGCGTTGTTCAGCATTTCGTCAAGCTCCTCCATCCCCAGATTGTCCGAACGCATCAGGTAGGTGATGATTCCCGGATCGAGGTCGCCGACGCGCGTTCCCATGATCAGCCCCTCCAGCGGGCTGAAACCCATGCTCGTATCTATGGAATGTCCCCTTTGGATGGCACACAGGCTGGCCCCGTTTCCCAGATGACAGGAAATGACATTCAGGCGCCGGAGAGGCGTCTCGAGGAATTCAGCCGCCTTCAAGGCAACGTATTCGTGCGAATTCCCGTGAAACCCGAACCGCCTGATCCCCCGCTCGAAAATCTCATAGGGAAGGGCGTAGATCGCCGCTTCATCGGGAATCGACCGGTGGAAGGCCGTATCGAAAACGGCGACCTGCGGCACACCGGGAATGACTTTCCTGCAGGCTTCGATGCCGGCCAGCATGGCCGGGTGATGGAGGGGCATCAGCGGCACCAGGCGACGTATTTCGTCGATTACGGCCTGGTCGATCATCACGGGCCCCCTGTATACGGACCCGCCGTGACCGATTCGGTGGGCCACGGCGCCGATCTCATCCAGGCTTTTAACCGGGGCGCCCTCGGACGCGGCGACCGCCTCAAGGACGACAGCGAGTGCGGAAACATGATCCGGCGCGATGACATCCGGCGCCGCCTCCGCTTTCCCGTGCCGGTATCGGTGTTTTGCCCCTTCCAGCCCGATACGGGTAACGCTGCCGCTCATGAGGGATGACTCGGTGTTGAGATCAAAAAGCTCATACTTGAGGGACGAACTGCCGCTGTTGATGACCAGAACCTTCATACGCCCTCCTTTTGTCTGTGCAGGCCATAATTGGTGTTGATTTCCTTTTTCATGGTTACAGTTTAAGGCAAGGGCTGCCTGTAAAGCAATGAAAACGAAAACAGAAACCGTGCAGCAAGCTCCGATTCGTGCATGACGGCTTGCGGATGGAACCTGACGCATCAGGAGAAACCCTGCACGCCGAGGATTTTATATCACAACGAAAGGAAATCCACGCGGCAGGAAAAATTTCCTTTTGCATGAAACAACTTTTGCCCTATTGTGGAATCGTCATTCTCGTATAAGCAAGCGGGCTTCAATCCTGGCGGTATCAGACATGGACGACCGGGGCACACTGCAACTTCTGGAGGAATTGGCCGAAAGGCTGGGCATCAGGGTCCTTTACGAATCCCTGACGGTGTACGGTTCATTCCGCATCGGCGGTTACTGCCTGTTACGGGGGCAGGAATACCTGATCATCAACAAGAAGGCCTCCGTCCAGGAAAAAATCCAGGTTCTGACTTACAACCTGAAACGCTGTGATTTGAGCGAAATATACCTGGTTCCTGCCTTAAGGAAGTTTCTGGATAACCCGGACGAGTGACAGGAAGGAAAGCAGGAGCATTCCATGCGAACCCGTCAATCCCCGGTATCGATCTCCTTTATCCGGGGGTCGTTCCGGGAAACAATGGCGCAGGCCTGAGTTTCCCGATCGAACAGCAGAATGGCCTTTCCCGATGCAATCTCCTCACGAACCTGTGCCACCTTTTTCTCCAGGGACAATTCCGATGCTCCGTAATCCGTCCCGTCACGGGTTACAAATTCTTCGATGACCGCCCTCAGTGTAGCGGGAGACAGCTTTTCCGGCGGTATTCTCAGGATGTTTACTTTTCTTCCGACGCTTTCCATTCGTATTTCGGCATGGTGAAATCCGGATGATACTCACGGACAATGACATGATAGGGTTCTATCCTGATCATGAGCAGGGTCGTCAGAATTTTTTCTATCATCGCGTTCCTCTCTGAGCCCTCAACTTTCAAATCTTTCAACAGGGGCTTTCCCAGCGATTCGGCAACTGTGTACATGTTCCACTTCCGCGCCTTTTCCTTGAAGAGCTGCTCATCATCCTTGGCACTGATCAACTGCGCCTTGCCGAAAATCTGGAGACTCTTCTGCAGCACATCATGACGCATTGGCTGTTCATACACGGCGGCGCAGACATTGTCGTTATGCCTGATGTTTGCCGTTTTTCCCCCGGCCTCGACAAACATGTAAAGCGTGAGGCCTTCATTAAAGAACTCCAGTGGCGTTGCACGGGGCATATCGTTGCGAGAGGTTGCCAGAACGAGGCAATTGCGATGAATCGTCCCGCACCGATGTTCTTCCTTTACGCTGTCAACCAGGCCGCAGCATTTGTCCAGGAACGCGATGATTTCCTCTTTAATTTGCGAATTTGTTTTTACGGTTCCTTCGGTCATGGAAAACTCCTTTCAAGAAGATTGATGGCGAATGTTAACACAGCTGCCGTACCCGGCACAAACTTTCAAATCGCACTCCGGCAACGCTTTTGGATTCGTTTCCGGCATCGACCGTGGTTGACAAAAAGCAGCCCATGGTTAAATTAAAATCAAGAGGAGCTGCGATGCGCGTCATGATTCATGTGGCCAGGAGAGTTAACGACAGGAAATACACAGGGTCTTCGTGGTGACAATCACCCTAAAAAGACCAAGCAAAACGGACATGACTCACGACCCAGACCAGACGGCAAAAGCGGCTTCCTCTCCTCACCCCTCGAAGGCATAAGCACCACGCCTTCGAGGGTTTTTGCATTATCTCCGTTTTGCCCAGCGAATCAATAATCCACAAAGACACCAGGCACACCCGGCAGCTCGAAAAGTCCCGACCGGCGTTTTCCGGTCCCTCCCGCAGGATTAACCGGATCATGCCGGAACCGCCGACACAAGGGGCAAAAAAAAGGGGGCCGGAGGCCCCCTTTCGGGTTTAGAATTTATAACCGAACCGGAACCAACCGGTGTACGCTTCGTAGTCCGAATTGAATTCACCCGTCAAATCCAGATTCACCGTGAACCGGTCTTTGCCGTATTCGAGCCCCACATTGCCGATGAGAGACGTGTCGGAGACATCCTCTTTCACCGAAGCCCGCAGACCCTGCAACGTCTGAGACATGGCCACTTCCTGGGTGTTGAGGGCGTACTCAAGTTTCAGTCCGCCGTAAACCCTCCAGATCGCCGCACCGGCGCCCGCCCACTTCTTGTCGGCATCTAGGCCGGCAATGAGCTTGAACCAGTCGTCATCGAAGGAACCATACTTCTTGCTCCAGCAGGGAGATGCAACCTTCGTCCTGTAGCTTTCGGTGTCCCAGTGGGTCCATCTCAGCCCAAGATAGGGGGACAGGGTGGCGTCCTGCGCGAGACCGATCTTGTATCCGGCCAGCAACTGGGAAATCAACACGTCGCTGTCGTAATCGGCCTTTTCCAGCAATTCATAGTTCGCACCGGTTCTGCCCTTGTAGTCATGCGAAATCCTGTTGTAGTTCATCAGAAAGTCCACATACCACACGGGCTGATCGTAAAGGGCATGGAAGCCCAGGGTTAACACATCCTGGTCTTCGCTGTTTTTGGAGTAGATTCCGGTAAAATCAACGTCGCTTTGACCGAAACCGCCGAACACCCCGGCACTCCAACCGTTGCCGAGAAGCCTTTCATACCCGAGCAGGAATCCGTAGGAATCCGCGTCGGCTCCTATCCCCGAATCGTCCAGCTTGCTGTAGTAGGGAAGGAAATAAACGCCATTGTGATAGCGATGCGCCTGCGCTGCCGGGGCCGCGTCGCTCATGCTCGCCTGGGGGGCCTGGGCGTACACCTTCGGACTTCCGGTCTCTTCGGCATAGCCGGGCCCAAACAGGTTGGGACGATACAGAGAAGCGAGCAGATGGTTGTTTCTCTGCGTCAGCAGGGCGGAAGCCGTGTTGATCGCTCTGCCCATGACGTTGTTCCGCGGCGCAAATCCGAAGACCACCGCCGCGTCTTCACCTCTAACCTCGGGATCCTCCCAGGCTACCGTGATGTCGGGATTCGCAAACCCCTTGCTCAGGTTTTCCCCGAAGGTCCCATCGACCGTGCCGTCATTCTCGATCACCGCGTAGGGCGTCGCCAGCAGAAGATCGCTGCCCGCCCGGGCGATGAGGTTCGTATCGTTGAGATCGAGTGTGGAGTCCGCGTCGACAAAGATGGGCTCGTCAATAACCCCCGGGCTGCCGAACTCGATGCTGAAAGCGTCCACAAAGGTAACATCGGA
>CAYPKE010000161.1:0-5320 GCA_964411235.1 uncultured Syntrophales bacterium
TTTCCCGCAGGGTATCTGCCATGGCCACCGCCGTCATGAGGGTAAGCTGAGGGGCGTCATGTGGTGAAACCCGCGGGCGCAAAAGGATGGAAATGTAAATGCCGCCACCCTCGGGGGAAAACCAGGTCCTGCCCCTTCTCCCGCGACCTTGGGTCTGGGTTTCCGCCACGACGATGGTCCCCTCACCGGCGCCTTCATGGGCCAAAGCCCGCGCTCTCAAATTCGTCGAATCGGTCTCCCGGAAATACTCGATCCGTTCCCGGCCCAGCAAGGCCGTGCCCATGCCGTCCCTGATTTCGGCCGGCAGCAGCAGGTCGGGAATGCTCCGGAGGAGGTAACCCCTGCGTGTTGATGAATCGATGCCGTATCCTTCTTCCTGCAGAGCCTTGATGTGTTTCCAGATTGCACTGCGGGACATCATGAAGGCCGCCGCAATGGATTCGCCGGATACCCATATCCCCGCCGATTCCTTGAGATATTTCAACAATGTGTCCTTGGTTGACATGGGGCGCTCATACCATCTTGCCTTCTTTATTGTCAACTTGATTTTTCTTTACGGTTGACGTATGGGACTTTGTCTGCTAAAAAAATCGCCATAAACGCTGGAAGAAAGGCGGAAAGCTCGGAACCCACCATGTTTAAAAAGATGATTGTACAACTGGCCGAAGGGATCATTGATGAAGGCCACCTTCCCACTTACGATGAAGCCTGCGCACTGGCGCGGCTTCCTGAAAAGGACACCTTTGATCTCCTGGCCTGCGCCGGCAAGATTACCCGGGCCTACAAGGCAAACCATGTCATTCTCTGTGCCATCTTAAACGCCAAATCCGGGCTCTGTACGGAAGATTGCGCCTTTTGTGCCCAGTCCTCCCACCATCAGACAGGCGTACCCATTTACGATCTCAAAGCGGAAGACGACATGGTCGCCGAAGCGTCGGTACGCCGTTCTGCCGGCGCCACACGATTTTCCATGGTCACCAGCGGCCTGATGCTTTCGGAGTCGGACATTGCCACGGTTTGCCAATCGGCCGGGCGGATCACCCGGTCCACGGATGTGACCGTATGCGCTTCTCTGGGAACCCTCACACCGGAGCGCGCCCGGGCCCTCCGGACAAGCGGCGTCTCCGTCTATCACCATAACCTGGAAACGGCACGCAGCTTTTTCGATCAGGTCTGCACCACCCATGACTACGACGACGATATCGATACCGTCCAATTAGCGAAGGAGCAGGGTTTTCAGATCTGCTCCGGTGGCATCCTCGGTCTCGGTGAAACCTGGGAGCAGCGGGTCGAACTGGCCTGCACTCTCCGTGACCTCGATGTGGACGGCATCCCCCTGAATTTTCTTAATCCGATCGCGGGAACAAAAATGGCAAACCGGCCCCTGCTCACGCCGATGGAAGCGCTCAAGAGTATCGCCCTTTTCCGCTTTATCAATCCGGAGAAGAATATACTCGTGTGCGGAGGCCGTGAGGTGACCCTGAAAGATTTTCAGTCCTGGATTTTCATGGCCGGCGCGAATGGATGCATGGTCGGTAATTACCTGACCACCGCGGGAAGAAGCATCCGGCAGGACATGGACATGATCAGGGAACTTGGCCTCGAACCGGATCTGCCGGGACCGGCTTAAGAAGAGACCGCATTCCCGTGGGCTGGCGCCGTTCCAACCGTTCATCCCCCGGCCGCAGAAAATGATGCGTCTTTGCGATCCAATGCTTAACCGAGGGAAAGCAGATATGCCGTCAGATTCCACTTCCTGCCGGTCAGCCCCAGTTTTTTCCTGATATTTGCACGATGAAAATTGACGGCGCTCCTGGTAATTTTCAAAAATTGTTCTATTTCCTTCGTCGATTTCCCTTCCCGGATTAAATTTGCGATCTCCATTTCCATGGGTGTCATTCCGGCATAACGGCAATGGGCTTGGACGGAACTCAGAAACGACGAGGCAATCCCGTTGAGATTTGACACGATCTCGCCGATTATTTCGGTCTGATCCTCCTTCAATCCGCTTCTCTGCAACCGTTCGAGTTGCGGCCTTATCAGATCTTGAACATTCAGCGTTAAATTCTGTTCGATTTCCTCCCGTTCTTTTTTCATCTTCCGCAGCAGGACTTTCATGGCGACGTTTGTTTCTCTCAGGACCTGGGCTTTTTTCCTTGATTCCTCCTCGCTTGTCTTCAAAGCCAGTTCCATCTTCCGCCGCTCCGTAACATCCTGGCCCACACAGAGCACCTCTTTTTCTTTTCCATATTCGTCATAGATGACTTTATTTGCCCAGGTAATCCAAACCCGCTCGCCATTCCGCAGCATGTTCTCGTTTTCATTCCAGATATAATGTTGAGGAGAAAACGTAATATCATGAATCATTTTTGCCAGATCACGACCGGAGCTGTCCACCGGTGGCACAATGGTCCCGATCACATTTTTTCCGACGATTTCCTCTTCCGCGTAACCGAAGAAATTCTGGGCGTAACGGTTGATAAATTGGATAATCCCTTCCGGTGTGCGCCGATAAATAATGCTGTTGGCGTTTTGAACCATTTCGCGGAATTGCCTCTCTTCCTCGTTAAGGCCGGCATATCCGCTCCTTTTCACCGTTATGTCCGTAAAGGAAACCAGGCTGTGAGGCGTCCCGGGAATACAGAGCATATTCATGAGCACCTTTATCGTCTCATTGTTTTCCGTAAGCAGCCGGGTCTCATATGCTTTCATTCTGCCGCCGGCGTTCGCCATTCTTTCACGGCGAAAGGCTTCGATGTGTGGAACGTCATCAGGAGGAAAAAAGTCTGTCCATTTCCGTCTCCCTTCGATCTCCCTTTTCACATAACCGGTCAGTTGCTCGAATTCATGATTGACCATGACCAGGGTACCACTCTCTCCAAGAACCCCAGCGGGGGTATCCGTCAGTTCGAAAATGGTGCGATACATCTTTTCCGATTCCCTGACCTTGTTCTCCATCTGTATCTGTTCCGTAATGTCGCGCATGATATTGACCGCGGCCTTGATCTTGCCGTCGCCGTCATAGACCGGTGACGTGATCATCCTGTAGTGCCGTAGAGACTGTTTGCCGTCACAACAGGACATCACCGCCTCGTGTATGAGGCCATCCCGGAGCGTGTGGACCAGGGGACATCCGGGACAGGGATGCTCCCGCGTGTCGTCGGTCAAGATCCTGTAACAGATGGGCTTGTGTTTGATTTGGAGCTGCGGGTACCATTGGTGCATCTGCCGGTTTGCGTTGACAATCTCCATCCCGGGACCGACCATGCAGATGCCGACTGGAAGGTGGTCAAAGATATCCCGGCATTCGGTGAGGTCCATCCGGTATGCCTTCCGGTCTTGCCAAAGGCTGTCAGTCCGCCCTTCACCTTCTTTCCGGCGGGATTCCCGGGGAGAATCTTTCATTTTTGCCACCCGCCCCGCTGCAGAGGTCCGCGTCTTCCGCAGCGGGAGCCGTCAATGCCTTGCCGCCGGCTCCCTGGATAAACACCTCAAACCGGCGCATCCTTTCCGGCGTTACCTGGTCCCGGCCCGGTAACGTTTGTCGTATCTTTCAATCACTTCCAGGGTGATATCGTTTTCCGGGGGAAACACGATAATGCCGCTCTGGCCTTTGTCGAAGACATAGGCATAGCCTTTTTCACGCTTCAGGTCATTGCTGATCGTGTAAATTTCTTCGAGAATCTTCAATGTCAGTTCCCGGTCCTTTTTCGTGATTTCGGCCTGGTTTTCCGCCTGCAGCCGGTTGTATTCCTGGGCCGCAGCCTGATAGTCCTTCTGCTGACCGGGCAGAGAGGCATCGGACGGATTCTGCGACATCATAAGACTGATCTGATCCCGCAACTTCCGGAGGTTTTTCTCCCGTGCATCCATGCCCGCGTTTTTCTTCTCCTTGAAGGCCGTCATGTCCTTCATGGCCGCCGTACCGGCCGTCGACTGCTGAATGACCTGGTTCACGTCCACGAACCCGATCGCCGTTTCTCCCCAGGACGATGACGCCGGGAAAAGCAGCGCAAGGCAAAGCATCCCCACCTGGATAAGTTTTTTCATCACCGTTCTCCTTTTTAATCTCAGAAGCGGATCGGCAGCCGGATTTCAACGGTTGTATCCGCGGCGTCGTCCGTTAGACCGATGCCGACGGAAAGGCTGACGCCGACCCGGTCGGTCAGGGCGTAGTAAGTCCCGAAATTCAAAGACCCGACATTGTAGTCCGTGTCCTTTATTTTCTTGCCGTCCTGTTTCGTCTTGAAAAAGAACCGCTGCTGATAGCTGATATTCGCCGAGAGCTTTTCGTTGAGGGCGTAGGCCATGCCGAACATCACCTCGATGCTGTCTCCGGGCTTCACGTCACCGTAATCCCGCCCGGTATCCCTTTCGAAATTGTAGTAGTACGCCAGCGTGCCGAACAGAACAGCGGGGTCGCTCGTCTTCGCCAGGGTCACCCCTGCGGAGAGGCCGTAGTGGCCGCTGCCAGTCGGCAGTTCCGCCGGTACTGGTTTTTTTTCTGCGTTTACGGTTTTCATCTTCAGATCGTAGGGATCCTTCCCTGTCCTTGATTTCCCTTTCAGGTTGATCACCACGTCGGGAACCCCCTCCCGTTCATGAACCAGGTGGTAGTACAGGCCCGCCTCGATGTCCCCGATGTCGTCATCCCGGGTTGTGTATTCATAAACCTCGCTGTTGCTCTCATAAGTCACGCGATCCCGGCGAAAGAGGTAGGGGATCTTCACTTCAAATTGCCAATTATCTGTCAAGCCGTAGCGGATGTTGAGAAAGGGCATGATCACATCCTTCTTTACATCTTGCGAAACAATTTTGCCGAGCACGATGGCCTCCAGGATTGTAAACCCGCTGATGGCCAGTCTCGCCCGGTCCGTGTGGGAGTATTGGACACCGGGTTCGATCACCCATTTTCGCTTTTCGACCAGGGCCCCGCCTTTTTCCACCTCGATGGTTTCCTGACGCGCCGTCGGCGCCTTGGACTTTTCCTGATCGTCGGCATAGGCCATCGTCGCCGTCAGACATACCGCTAGAAACACAACGCCCCACTTCCTCGCCAGATTCATGAGTCCCATGTTCAAAACCTCCCTTTCCAATTTTATTCGGTGAATACGGCCAATAACCGATCAACTTCATAAAACTTCCGGACCCCGCCAAGCAGGAAGGGCCATAGGAGACACTGGAGATTACGGTTCAAATCAATGGGCTTAAAATTTAAAATCTAAAATTAAAACTGTTTGATGAAATTGTAAGAATGGTGGAAACTTTAAAAAAACCAATATGTCACGCGGTTTTCCCGTAAAGCTTCATCAAGAAATGT
>CAYPKE010000162.1:0-5176 GCA_964411235.1 uncultured Syntrophales bacterium
CGGATCAGCGGCGGCGGGATAAATTCAGCAGCGGCGGTCACCACGATTGCGTCAAAGGGGGCGGCTTCCGGCCAGCCGTCGTAACCGTCGCCCAGGCGCAAGAAAACGTTGCGATAACCCAGTTTCTCCAAACGCTCCGCAGCTGCACGTCCCAATTCCGCTACGATTTCGATCGTGTAAACCTCACGGACGACTTCTGCAAGCACGGCTGCCTGGTAGCCGGAACCCGCACCGATCTCCAGCACCTTGTGCGTTCCCTGGGGGCGTATGATTTCCGTCATGTAGGCAACGATGTAGGGCTGTGATATGGTCTGTCCGTATCCGATCGGCAGGGGGCGGTCGTCATAGGCGTTTTCGCTCAGGGAGGAGGGAACAAATGCATGACGCGGCACAGCCCGCATGGCCTGCAGCGTCGCCGCATCCCGGATGCCCCGTTTCACGATCTGATCCCGGACCATGGCTTCCCGCCGGGTTTGATGGCCGTCCACGGCCCAGGCGGAATTCACGACGCACAGAAACGCAAGCAACACTCCTAAAAAATACCTGTCCATGACGGCCTCCCGGGAAAACCCTTTTGTGGGAAAGATAAATCGCAGCCCCCGCACAGCAACAATTTCCCGCCCGCATGTCGATGTATCCGCACGGAAAGCTTACCCTGCAAAACCCACCGTCCGGATTCCATGGCACAGCCAGGTAAAGATAAAAAAACGTCATCGCTATCCTTCACCAGCACTCATCGTCCGGGCGTGGAAGCGTTTAATTGCCTGGCATGTTTTTTCCGAGGGGCCTCTTAAAGGTATAAACGAAAGGCTCCTGAATCAGCGCCCGGGATACCTTGTCCATACTGCCGCTCGGTATGGCAAAGGGCAAGGCGATAACAGCAGCGGCCAAGCCGACCACGCATGCCACAAGACCCGCCGGCCGCAAGATGAGAACGTCAATAATGACCGGGATTTCTTCCGCTTCGCTTTGTGGAACCGGCGTCATGCCTTCCGCACCTGCGGCCGCGGCTACCGTTGCGGCAGGCAAAGTCAGCAGCGCCACGATCCACAAAAGGATCATTCCCCTTTTCATCTTTCATCTCCTTTTAAAGGCCCCGCACAGCAAAGGCAGCATTCGTGATTTTCAGCAGGGGTTTCAAGGTATCCGCAAAGCTCCCTGTTGTGTGAAAATATAGAAAGAAGCCCCCCGGGTGTCAATGAAATTACGCAAATCGGGAAAAGTGCTTGACACTGCAATGGGTCTTTCTGAGGGGGCTCCGGGTCAGCGGCTTCCTTCGTGAAGCTGCTTCCGCAGGTCCTTGATGTCGGATTCGATTTTGGCGAGGGCATCGGCCACATCATTGCAGGGCATGCCGGCTTCCGGAAGGCTTCCCAACTCCTGCATGGTTGAGACGATGATGCCGATGAAAAGATTCAAAATCGTGAATGTTGCGATGACGATGTACGGCACGAAGAAGGCCCATGCCCAAGGATAGGTTTCCATCACCGGTCTGACGATTCCCATGGACCAACTCTCGAGGGTCATGATCTGAAAAAGCGAATAAAGGCTGGCGCCAAGAGAGCCGAACCATTCGGGAAAGGACCGGCCGAAAAGGTTGGTTGCGAGGACACCTGCCGTGAAAAGAAAAATACACATGACGGCCATCACACCGGATAGCCCCGGGATGGAATGCAGAAATGCCGCCACCACCCTTCTGAGCTGGGGGATAACGGTCAGTAGGCGAAGGAGCCTTAAAGCCCTGAGCGAACGAAGTACGGCCCAAGCCCCGGCACCCGGCACCAGGGCAATGGCCACAACGGTGAAATCGAAAATATTCCAACCGTTCCGCCAGAAAAGCAACCGGAACGCCGTTATTTTGCACGCGATTTCGATAACGAATATCGTCAGACAAACTTTATCCGCGATTTTCAGCCACGGACCCGCAAGGGTCATGATCTCAGGATCGGTCTCCAAGCCGAGGATAACTGCGTTAAATAGAATCACCAGCACGATGGCGCGCCGTACAAACGGGGATTCGACCCATTGTCCGAGCTTAACCCGCCATGTCGCCGTTCCGTTCGACCCAAGGGCACCCAGCATTTCATTTTCGCTCATAGTCCTCCGCAGCACTTTTCGATGCCAGAATTACGCAGATTTTGACGGGCTATATATGGCATGAAGACTTTTCTTGTCAACGGATAGCTGCCCAGCCATGACAAGAAGGGATTGTGCCTGAGAGAGACTATCGGATAACGTTGCGAGGCATCGGGGAAGGATCGTGAAAAGAGTCACGATTATCACATCCCCTTAAGAAGATGAAAATTCATGATTCGCTTTCATATCATGCGTTTAAAACATTATTGCACCCCTCTCCCCACTCCGTTGCCGATTCTTTTCTTGACATCACGCATCACATCGCTATGATGAAGGCCAAACAAATACTTGAAGAACAAGCGCTAATTTATGGATTCTAAAATACAAATGATCGATTCTGCCCAATTGCCGTTGACCCAGTGGCGCCTGGTCGAGAATCACGGAGATGAGCAGCAGCGGCTGATCCGCGAACTCGGCATTCACCCCCTGCTGTCCCAGATTCTGGTCAGCCGCAACATTACCACCGTTGAGGAGGCCCGGGTGTTTCTTCAGCCGTCCCTGGGCGACCTGCACAACCCCTTTCTCATGAGGGACATGAGAGAGGGTGTGCACCGCCTGATCAATGCCATCTATCAGAAACAGAAGATCATGATTTACGGCGACTATGACGCCGACGGCGTCACGTCTGTTGTCCTGCTTGTCAAGTTCCTCCGGGATATCCGGCAGAATGTGGATTTCTATATCCCCGGACGGGTCGACGAGGGATACGGACTGAACAAGAACGCACTTGATCAGATGACGGATGACGGGGTGAGCCTCATCATCACGGTGGACTGCGGCATATCGGAAAATGAGCACATCGCCTACGCGAAAAGCAAGGGTATCGACACGATTATCCTGGACCATCACGAAATACCGGACGCCCTGCCGGCGGCCGTCGCGACAATCAATCCCAAGCAGGCGGATTGCCCGTTTCCGTTCAAGCACCTCTCCGCGGTGGGCATTGTCTTCAACTTCCTTATCGCCCTCCGGGGGCAGTTGCGCAACGAGGGCTTCTGGGAAAACCGCCGCTACCCGAATCTGAAGGAGTACCTCGATATTGTCGCCCTGGGCACCATCGGCGACATATCCCCCCTGATCGATGAAAACCGCATCTTCGCAAAATTCGGGCTGGACCTGATGACCGAATCACCCCGGATCGGAATTCAGGCCCTGAAAGAAGTGTGCGCCATTGAGAATCAGGTGATCGATTCGGAAAAGGCTTCCTTCTGCCTGATACCGCGCATCAACGCCGCAGGCCGAATCGCCTCGGCCAGCGATGCCGTCAACCTGCTGCTCACAGAGGATATCAATGAAGCGCGCCATATTGCCCGAAAACTTGATTCCTTCAATCAGCGACGGAGAACTATGGAAAAGGATATCCTCGACGAAATTATCGACTTGATAGACCATAAGGAAGGGGACGATGAATTGAAGTCCATCGTATGCGCTTCCGAAAGGTGGCATCCGGGGGTGATCGGCGTCGTGGCCTCAAAGCTGGTGGACCGCTTCTGCCGCCCCGCCATCGTAATCAGCCTCAAGGACGGCGTCGGCAAAGGCTCGGGAAGGAGTATTTCCAATTTCAACATCTACAAGGGACTCAAAAAATGCGAGTCCCTTCTTCTTTCCTACGGAGGCCACCGTTTCGCCGCGGGAATCTCCATTCGCGAAGACGATGTGGATGAATTCGGCCGCATTTTCGACGAGGTCATCCGGGGAGAAATGGACGCGGAGGACTTTATCTCTGAAACCCTGATCGACAGCCAGTGCAGCCTGTCGGATGTCAACCATGAGTTCCTTTCCGAAATGGACAAGCTGGCGCCCTACGGCAGCCGCAATCCCAAGCCGATTCTTTGCGTCAGAAACGCCTCCATCAGCGCCCCGACCGTCGTCGGCAACAACCACCTGTGGATGCGCATCAACAAGGATGGCACGTCCCGCAACTCAATCTGGTTCCAAAAGGGGCATTTCATGCAGAAGCTGACGGACAAGACCATCGACATCGCCTTCACCCCCCAGATCAACCACTGGCACGGCACATCGAATATCCAGTTAAAACTCGTTGATATCTCCTTGCCTACTGCGGCGGTGGCGCTCTGAGTTGCCCTTCCAGAGCTTCCTGATTATACTCCAGAATCACCACCGTCCCGGCAAGCTTGTCATGGAATCCCTGCTTTCGCGCGTCAAAGGCAACCCAGAGAAAACCGAGATTCAGAGGGAGGGAAGAAAGCAAATAGCCGATCCAGCGTAAAAAAGCCGTGCCGAAGGTCAGTTTTTCCCCGTTTGGCCGGACGACCCTCAAGCCGAAGCACATCTTGCCGGGGGTCCTCCCGCATACGCCGTGAAAATATGTGAAATAGGACATCGCCAGAAAAAGGTAAAGGGCATTGAAAAGAAGCGCGGCACGGAGAATTGCATCCAGCGCCTGCCCGGTACCGGGTCTGACGTGCGGATACCCGGACGACGTGCCGAGAAAAAACATCCCCGCCGTCATCACCGCCATCGACAACATGTAGATCAGCATGTTATCGATGGAGAAGGCAAAGAACCGCCGCCAGAAACCGCCGTAGGTAAAGGCTACCACGAAAGATGCCTCACTTTCTTTTCAACCTTCACGAAAAATGCCTCTTTCATATTGTGTAATAGCCAGGATCGACAGCACCGCGGTCTCCACCTTGAGAACCCGCTTCCCGATGCTGACGGAGAGGAAATCCGCCTCCCTGGCCTGGAACACTTCGTCTCCCGTGAAGCCTCCTTCGGGCCCCACAACAAAAAAAAACCCGCCGGCCTCCATCCCCTCCTTGTTCTGAAAAACCTGACGGAGCGTCTTTTCCCCCTCCGCTTCCCAAAAGATGATTTTCAGTTGATCCTTATCCGCCATGCCGAGCATGTCGCGATAGGTCGCCACGGTCCGCACCTCCGGTATTGCCGACCTTCCGCACTGCCGGGCCGCCTCGGCGGCGATATTCTGCCAGCGCCTGATTCTGGCGGCCGCCGTCTCATCCGTAAGGCGGACGATCGAACGGGACGAAACAAAGGGAATAACCGTATTGACGCCGAG
>CAYPKE010000163.1:0-5098 GCA_964411235.1 uncultured Syntrophales bacterium
TGTATGTGATGAGAAGGGCGAGCAGAAACCCGGCAGTCAGGCTGAAGGTGATCAGCACAATCGTCATGTTCGATGATTTTTCTCCCTGATCGTTGATCCGTGCCAATCTGATCTGAATATCCGTTTCCGCCTTTTTTTGCAGGGCTCTTGTTGCCTGGGTCAGTTCTTTCATCAGAATCTGGCCCCGGTTCTGCGAAAGGAGAACCGCCTCGTCGAGGCGCTGGTCCGCGATCAGAGCGACTTCACGGCGAAAAGTGTCGGCGTACTGCCCGTTCAGGACACTGATCCGATCCAGTAGCGCATGATGATCCAGGTGACTTTTTTTTCTTGTGTTTTGGAGAAGGCGCTGCAAATAGGTGTGGCAGGTCCAATAAATGGCTTCAATAGAGGGATCACGGAGAATCAGGAATTTTTTTTCTGCACTTTCCATATCCAGCAACAGGCCGATCATTTCTTTGGATGTGTCGAGAAGTGAAAAATCACGTGTTGCGAGATCGGCAACGAGATGGTTGATACGGGAAAGACTGACCATGGCGTAGGTGCTCGAAAGCGCCGTCAGCAAAGCCATGAAAAAGTAGATCAGAAGCAGTTTTCGGCTGATGGTCAGCTTCATTCCGGTTTTACCACGTGAGTCCTTCCCAGGAGTGTGTTCTAATACCTAGCATATTGCGGGTTTATACGCAAAATGGAAAGAGATGTGACCATCATCTTTATTTATTCCGTGACCGAAGGACGGGTGAACAGGTGTTTCCGAACGAACTGTCCCCATTGACCCAGACAGCCGATTACCCATGCGTGCTGCCCGGGTCAGAAAAAAGGAGCCGGTGGCATGCCGGCCCCTTTTTTCATCTGAATGCGCTTAATATCAGTCCAGTCCAGACAGGGAAAAGAATCTTCATTTGCCCAGATGTCAGATTTTTTCGAGGAGTTTCCGGGCGTCATTCTTACCAGTGAAATCTTCCTTTGAAAGGACCGCTTTCTTCAGTTTTTCCCTGGCTTCCGACAATTTATCCTGCTTATAAAGCGTCATTCCCAGGTGATAGTTGATCACGGCCGATCCGGGGGCTTTGGCAAGCGCCTTGCCAAGATAGCTTGCCGCAGATGCCAGATTTCCTTTTCTGTAATACACCCATCCCAGGGTGTCCATAATCAGGGGATCTCCCGGACGGAGGGTGCTCGCTTTTTGCGCGAGGCCAAGCGCCCTGTCGAGGTCCTGTGGGGTTTTTCCATAATCGGACAAAAGATAAGCGAGGTTGTTGGCCCCGCTCCAGTTATGGGGCTGTACGGCGAGAAGCCTTTCGTAGGCGGAGATCGCCTTCTCAACATCCCGGCTTTGTTCGTGAATCTGTCCCAGGGACAGGTATGCAATGACATTGTTGGGGTTGGCCCGGATCGCTTCTTCATACTTTTGCACGGCCGACTCTTTCCGGCCGTGCTCAAGATAGAGTTTTGCCAAGTTGTTGATCGGAACCGGCCAAAGCGGCTGTAAAGCGATCGCTCTCTGAAACGATGCGAGGGCTTTGTCAAAGTTTTTCTCCTTGGCATGAATTTGACCAAGCAGATTATAGGAAAGGGCGTCTCCCGGATTCGCCCTGATCCGGCTTTCACAGGTGGCGATCGCTTCGGGGTATTTTTGCTGTTCGATGTAGGATCTTACAAGGAGCGTGAATGGTTGGAGAGCGCCGGGGTTAAGCTTTACCGCCTGTTCGAGCTCAGCCGTAGCCAGGGACCATTTTTCTCTCTTGGCGTAGTATTCGCCGAGTTTCGCATACCCTATGCCCCGTCCCGGTGCGATCTTCTTGATGCCGGCATACTCATCCTCGGCTCTCTTGAAGTCCTCAGCTGCAACAAAAAGGTCTCCCAGTTCCGCCTTGACTTCCAGGTCCTGCGGATTGCCTTCCAGGATGTGCCGGTATTGTGCTTCTGCCTGCCTGAAATCCTTTGCATCCGCCAGGATCCGCGCCAGCCTTCTCAGGGCTTCCCTGGAATTGGGATTGACATTCAGAATTTCCTGCACAGTTTTCTTTGCGAGCCCCGTTTCCCCGGATGCCGCGTATGCTTCGGCAAGGCGTAGCTGTGCCGGAACAAAACGGGGATGTGCGTTCAGTAGAAGCTTGTATTCTTCCGAAGCCTTTTGCGCTTCCCCGGCGGAGAGGAGGAGATTTCCCTTCATAAAACGCGCTTCCAATTCATTCGGATTACTCGCCAGCACCTCGTCCAGATAGCGTCCTGCCGCATCCGGCCGGTGATTCTGGAGGTAAACCTTGGCCAGTCCGTTCTTTGCCTGGATGATTTCAGGTCTCGTGGGATTGCCGTCCAGGGTGAGACATTCCATCAGGATTGCCGCAGCGTCGTTCATGCGTGCTGTCGAAAGGAAGAGGTCGGCCAGGACAAAACGGATTTGAAAGCTTTTGGTGTTCTTCCTGAGACCTTCCTGCAGCACCTGTTCGGCCTTTGGAACTTGTCTTTTATTGAGGTAGAATTTCGCGACCTGGATCCATCTGTTTTCGTTTTCCGGTTTTTCGGAAGTGATTTTTTTCAGGATCTCATTGGCTTTAGGCTGATTTCCCGTTACCCAGTATATTCGGGCCATGGCCAGGGGGTGTTTCGTGTTGCCCGGTTCAAGGGAGGTGAGTTTTTCCAGTATTTTCATCGCTTCCGGTACGCGGTTGCCGGCAAGGTAGAGATTTGCCAGCTTTGCGTGTATCTGGGCGGCTTCCGGGTGGGCCGTGATGCCGTTCTGCAGGGCGTTTTCGGCACTCCGGGCATCCCCCTTGTCTAAATAGGCTGCTGACAGCAACAGGGCGGTTTCCGGGGTGTCGACCCCCTGATTCCGCAGGCCATCCAGATACTGAATGGCCTGGTCGGTTTCTTTTTTGGCAATCATGACGGCGCCTTTAAGAAGCAAGGCATCTGCATTGCCGGGATTCGCCCGCAGAATTTCCTCGGCTTTATCGAGGGCTTTTTCGAAAGCGCCATCCAGCAGCAGAAGCTTTCCGATTTCCGCATGGGCATTGATGTGGTTGGGCTCCAGCTGAATCGTCTTGGCAAAGCTCTTCAGAGCGGTGTTCAAGTCGCCGGCGCGCAATGAGGCCTTGCCGAGCATGAAATGACCTTCCGTAAATTGGGGATCGATTTCCAGGGCCTTCTGGAACTCAAGCATGGCGGCTGCGTAGTCACCCTGGGTCAAAAGTTCATTGCCCTTGTCAAAAAAAGACGCTTTTTTAGCTTCCGGACCGCCGCATCCGGCAACAAGCGCCAAAACGATGAGAAATAGGAAAACGGTGATCAAACGATGCGATTTCATAGGGTATTGCTCCTGTATAGAATATATCGAATCAAACTATCTGGATTCGTTTGTTGATCGCCATCCGAAAGAAACGGAACAGGCTGGATGTTAATAAATCGCAGGACAAGGAATGTCAAATTAAAACTGTGCTTTGACTGTGTCGCAGGAATAAAAGCGACGGTTTCAGTTGCGCTCCCCAACGTGCGGGGGGCGGGGTATTTGGCTGAACGTTATCCCTCCTGAACCCGTCTTTTTATTTTTAAAAGGCTTCAGGCCATGTCCTTAGGCGGGTAAAAAAATGCGATCCGGACAGGGCTCGGATCGCATTTCGTATCTGGCGTCCCCACGGGGATTCGAACCCCGGCTGCCGGCGTGAAAGGCCGGTGTCCTAGGCCTCTAGACGATGGGGACTATTGTGAGAAATGATATTGTCCTCCCGCCGGTTCCGGGAAAAACCGACGCGTGAAGGGGTGCTTATAATGGATTGCGGGGTCAGAAGTCAAGAAACAAATGCGTCGCAATTCCATTTTTCATTCAAACACAACCGGTTCCCTAAGGATCGCATCAATCGCATCGAAAGCAAGGGAGGAGATCTCGGGATGGGACTCCTTTAGCGATGCGACCTGGCGCAGGTTGTCCGCCGTTCTGGTGATGAGCATGGCAAAATCACCATCCGCGATGCCGATCTGATTCGTGATCGCTTCCCATGCCATGCCCCTGGCCCAGGAATAGATAGCCCAGGCAGGCCAGAGAAACATGGGGCTGACATTGAAGCCTTTGTCGGACATCCGCGTAAGGAGATCGGCCAGGTCTCTTTTCAGCCGGTTGAATCCGCGGGCAAGTTTGCGGGGCGTAATCTTCCTGCTTATTTTGGTCTCATGATCCCCATCGTAAACGAAAGGTGCTACCAGCGCCGCCAGCAGCCTGGCATCGTTCCTGGGGAATGTGCCCTTCCGGAGGCCTTCAGCAATCAGCAACGGCTGGTCGAGTCTTAGTTTTGACGCCCAAATCCCATTTTCTGTCAGGCGGTTGTTTTCATCGACAAAGTTTTCCCTTTTCAGGAAGGAGAGATGCTTGAGGAAATCGTCCCAGCGGCTTCCTTTGGCAGGTTCTTCCGGACCTTCCTGATACGAAGCCAGCGATCGATCAAAAATCATCCGGATATCTTCCAGGGACTGAGACAGGAGAAGGTTCAGGACCATCGAAAAATCGCTTTTGAGTTGGCTTTCAATGGGTTCGGGTTTTTTGTAAAGAAGTTTCCGGATATGATGGACGTCCATGAAACGTCCCGGCACCGCGAGCATGAAGCCGATCTTGTCCCGGCCGCGCCTGCCTGCCCTGCCGGTCATCTGGTGAAAATCGATGCTGCTCATGGGCCTGAATTCATAGCCGTTGTAGCGATCCGAATTAAAAAGCACGATGGTTCGGGCGGGATAATTTACGCCGGCCGCTACGGTTGAGGTGGCAAAAATCGCCCGGAGATGCCCCCGGTTCATCATGGTTTCCACCAGAAATTTCCAGGCCGGCAGTTGCCCCCCATGGTGGGCACCAACCCGGCATCGCTGAAGATAAGCGAGATGCCGGTGGCTGCGGAGGTAGGGGAAGCGCTGCAAAAGTTCCTCGAGATCGGTGTCGAAATCCATGTCCGCAAAAGGCGGCGGTGCCGGTTGGCAATGCGAAAGGGCTGTATCGCACTCCGCCCGGGACTTGAGGAAAAAGATAGTGGGTGTCAGGTTGAAGTGCTCCAGCGTATGGATGATTTCATCGAACCGCGGAGAGAGAAAACGCAAGCGCCTTTCACGTTCAACC
>CAYPKE010000164.1:0-5067 GCA_964411235.1 uncultured Syntrophales bacterium
GCGTAATGATCGCCCAGAAGCCCCCGGCTGTGTTCGTCTTCATGGCAGTACACACACAAATTTTCCCAGTTGCTGCCGTCGGCGGGGTTGTTGTGGTGGTTGCCGTCCTTGTGATGCACCGTCAGCAGGTGACGGTTCGCTTCATCAAAAGCCCTGCCGCACCGTGCACAGAAAAGACCGTGAATACGCAGGGAGCGTTCCCGGTAATCCTCGCCCGGCGATTTACGGTTACTCAGCTTGATTTCCCGTACGACCTCTTCCGCCGAACGCGTTGGCTGTACCGGGCCTTTCTTGACGCTGGTCGCAACACGCCCCCCTCTGTTGCCGAAACTGATTTTGCCCATCCTGCTACCTCAAAGCGATTTCAACCGTCAACCTTGCGCTCCCCACGGCAGGAGATAAAAGTGCGGGCAAAAACAGAAACGCCTTTCGCCAGCGCCGCCAGGCGCCGGGCACCACCCTTGGCGGGCGCGATAACCCCTGACTTCAGCTTATCCTCCACCACGGGAATCACGGCCATCCAGGCCTGAACCTGGCTGAGCAGGCGGGAAAGATTCTCCACCTGAAACTGGACATGGGTTGAAGCCCCCTTGATGTTCGCCGTGACTTCTTCCAGGTTCCGCAAGATGCCGGGGATGCTCTGGTTGAGATGATCGATGGTCGGCATCAGGCGCCGCATCATCCGCCACAACTGAAAGAATATCGCCGCCAGGGAACCCGCCAAAAGCAGAAAGGCAACACTCAAAATGATAAAGCTGATTTCCAGCATCGTTGACCCTTTCGGTTCAGTCGGGCTGTTTTAAGCCTCGGATTTTTCTTTTTCTTCCTTGAAAGCCTCGATGCCCGCGTCAAGCGCTTTTTTCAGGCGGGTTTTATTGTCCTGGAGGCTCTCCTTTCCCTTCTCCGTCAATTCCGAGACCGTCTCTTCCACCCCCTCGACCTTTTCCCGGGCCATCAACTGGATTTCCTTGGCTTTCCTGATTGCCGCTTCATAAGCCAACCGG
Source organism: uncultured Syntrophales bacterium (assembly GCA_964411235.1). Lineage (GTDB taxonomy): Bacteria > Desulfobacterota > Syntrophia > Syntrophales > JAAYKM01 > JAAYKM01. Next base: position 1,005 of record CAYPKE010000164.1, read on the forward strand.
CTTTTTTCCAGGGCGACATCATACTCTTCCTTCGCCTTGTGGACCAAATCTTCGGCCTTGCGGGCAATGTCTTCCCGCGTCTCCTTGCCGCTTTTAGGCGCAAAGAGAACACCGATGGCGGCGCCGATGAGACCGCCGATCAAGGCTCCCTTTAAGAAATCATTCGTCTTGTCGGACATGGCCATTTCTCCTTTCATCGTGGGACGAGCCTCTGGAAACCAAGAGGCCTCGACCGGTAAGCGATCATCCTGTTACTCTGTATCCGAACTTTGCGAACTAAAAATAACACATCCCCCGTGTCGTCTCAAGACAAAACAAAGAAAGAAGGCCGATCGCTTCAAATCGAAGCGATCGGCCTTCCACTCATTTACATACGATAGCGTTTGGATTACTGTGCTGCCGGGGCCTCCGGAGCTTCCTCCGGAACTTCGGGAGCCGGAGCGGCCTCAGGAGCCGGAGCCTCAACAGCGGCTTCTTCCGGTACCTGCTCTTCTGCCTTCTTGCAACCGACGACCGCGAAAGACAAAGTCGCCGCCAAGAGCATGGAAAGAATAATTGCGAATACCTTCTTCATCTAATTGCACCTCCTTTCTTAAAATTTCAAAAACTTAGATGACGTGAAATCACCCTTACTGGGCCGCAAGATACTCTTTTTTTCGGCACTGTCAAGCGAAATTATCAAAATAAAATTAAAAAAACTAATTAAAATATTTATTATTTACGAACACATCCTTAACGTTCCGTGTAAGTATGATTGGGCTGGTACCGGCGCCCTTTTTTATATTGACAACCTGAGGGGAAAAAAGTGTAATGATAGCCATTTTGCAGGAATCACTGCGGTTCATCTTATCAAGAATTTTAAAAAATGGGGGAGGCGTAGGCATGGGCGATATCTACGAGGAAATCCTGAGAATCAAAAGCAAGGGGGAGTGCGCCGCCCTAGCGACGGTCATCTCCGCCGATGGCTCGACACCGCGGGAACTCGGAACGAAGATGTTGATCCGGCAGGACGGCAGCATCGAGGGAACCGTCGGGGGTGGGCTCATGGAAAAGATGGTCCGGGAAGAGGCGGCGAACGTCATCGAAAACGGCATTCCCAAGATGGTTCACTTCGACCTGACGGGCAAGGAAAAGGACGGCATGATTTGCGGGGGTATTGCCACAATCTATATCGAGGCGATAGTGCCCAAGCCCTCCCTTTATATCATGGGCGCCGGACATATCGGGTATTTTCTGGCCCGAATGGCGAAGATGGCGGATTTTCGTGTCGTGGTCTGCGATAACCGTCCGGAATATGCAAACCAGGAGCGTTTCCCTGAAACCGATGAGTTGATCGCCGATGAATACGGCACCATCTTCGAAAGACTTTCGGTCAACGCCTCCTCGTTCATTGTCATCGTTACCCACGGACACGCCCATGATCAGGTAGCCCTGGAATGGGCGCTCAAGACCAAGGCCAGGTATATCGGCATGATCGGCAGCCGCAAAAAAACGAGGCAGGTCTTTGACAATCTGATCAGTAAGGGGTTTTCCGGCGAAGACATCGAAAAGCGCGTCTTTTCGCCCATCGGCCTGAACATCAAGGCGGAAACGCCGGCGGAGATCGCTATCAGCATCATGGCCGAAATGATTCAGGTCCGCTACAGCGGAGGACCGGACGCAAAGCATGTCTGCTGCTCCGACTAACCGGTCCGGACTCTTGCTTCTCCGGCGGTAGATGATTACATTTTTATCACCGGACGGCATGAACGGCAACACCCGGTAAGCAACCTTACTGCCTTGAAGATGCGCGACAGCCCTCAAGGGCGAAACCGGACTGGAAGAACCGATATAAAATTTTCACTCATTTATAAATCAGCGAGGAGAAATTATGCTTAAATCAATAGACGACGTTCAAAGTGCCATGGAAAAGGCCAAATATATCTGCGAGAGGCCTCTGGCCACATCGATTTACCTCGCCCAGGCCCTCGGCAAACCGCTTTTGCTTGAAGGCGAGGCCGGCGTAGGCAAGACGGAGGTCGCCAAGGTCATCGCCGAAATTCTCCAGACCAAACTGATCCGCCTGCAGTGTTATGACGGTCTCGATTCCAGCCACGCCCTCTACGAATGGAACTATCCCAAACAGATCCTGGCCATCAAGATCGCCCAGGCGCAAGGCGAAGTCGGCTGCGCCGTCAAGGATGATGATATCGAGAAAACCATCTTCAGCGAAAAGTTTCTCCTGACACGACCGCTGCTCGAAGCCATCACGTCCGACTCCGATGTCCCCGTCGTTCTTCTGATCGATGAGATCGACCGGTCCGATGAAGAGTTCGAGGCCTTCCTCCTCGAGGTCCTGTCGGAGTTCCAGATCACCATCCCGGAAATCGGCACCATCAAGGCCAAGGTTCTTCCCTACGTCATCGTCACATCGAACGGCACGCGTGAACTCCACGACGCCCTCAAGCGCCGCTGCCTCTACCACTGGATCGATTATCCCTCTTTTGAAAAGGAGCTCAATATCATGCTCCGTAAAGTGCCCGAAGTGCAGCGCGGACTGGCCCAGCAGGTCTGTGCCCTCATGCAGAAAATCAGGACCATGGACCTCCTGAAGTCACCGGGGATCGCGGAAACGCTGGACTGGGCCCAGGCCCTGGTGGCGCTGAACAAGGAGGCTCTCGACGAGGAAACAATCGAACAGACCCTGGGCTGCATCATGAAGTACCGCGAAGACATGGAAAAGTTCCGTCAATTGTTCAAAGCGACGTCGGAAACCTGCGGCGGTTGTTCGCCCATTAACATCGGCTAGGAGCCGTCATGGAAGAAAACGGATTGTGCAGCACCGGGAAAAAGGGCTGTAAGAACTCCTCGATTTTTTTCCAGCACTTCATCAACTTCTGCCGGGCGCTGAAAAAGGAAGGCATCAAACTGACCATGCGCCAGGAAATTGATGCCCTGCGTGCGTTGAACTTTATCGAAGTCATGAAGTTCGGCGATTTCTACGTGAGCCTGAGAACCAATCTTGTCTCATATCACGACGACATGCCTGTCTTCGATCGGGTTTTCTACAGCTATTGGGATTTCTTCGAAAAGGAACAGACACCCCAGCCCATTGACGGACAGGAAAAATCTTCCGAAAAAGAGTCGCCGGTGAATCTGGAAAAGAAACTGGTGGACGAGTATCCCGTGGGAGACGCCGCGAAAGATAAGCCGGACGAAACCCTCGAGGAATCGGAAGCGCCCACCTACAGCCCGGCCGAACGCTTGAAGGCAAAGGATTTCGGTGATTTCGGAGACGAAGACCTGGAAATGATCAAGAAGGCTATCGCGATGATCACCCAGCGGATGAAGGTCCGGGAAAGCCGCAGAAAAAAGGCCAGCCGCAAAAAGGATTATTTTGACCTGCGCCGGACACTGCGGAAAAATCTCCGCTTCGGCGGCGACATCATCGATCTGGCCTGGAAGACCCGGCGGATCAACCGGACCCATATCGTTCTTCTGTGCGACGTCAGCGGCTCCATGGAACGCTACAGCCGCTTTCTCATCCAGTTTCTCTACGGCCTGCAGCAGCGCACCCAGGGCAAGGTGGAAACCTTTGTCTTCAGCACCCGCCTGACCCGGATCACTCACATTCTGCACCGGATGAATTTTGAAAAAGCGCTGACCAAGATTTCCCAGACGGTCGTGGACTGGTCGGGGGGCACGAAAATCGGCGAATCCCTCAAAATCTTCAATCGTAAATACTCGCCGAGCGTGATCGACCGTAAGACCATCGTGATGATCATCAGCGACGGCTGGGACCGCGGCGAAGAGATCACCTTAAGAGAAGAAATGGAAAGGCTGAAACAGAACGCCTACCATCTGATCTGGCTTAACCCTCTGCTGGGAAGCGCCGCCTATGAACCTAGCTGCAAGGGTATGGTTACGGCCCTGCCTTACGTCAATCAGTTTCTGCCGATCAACAACCTCAACAGCCTGATCGATCTGGGCAAGACCATCTATCGCATAAGCTGACGAACAATCCCCCGTGTCGCGGGCTTTCTTGCCGTTTTGGAGCTTTCCAGAACGCATAAAATATGGATCG
>CAYPKE010000165.1:0-5051 GCA_964411235.1 uncultured Syntrophales bacterium
AGCCGTCCTTGTCCACCTTCAGCTCCCTCGGGGTGTCCGGGCACTTGTCCAGGTAGTCGGGAACGCCGTCGCCATCCGAATCGATGGGGCAGCCTACCTCGTCGACCTGTACACCGCGGGGCGTATCGGGACACTGGTCCAGATGATCCGGGACACCGTCCCCGTCGGAGTCAAGGATCTCAGGAGCCGGCTTCGGGGCAGGTTTCGGGGGCGGAGGCGGTGCGGGCAGCTCCGCTTTAGGCTTTTCACCGCCAAAGAAATAGGAAACACCGAGCGTATATTCAAAATTGTGATCATTTTCGTCTGTAACAAAGATGTGTCGCGCATCTCCCCTCAGTGCCCAATCTTCGGCAAAGAACCACTTGAAGCCGAGTCCATAATCAAGAACCACGTCATCTCGTGTTGAGCCGTAATCATAGTTCAGGTGCCTTCCGCCAACACCGGCGGCAACAAAAAGGGCCACATCTGTTTCCGGGAGGAAGTGATAGAGTGCTTCCAGGCGGTACCCGACCATCTCCGCATCATTCTTATAAGCACCCCGCTGTGGGCTGAAAAGCCTGTCATCCCCGTCGGCATCCACAAACGTGACCACGCCCTCGAGAGACCATTCCTTGGTCAGGTTGTAACCGACCCGCAATCCGTAGAGCAGAGACGTGTCCAGATTTTCATCGTCATCAAAAGAATAGCCACCGATAACGGGAGTGACGGACCATGCTTTGGCCAGATTGGCCGCTATCGACGGAGCCGCCAGTGTTAGCAGCAACGCCCCGATCCCCAAGATCATAAACAAAGGCTTTCTCATCATCTTCCTCCTTTCCTGATGCTCTTAATGGTTATCATTACTAAATGGTTGGTTATTCTGGAAAAGCGTTTGCCATGGATTGAGTATCCATGGCCGTGTATGCTTCCGTACATGTTTATGCTGTACGAAAGGACGCAAACACTTTATCTAATACACCAAATTATCCCATAAGGGAATGTGTAAAAATCATGAACCATATTTTTTCTCTACCAGATCGGGTTCACCACAATGCAGCAGAATATGTTCGCGGGCCAGATCACGCATGGTTAACGCAACTGTCCAAAGATCGGAAAGGGTGCCTCCCGTGATTTTTGAGGGGTCAATAGGCTTGCCAATGGAAACGGTGATCAACCCGCGGCGCGGGAAAAAGGACGTATCGAGCAGCATCGGGCGGGTTCCGCGAATGGCGACGGGGACAACGGGAATGTTTGCTTCTGCAGCGGCCAGAAAGGCGCCCATGTGAAAAGGGCGCAGGCCCGGTCTGCGGGAAAAAGTTCCTTCCGGAAAGAAGAAAAGGGATCGCCCGGAAACGGCGACTTGGGACAACCGGCGCGCATCCTCCACGCTCTTCTCTTTGTTACTTCGTGTAACGTATTCCGTCCGGATGCGATTCAACGGTATGCGAAGGATTGCATTCTTCGAGAGTTCCTGTTTGGCGACAAAACTGAACCCGGGAGGCAGTACCGCTGCCATGACATATCCGTCTAAATAACTGGCGTGATTGGCCACATAAATACAGGGTTTACCCTGCTTCACATTTTCGAGTCCTTTGACGATCATGGGAGTGCCGGTGATCCTGGCCAGAAGGCGAACGGCGTTTCGCATGACATGCCAGCGCCATGAGTATCTCGGTAACAGGGTGACGGAAAGCCAGGTAAAAGGAGCCAGGACGAGGTAGGCGGTGATGCTATAGGCCGCATAGGCATATTCGCCGGCGAAGCGTCGGAGGCGGCGGACAGAAGGGAGCATGCTGGATGACAACATGCGCAGGAAGGACCACCAGGCATTGTGTGGGCGCTTGCCTATTTGGCCGCTTTCGTAAAGCTGACGGTTGGCCGCGCGGCGAATTTTCCCGCTCGATGTCTTCAGGACGGTGCCCGGTTTCGCGAGAATAATACGATCCGCCTGCATACCCGTCAGATCGATTGCCAGTCTGTTGATTTTTCCTTTCAGGGCGTCACGCAACGATGCGTCTTCCTCCCTTGTTTCCGCCACAACAACGAGTTGTTCCGTGCTCGAGGCAGGCTCCATTGATCCGAACACTACAACATTCCCTTTGCGGATACCGGATAATCCACTGACAGCCTCTTCCAGCTCCTGTGGATAGATATTCCGGCCGGCCCGGATGATAATGTCTTTTTTACGGCCGGTGATATACACGTCTCCTTCTGCTAGATAGGCATAGTCCCCGGAATCGAGCCAGTCACCGCGAAAAAGTTTTTTTGAGTCTTCATGATTATGGAAATAGCCGCTCGTGGATGATGGCCCGCGAAACTGAAGGTTCCCTTCCTGTCGATCCGGTGTCTCCCGCCCGGTGGCATCGACGATACGGACCTCATGAGCCGGAAGGGGCCGGCCGCAGGCGACAAATTCCAGGGGATGAGGGTCCTCAGCCTCAGCCGTCACGGCCTGACCATGACGCATAAACGTGTCCCGTTGGATCCTGTCTATGACTGGCCCCCTGTTCATGGGGGGGAAGCACAGGCCGACGGTGGATTCCGCGAGTCCGTAGACCGGCATCAAGGTTTCCCGGCGGAAACCGTAGAGCTCGAATCGTTTGCAGAACTGCTCCAGTGTTACAGGGCTTACCGGTTCCGCCCCGTTGCAGGCGATCCGCCAGGATCGGAGATCCAGGCCGGCTAAGTCTGCTTCCTGTATTCGTTTCAGGCAAAGCTCGTAAGCGAAGTTAGGCGCCGCCGATATAGTGCCTCGGTGTTGATGAATGGCCCAAAGCCAGCGTTCCGGGCGCGTAAGGAAGCTGAAGGGCGACATAAGAACCAAAGGGCAAGCATAGTAAAGGCTGCTCATCCATGTTCCGATCAAACCCATGTCATGATAAAGGGGCAGCCAGCTGACGATGACATCCTCCGGGTTTATCTGCACGACTCGTCCCATGGCTCTCAGGTTTGCCAGGACATTTGCATGAGATATCATCACCCCTTTGGGATTACCCGTACTTCCGGAGGTATATTGCAAGAAAGCGATATCGCTGCTTTTCAGCTTGACTTCGTTGATGGGTCCGGTTTTTGAAGACAGATCCTCCGTGGTGATCAGAGTGCGTAGCGTATCAACCTGTGTTCGGAGCATTTGGGCAAAGCGTTTGGCTTCCGGCATCACGATCATGACCGTCGCGCCACAATTTTTTAGTATGGCGGTCTGTCGCAGCAGGTGATCCTCCAATTGACTGCGGCGTACAGGGGGATATAGGGGTACAGGAATCCCGCCTGCCAGTAAAATGCCGATAAAAGAAAAGAAGAACTGGGGTTCTGTCGGAAGCATTATGGCGACAGTTTTGCCTGGCGATAGACCGTGAGACTGCAAATGAAAGGCGACCGTTTCTGCCCCCGTTCTGAGCTGACTGTAAGAGAGGGAATCCCAATCTCTCCCATCATCACGGTAAAAATAGATATGGCTCTTCTGTGGATGGATGGCGACATGTCGGCTGAGGACTTCTGTCAGGGTTTTGGCATCAGTCGGTATTTCCTGAGAGGAATCGGGCATGAGGACATGACCGGCCGGACTTTTTACCGCCGTTTCCGGAGGGCAGGCTGCCAATAAAGCCCGCAGCAGGTCCCGAATCGTTTCGACATCGTTGAATGTTCGTTCGGGAATCATGACACCGAAACGCTTTTCGACGCGTGCCAGCAGTTCCACCCGGGAGAGGCTGTCCAGCCCAATTTCATTGGTCAGAGAGCTGTCGAGTGTGACCGAGCGGCCTATTGCATTTTTGGGATGGATTTCTGCATCTAATTCTCTGACGATGGCGAGCAAGGTTTCTTCGATAGGGGTCATATCTGAGCCCTCCTGTTTTTAAAGCGAAACATAATCTTATGATAACCATGCAAGTTTAATATCGCTGAAATTGATTCCCCTGTCAACGGATTGAAATCCTTGACGGTTGTATGCGGTTTCGGCTCCGTTGCGGAATTTTTTGATGTCTAAAACGGTTTTGTGCTCTTCAATGCGGGAAGATCTGCGAAAGGGTATGTAACATTTATTGATGGAAGGCGGTTACACGCGGGACAGGATAAAGTAAAGCAGACCCGAGATAGCGGCGGCGATGGGAATCGTGAGTATCCAGGCCCATATGATGTTCGCAGCGAGGCCCCAGCGCACTGCCGTCAGCCTTTTCGTTGCGCCGACGCCCATGATTGCCCCGGTAATGGTATGCGTCGTGCTTACCGGGATGCCTGCCAAGGAGGCGCCGATGATCGAGAACGCCGCGGCCGTTTCGGCACAGAACCCCCCCATGGGCTGCAGCTTGGTGATCTTGGTTCCCATAGTTTTGACGATCCGCCATCCGCCCAGCATGGTACCCAAGGCAAGAATGCTGTAACAGCTGATTTCTACCCAGATGGGAACATAAAAAGTCGGTCCGAGATATCCGCTGCTGAAAAGAACGATCGCGATGATTCCCATGGTTTTCTGTGCATCATTCGCTCCGTGGCTGACGCTAAAGATCGCTGCGGAGAAAAGCTGAAATTTTCTGAAATAACGGTCAGCCTTGGCCACATTCGAATGGCGGGAAAGATTCAGCGTCGCGATCATGAAAACGAGGCCGAGCGCAAGCCCAATCAACGGTGAGAGCACGATGAAGCAGGCGATTTTGAGAATGCCTTTCCAAATAAGAACCTGTAGCCCCCCCTTGACGACCGCTGCGCCGATTAATCCGCCGATTAAGGCATGAGAAGAACTGCTGGGAAGGCCTAACCACCAGGTGAGGAGATTCCAGATAATGGCGCCGCCCAGCGCCGAAAAGATGAGCAGATTCGTGACGATGGCCGTACTGATGATACCGGTCCCCATTGTCTTGGCCACTTGCACCCCTACGAGAAAGAAGGCGACGAAATTAAAAAAGGCCGCCCAAAGGACGGCTTGCTGGGGTGTTAAGACCCTGGTCGAAACAATTGTCGCTATGGAATTCGCCGCATCATGGAATCCGTTGATGAAGTCAAAAACATAGGCCGTTAGAACGATGCAGACAACGACTAATAAGGAGTTATCGATCATAGCGTATATTCCGCTTTCT
>CAYPKE010000166.1:0-5049 GCA_964411235.1 uncultured Syntrophales bacterium
CCTTTTCAGCAAGCGATGAGGTTCCTTCATGATTGGCTCTCACAGAATGTGGTAATGGTCATGGTCTGGTTATGGAGCTCACACTTGCGGCCTTCGGAGATGGGTGATATTTCCCCGTAGGAATAAAAACCGGTCAGTACCGCCTGAGCTCCCAGAACGTCCTGCACGCCTTCGACTTCCTCCTCCACCCGCTGCTTCAAAACCAGCTTTCGTCCCACGCAGCTGATCAGGATCGCCAAGTCCGTGCCGATTTCGCCGGTCGCCCGGCGGCTGCTCTTCGCCGCTTCCACCGCGCCGTCGATCAGGCGGTCAAAGTTGGCTTTCATGAGCCTTGCGTAGGCGCCTTCAGGCACATCGCCGGCAAAGGTCAGGCTCTGATCCGCCTCGTTCACCGCCAGAATAGTCCGGACCAGACCCTCATCGGAACCCGACATGCGAATCCGGATCGGAAACAAAAGACCCGATGCGGGCAATTCCTTTGCGTGCTCACCCAGGTACTGCTTATAGAGCGCCAGGGCCGACCGCCCGTCGAACTCGTAAAGAATGTTTCCCTCGGATTTGGTAATCAGCCGCTCCGGGCCGAATGAATCCCAGCCTCCGAAAGAACCGTAGCCGACCTGCAAGTGCCCGCCGTAAAGGCCGACGGCGACGATCCGGTTCTGTACCGGCAAATCATCCCCCAATACATAGGTTTCCTGAAACCGGTCGCCGTCCGCCGAAAGGCCCCCCGTCACGGAAACACCTTGCGGCAAGGACCCGATCAGCCCCTTGACCAGGTCACTGCCGTTCACACGAAGGCCATCGGAAAGAACCAGCACGTGGGCCAGATCTTTTCCGGCCAGTTCGGATGCCAGGGATTGCCCCGCCACGTAGCTGTCCGCCATCCCTCCGACGGCGGTACCGGCAACCCTGAGCAGGGTCTTTTCGAAATGAACCGCCGTCAGGCTCAGGGAATCGTCCATGACCTGCGTGCCGGCAATTTCCCCCGCCGTCGAACAGCCGAAAAGATGCGCTTCCGGGTAAAAGGCGTGAATTTCCTTCAGCAGATCCGTGTTCCGGCAAATGGCCGTCCCGCAATAAATCAAAACCAGCTGAGCGGTACGCCCCAGCCTTCCCGGTAGCAACGGCATCCACTTTTCCTTCTCCGTCCATGTGAACTGCTCAACCTTCATCTCCTCCCCCTGATGTTAAAAAGTTCTTTCGTCCGCATTCAATCAGGTTCTTTGCCGGGCAGGCGCCTTTTATCTTCCGACGTTCTTAACAAAAAACGTGCCGGGCCGGCACATTTTTCTTGCATGCCCCGCCATGAATGCAGCGGTCAAACGATGACGATGCCGCCTTCCGAAAGGCCGCGGACAAAGGGGATGTCTGCGGGGCAGAAGTCATAATCACGCAAATCCCCGGGCCGGACAAAGACAAAGGCATCGTGAACCCGGCAGCGAAGGTCACCGCTCTTCCAGAAAGCTAAGTAGGCCAGCAGGCGGATCGAACCGTGATCGTCATGGTAGACGCTATCTCCGACATAGGGGCCGACCTCGATTCCGATCTCGAATTCTTCCCGCATTTCCCGGATCAGGCATGTATCCGGCGTTTCTCCTGCCTCAATGGTGCCACCCGGGAATTCCCATTTACCGGCGAGCCTGGCAGAGGGACCGCGTCGGGCAATCAAAAGCCTGCCTTCGTGAACCAGAATGGCCGCCGTAACCTCCTTGATGAGCATGCCTGAATCTTTCCCCATTTTATGAGCTTCCGATCAAAATGTTCAAAATCCACAGGGCAACGGCCGACAGGACCGGCACCGTCAGATTATCGTCAACGCGGAAAGAAAAAAATTCAACCGCCGCTCCAACCGCAGCGCCGGCCAGGGCTGTCCGCCAGTCCCCAAGCACCAGCCAGGCCGCGGGAAAAGCTACAGCCAGAAAGCCGGCCATACCCTCCAGGGAACGGCCACGGTATCTAACTCGCCCCCAGTTCTTGCCGATGATTTCGGCAGCCGTATCTCCCAGCGTGAGGAAAAGCATGGCCGCAATGGCAATCTCGCGGCTGAAGAAATAGGTGATCAGCAGAAACGAAAGGCAGACATAGGTGGCCCCGGTAACACGCTTCTCTTCAGAGGGACGGATCAGCAGTCGGAAACGGGCCATTAGGCAGCGGTTGAACACGGGCACGAAAAGTCTTGCCGCTTCGCTAGCCAGCAGACATGCAGCGGCCGCGAACAGGACGATCAGGATGAAAGCCCGTCCCTGGGCCGCCGATTCCGTAAAGGGCAGATACCAGTAATAAAGGGGAAAGACGGCAGAAGTGATTACATGAAACACTTTCCTCAGGGCCAGGAAGGGTTTTGAGGAAAGCGGCTCGGGCCTCATATCGAAGGCATTACCCGAGGCATTCATTTCCCAATAACCTCGTTTCCAGGCACCGGAACGCCCCTGCCGACAGATGATAGGGCTACAGGCATGCTAGGGCCGGGCCGCAACGGCATCAAGCTCAATGCGGGCACCCCGTGGCAGGGAGGCCACCTGGACCGTCGCCCTGGCCGGATACGCATTTTCAAAGTAGGATCCGTATATCTCGTTCACCACTGCAAAATCCCCGAAATCGGTCAGGTAGATCGTGGTCTTGATAACATCCTTCAGGCTCAGCCCCGCCGCGGCGAGCACCGTCTTCAGGTTTTCCATGGCCCGGACCGTTTCCGATGCGATGTCACTGTTGATTAGCGTTCCCGTTTGCGGATCCAGGGGTATCTGACCGGAACAGAAGACGAATCCACCCGCCTCCACAGCCTGGGAATAGGGGCCGATGGCGGGAACGGCCTCCACAGGAATCACTTTTTTCAACATGAGGTTCCCTTTCTATGCAATTTTTCGTAGTCCCTTCCAATTCCTGCACGATGCATCGGGCCGGCGGCGGCGAAAAGAATTATCCGGCGGGAAAAAATGACCGTGACCATGTGCGGAAGGCCGTGCAGGACACAGGCAGCCTGAAAGGCCCCGTTCGGGGAAACCTCGGGAAAGCCCGTCCGTAACCATTTTATTTCCCGAATACAGTCCGCAGCAAATCGGTTACCCTGGCGGAGGGATTTGTCCGGATGTTTTTTTCCTCTTCCCCGATCATGAAGAAAAGGCCGTCGAGGGCCTGCGTGGTAACGTAGCGCTTCAGGTCCAGCGATTCGATCCCGAGCATCGGAAAGTTTCGCGTATACGTCCCGATCAACGAGTCGTATTGACGTGTGACGTCATAAGCTTTCATCCTGTCCCCAATGACGGGTTGGAAGCGCTCCGCAAGGCCGTCATAGGTCTTTGCCTTGAGATAGTCCGTCGCCGCCGTGTCGTTCCCCCGAAGGATCTTCACGGCATCCTCGAAGGTCATCTCCCGTATGGCCTCCACGAACATGTCCTGCGCCAGAGGCGCCGCCGCCTCCGCCGCCCGGTTCATGCTCAAGATAAACTCGTCGACCTGCTGCTGATACCCGAGTTTGCCCATCAGGTCCGCCGCCTTCCGAATCTGTTTCGGTAACAGTATTTTCACCAGATCGTTTTTGAAATAGCCGTCAGCCTTTGAAAGCAGGCCCACCGCATTCCCGGAACCGACCGTCAGCGCTTCTTTAAGACCCGAAGCCGTTAATGGAGTATCCGTCGCCTCCTGTGCCGATGACGGTTTCATGCCCCTGATGAAATCCCCCAGCAGCCCCGCCTGGGCCGTCGTTGCCCATAGCAGGATAAAAACCACCCAGATACAAGCTTTCCCTTTCACCCTGTTTCCTCCCTTCTGCCTTCATATCGGCTTCAAGATCTTTTTTTCAATACCCTCGAGCACGCCGAAGAATGCTGGCGGCACCTGTCTTCTTCTGATAAGGTTTCCCGGACCGTAAGCGCGGCACCATCGGTCCGATCGCGTCAGCGGCCAATCGAACAAAGCGAGGTCGGGCATGGAAAACATGACATTCTCAAAACCCTCAAAAATCGTCTGCGTCGGCCTTAACTACCGCCAACATGCCATCGAGTTCAATATGCCCGTTCCCGCGGGACCGGTCATTTTTCTTAAACCGCCGTCGGCCTTGATCCACGACGGCGATGAAATCGTCTATCCTTCTCTGACGGGGGAACTGCATTACGAAGCGGAACTGGGTGTGGTCATCGGCGGAACCTGCCGCAATGCTTCCGTGAGAGATGCCCGGAAATTCATAGCGGGTTTCGTCTGCGCCAACGATGTAACGGCCCGTGACCTTCAGCGCAAGGACGGCCAGTGGACCCGTTCCAAATCCTTCGATACATTCTGTCCGGTCAGCAGAACCTTGACACCGAAAGAGGCAGTGGACCCAAACCATCTGCGCATCAGGGCCATCCTCAATGATCGGACGGTCCAGGATGCCAATACTTCGGACATGATCTTCAGCGTGGACGAAATCGTCTCCTACATCTCTTCGATCATGACGCTTCTCCCGGATGACCTGATTTTGACGGGAACCCCTTCCGGTGTCGGCCCCATGGAAAAAGGAGACCTGATTCGTATTGAAATAGAGGGCGTCGGCATCCTGTCGAACCGGATCGCATGATGCCGCCGTTTCGAAAATGCCCCATGATTTCGATCCGGCCGAAAAACACAACGCCTTCTATCTACTATTATTTACCTGTTCGCGATATCTTGTTCTCCACTTACGAACGGTCTGTCCTTCTCTTTTACTCCTTTCACGCCTGCTTCGCAACGATCATGTACGACCCGGCAAGATACAGGTCAATGCGGCACGGCGTTTTCGTTCGAACCTGTTGCTGCAAGCCGGAGCTCTGACCGTCTCGTCATTGGCGCCGGACCGCCTGCACAAACGGAAAGCGCCTCAAGGCAAGATCACCGTCACCTCGATTTCACATAAAAGCTCAGCGCGGCAAACCGATGTCTCGACCTGTATGAGGCTGCGCTCGCACGGGAAACCCTTGTCTTTCAGTATGGCCACGCACACATCGAAATCACCACTTCTTTTGATGTATACGATTGCCTGCGTGATATCGCGAAATCCGCCGCCTGCATTTTCGATGATACCCAGAATGATAT
>CAYPKE010000167.1:0-5044 GCA_964411235.1 uncultured Syntrophales bacterium
AGTCTACCTGGTGCACGTGCAGGGATCGGCCAAGGTCCGCCAGCCCGACGGATCTCTCGTCGGAATCGGCTATGCCGCGAACAACGGCCATGAGTATCGGAGCCTCGCCCAGCAGATGATCCTGGACGGCAAGATCGCGAAAGACCGGATGAGCCTGTCCGCGATGATCGACTACTTCAAGGCCCATCCGGAAGAAATTCAGGAATCCATTGGGGTTAACCCCCGCTTTGTTTTCTTCCGCATTGAAGACGGCCGCCCCAGAGGCAGCATCAACGAACCCGTGATTGCCATGCGCTCCATCGCCACCGATAAATCCGTCTATCCCCGTGCCTGCCTTGCTTTTCTCGCCACATCCTTGCCGCAGATCATCGGGAGTAAGGTGTCCCAGGCGCTCTACACCGGTTTTGCCCTCGATCAGGATACAGGCGGCGCGATCCGCGCCCCGGGCAGATGTGACGTGTACAAGGGGGAAGGCGACACAGCCGGAAAACTGGCCGGATATACCTATCGCGAAGGCCGGTTGTACTACCTTTTCCTGAAGCCGGAATACCGGGAGCCCGCAACAGTGACCCGGGGAGAAGCCTTGAGGTAAAAACAGCGTATAGCGCTGTCATATCGGGGCTTATTTCCGCCTGAGCCATGAAACCGCCGCCTCGGGATACGTATCCGAGAAGCGATTTTTAACCTGCCGGTTCAAAGCCGGCTATCGACCCCGGCTGCGGACGCAAACGCATTCGGACCAATTCGATTATTTGTGGATTTTCGGGCTGAAATCATGTATCGGCTAACCTGATGCCGACTGCGGAACACCTTTCGGCAGGGGGCTTGGGCGACGCGAGCGGCTTTTGCGTGAAGCGCATCAAAGCGTCGGTTATGAAAACTAATCCAAAAAAGGGAAACGAACATGGCTGAGAAGAATCTTGTTTACCATGGCAAATCGAAGGACGTCTATGAAATAACCGACGGGGCTTACGCGGGCAAATACAGGCTGGTTTTTACAGACCGCGCCACTGGCTACATGGAAAACGGCAAACCCGTATTCGACCCGGGCTACGATGCCGTCGTCGGGGAGATACCGGGGAAAGGCGCCATTGCCTGCCGGTTTGCCACGCAATTGCTGAAAGACAAAGGCGTACCGAGCCATTACATCGATACCCTCAACGACAACGAAATGATCGTGGAACCAGCCATCCCGCTGAGCATGGCCGTGAAGTCACCGGCACTCCCCGGGTCGGCGCCGCTGACGAATCTCGAGTTTACCTGGCGGAACAATGCGACCGGAAGCTTCTGGCGAAGATATCCCTTTGTGGCCCCCTGCAAGAATCTGCACAAGGTGGTTGAGGCCTGGACAAAGGGCGACGTCGACATCCTGATCACCCTGGAGGCCCTGGAAGAAACGGGCGCCCTCAGCCGTCAAGAGATCGCCGAAAGTGTGGAACTGGTCAAGAACATCGCCGAAATCGTTTCTCAGGAATTTACATCCAAGAACCTCCACGTCATCGATGGCAAGTTTGAACTGGGAAGGCTCAAATACGGGGACGGAAAAATCGTGATCATCGACGAAATTTCGCCTGACGTTCTGCGTGTCTGCCGGGGATTTGCGCCGGATCAGGAAGGGAATTGCACGCTGGCCAAGGAATGCACGGTTACGAATTACGCGAACGGCAACCGGACTATTAAAAACCGCAACCAGGTTCCCGCTTCCGAATTCGTCAACATTTTCCTGTAAAGGCGCCACGACAAATAACCACGTTTCACCATGCGGGGAGGCCTGCCCCAAGGTAAGGCCCTCCCCGCCGGAGACATCATTCTTCGCGGATTCTTTACCAACTGATCCGTAAGCCCATTAAGGCAAACAGGCTTTACGGGTTATGGTCGCTATTCCCTGCAAGGGAGTGCCAAATCCAGACATGATCGCCAACGATGTCTGGTATCCAGCCGCCCCATCCGGGGGCATCAATATCGCCGACGTAAGTCTTTTTTCTGTGGGAGTTGAAGGATGCTGCCGCTGATCGATGAGTGGAAATTTCTTGCCGGACTCGGGATCTTCCTGTTCGGCATGTTCATGATGGAAGAATCCATCAAGCTCCTCGCAGGGCGATCCTTCAAGACGATGATCCGCCGCTATACCGGCAGCCGCCTCAAGGGGCTCGTGACCGGAATCCTCAGCACCGCCATCCTGCAAAGCAGCTCCGCCGTTTCCCTGATGGTATTGGCCTTCGTGGGAGCCGGCCTGATGACGCTGATCAATGCCATAGCCGTGATTTTCGGCGCCAAAGTGGGCACCACGGTCACCGCCTGGATTGTAGCGTTATTCGGCTTCAAATTCAAAATTGAAGCTTTCGCCCTCCCGATCATCGGCATCGGGGGACTGGGGTTGATTCTCCTGGGCAAATCGCCCCGGCTGGCCAACGTGAGCAAGCTGACGGTGGCCTTCGGTTTTCTCTTTCTCGGCCTCGACTACATGAAGATAAGCGTGGAAGGCTTCGCTTCCTCCATTGACCTCGCTTCTTTGCCGGATCTGGGTCTTTGGGTGTACGTTCTGGCCGGCCTGGTGATGACCGCCGTCATGCAGTCCAGCTCGGCCGCCATCGCGGTGATTCTCACCACGCTGTTTTCCGGGCTCATTGACTTCAGGACCGGCGCGGCCCTGGTCATCGGCGCCAATATCGGCACCACCGTCACCATTCTGCTGGGGGCCATCGGCGGCATTCCCGCCAAAAAGCGGGCGGCTCTCAGCTCCCTGCTTTTCAGCCTGGTCACGGCATCGGTTGTCCTGCTTGCACTGCCGCTCGTCTTATGGCTGGTGAGCGACCTTTTTGAACTGGCGGATAACGCCGTCATGGCTCTGGCGCTTTTCCACACCCTCTTCAATGTCACGGGTGTGCTTGTCTTTCTGCCGTTGATTCCGGCCCTGGCGGGTTTCCTGGAAAAATTATATCCCGACAAGGTAACCGTGCTGTCCCGGTTTATCCTCAACACAACTCCGGAAGTTCCGGAAGCGGCCATCGCCGCCCTGCGCAAGGAAGTGCTGCGACAGATTTCCCTCTCGATTCACTACATCGCGGAACGCTATCGCATCGACATGAAAAACCATCCCGGCGGCGCCGGCCTTCCCCACGCGGCCAAGGCGCCTACCGATCTGCCGGGCCCCATCGGATACGCCGATTTGGAAAGGTTTCATGCGGAAATCTTTGCCTTCTACGCCCAGGTACAGGCGTATGAACTGGATGAGCAGGAAGCATCGCAAATGGAAGGGATTATCCGTGCCAGCCGGAGCACCATGAATGCAACGAAGAACTTCCATGAGCTGCTGGGTGAAATCGCCGATATCGGCAAGGAGGAAAAAACCGTCATGACGGCATCCCATGCCGCTTTTGTAACGCGCTTGGTGCGGCTGCGCGATGTCGTCGATTTCGTGACCCGGTATCCCGACGATCCCGAGACGCGCGGATTTCTCATCCGGTTTTTCCGGGAAGTGGAAGAAGCGGACAAAGCGCTTATCCGTTCATGCGCGAAGGCGGTCGCCGAAAGGAATATCAGGGAGCAGGAGGTCACCCGCCTCCTCATGGCCAACCGCCTTTTCACCCAATCGAGCCGGATGCTGATACTGAGCATGCAGGCCCTCACCGAACAGGCCCACACAGCGAACCCTGCGGATCAGAGGCGTCCAGCCGACGTTTCCTGAAACCGGCGGTCATTGCCCTTCAAATCCCGAAAATATGGACATCCGATTCGCGGTTGTAATCCTATCGGTGCAGAAGGGTTTTCTTACACCGACAACACCTGCCCGTCAAAGCCGTGGCTTTTCGGTCCTGACTGGCATAGGTGACAAAATGCATCAGTCCGCCGCTTTTTCCCCGGCAGCCCCTATTTCCTCGCTGATCCGCCGGCTTAAGCTGTAAAGGGAACGGCTCATGGCCTCGGTGATCGCCGCATATCCGCTTCCATGTACCGCCTCGGAAAGAAAGGCGTCACCGGAGGCGAGCAGGATGCTTCTATCGCGCCCGAAGAGCAGCCAGGACGCTTTGAGAATCACCGTTCCTTCCGGAACCGCTTCGAAACGGGTGATATCGACCTGCAGGCGGAAATCGGTGGCGGCCGCCTCCAGCCACGGCAGGACGAGATACGATTCTCCGGGCAGAAGGTGTCTCATGTTTTCCACCAGGACCCGGTTTACTTCGTCCGCCAGGGAACCGCCCCAGCGGTCCAGTTCCGACCGGGCCAGCATATTGGCACCGGTGCGCGTGGTAATAGCGGGATGATCCAGATATTTTGCCAGCGCCACCGGTCCAATGCCGACGACCTTGTGGGGCGCCGCCGTGGCTAAGCCGTTCCCGTCTCCCAAAAGCGCAGGAGAGGTAAGGGTATAAAAGCGGGCCGGCGTTGTCGCGCCGCATGCCGACATTTGAATGGCCACCATAATCAGAAGCCCAACCGCGCCCAAGTGACAAAGGTTCTTTTTCATTTTTCCTCCAGATATTTTTTTCCGCGCAGCAGGGTTTCGGGATGCCGGCCGAGATAGTCGACCAGAACACCCAGGGCCCGGGATGTTTCGCTCAGGTCCTTGAGGGTATGCCGGAGCTGGTAGGTTGTCCGCTCATCCGTGACGGTATTCCTGACTGCATCCAGGGTTTCATCGAATTTCCGCAGGGAATCCTGGGCGTCGGCCAATGTCCGGTTGAGGTTATTGGCCACTTCGGCAGGTGGCCCGTCTTCAAAGGACAGAAGACCGTCGAAGCGATGAATGACGCTCCGGGCTTCGGCAGCAAGGTCTGCCACTTCGCGGTCGATCCTTGCAATCAATATCCGCGCATCCGTCACCGCCAGGTTGAGGCTCCGGGGCACCTGCTGCATGTCCGGAGAATTCACCAGCTTCTCCAGCCCCCCTACCAGCATGTTAACCCGCTCCGTAAGCTGCTGCAGGGGAAGCTCGTCCAGCTTGCGGGCGAGTTCGGCGGCGGTGGAGGGAATAGTTGGGATCTGTGGGAATTCCGTCGTGTCCGGGAAAATACGGGCCGGTTTGTCGGGATGAAGATCCAGA
>CAYPKE010000168.1:0-5002 GCA_964411235.1 uncultured Syntrophales bacterium
TCCCCTTTGGAACACGTGGTCATACCCCTTGAAGACAAAGACTAGTTCGTTTCTCCATTGCCGTTGGGCGGCAAAGTGCCGTTCGACACGGCCGGGACGTAGCAGGCGGCAAAGGCATTGGCCTGCATGTTGTTGTTACCCGCGGCCACGTTGATCCCGAAGTTCCCCGTCAGGTTGCTCAGGGTGTTCGCGGAGATCGTGGCGTTGTTCACCGTGTTTTTGCTGACCATGCTGATCACAACCGGGATCACCCCGGAGACCGTGCCGCTCAGGGCCGCATCGGGAAGCGCTGTCTCGAAGGCGATGCCGCCGATCGGGAGATCCCCGGCACCTATTTCACCTACATGATACGGATTGTTGATAGCACCCTGAATATTGCTATCCATATCCAAATGACCCGTTGATGTTCCTGCCGGGTGAGTCGCACCGCTCCAGGAATCCAGGTAGAAATTGTCCGCCTGGTAGCTCGTGACGATGCCGATCGGGTTGTTATCGTTCTTGAAGCTTGCCGAACCGCTCAAGGTCAAATTAACCGGGACTTCCTCCACCACCTGCTCCATGGACGGCCCGTTGCAGGTCATGTTGTTGAGGGACTTCTGCTGCACATAAGCCAGCGCCATCCCCACCTTGGCCGGTGCCACGGCGATGGACGTTAGGTTTGTCTGGGCATTGTTGTTGCCCGCCGCAACGTTCAGGCCGACATTGCCGGTGGCGCCGTCGAGGACATTACTGTCGATGCTGGCGTTATTCGCCGACCCCTCGTTTTTCGTCATGTTGTTCATCGCCTTCTGAACGCTAAAAATGGTGGCACGGGTCAGGGACGCGTCCGCCTCACCGGCCGCATAGACGGCGATGTTGCTCTGGGCGTTGCTGTTACCGGCGGCCACGTTTAGGCCCAGGTTGCCCTCAAAATTGGCCAAGGAACTTCCGGCAACCGTCGCATTGTTGTCCGCTTCATAGTTGAAGGTGAAATTCTTCTCCGGATACTGGTCGTTCTTGGCCACCGCCTCGACCAGGCCCTCGACAAACAGAGGGATCTCGCTCGTGACATTGAGATTAACGTCGACACTGTATTTTTCCCAGGCCATGTTCGCGTAGGCCATCATCTGCATGGTTGCATCCATGTTCATGCTGATCTGGACATCCTTGTTGTAGTCTCCCCCCCGGCCTGCCATTGCGGTCACAGGTAGCGCCATCAACGCCAATACCACCAATACAACCAATAATTTCCGACTCATTTTCCTTTCCTCCTTTTTTTAAAATTTGCTTTATTGAAAGTTGTAATTGATCACCATGCCGTTCGACACCGCATTGGCGACTCCCGCCGACTGATTCACCTGGACAATGCCCCGGCTGCCATCGAAGGCACGATCGGAGATGATGTCAGTCCTTATAATCTCACCGCCCTCTCCTTTCCATTCCTGTGACGCGGAACCGACAACCTGCTGCAGGACGGCGACATCGAGAGGAAGGTCTGTGCCGTAGCCGATCCGGACCAGATTGGCCTCCGCCGATCCGGCGCCGGCCGCCTGATTGACCGACACAATTCCCGTAGCGGACTGAAAGGCATATTCGCCGATGTAGTCCATGGTTTCACCGGACAGGTCGTCCCAGGTCCGGGTGGACTGGAAAATCAGCCCCGGCTGCAGGAGGTCTCCCACACCGATCAGGTGGATGTTCACCTGGGCATGGTTATCACCCGCCGCCATGTTGATGCCGATCAAACCCTGGAAATGGGAAACGGCGTTCGCCTCGATCAGCGTCTGGTTAGACAGCGCTTCCAGCCCGCTGCCGCGTGCCACGTTGCAGAAAATCAATCCTGTAACAAAGAACAAAAAGGACAGCCGCTTTACCGTGGTCCCCCACGTCATCCAGTCTCACCTCCTTCCGTTGTGATTCGATACCTTTCAGCTACTTGCATCGGTTTGCTTGCAGTATTGAATAGGACTCGTTGTTGCCTGTTGACTGATCGATATAAGGGTTGCAGGTAATCTTCGCTTCATCCCAAAGGATGATGCGCCCTTTGCTCTGCAGGGTATCGCCTGCCGCCGGCTGCGCCTGCGGCTTATACTTTCCTCGGATGGCTTCCATCTGTGCGGTGCTGATCGCTTCTAAGCAGAGAACCGGCAAGACGGGCTTTCCTTCCTTCTCGCCGTATATGGGAAGGGAATTAATCCCGCACCTCACCGTATCCTCTGCCTGAAGCCGGGGGACACAGAAAACCGCGATGAGAACCATCATGATAATGGCTGTAAACAGTGCTCGTTTCATGGCCCTTATTTCGCAACTGTTATGCCATTTTCTATCTAGCTGTAATCAGATTGTATTTTCAAAAGATGCGGTGCAGGTGTTCACTATTGTTTACACACCTGTTCACGGAACGGAGCGTCTGGTTTACAGGCTTAACCGCCTCAGCGCGCCTGATTGAAACGACCTGAACCCGGCCGAACCGGACAGACGCCATGGTGCAGCCCTTCTTCCGTAGAGGGATTGAATGGATGGCGGGCGGGATTATTCAAATCTGGTATTTCTTCTTCAGCTTATGCATCGTCGTTCGGCTGATGCGGAGCTCCCGGGCGGCGCGGGAGAGATTGCCGCCGCAGGCCTGGATCATTTCGATGATTTTGCTTTTCTCGGTGGCGGAACGGATATCCTCCAGCGATTGGCCATTGTCTCTCTTGGGAAGGAAAAGGTGACCGAGGTCGAGATCCTCCGGCGTTATTTCCTCGCCTTCGGAAACCACGATCCCCTTCCGGATTTTGTTGATCAATTCGCGCACATTCCCCGGCCATTCATGGACGCTGATGGCGGCCAGGGCCCCTTCGGAAAATCTTCTTCTCCCGCTTGAAACGGACGACTCCAGGCTGAATTTTTTCAGAAAATACTTGGCGAGAACAAGCTTATCCACCCCCCGTTCCCGCAGGGGGGGCAGCTGAATCGGAAAGACGTTCAGGCGGTAAAACAGATCCTGCCGGAACTGCCCTTCCGTAACGTCCCTTTCCAGATCACGGTTGGTCGCGGCAATGATGCGGGCATCGACCTTTCTGGGCTTCTGGGACCCGATGCGCTCAAAGGTCTTGTCCTCCAGAAAACGCAGCAGTTTTGCCTGCAGCGGCGCGGGCATTTCGCCGATTTCGTCGAGAAAAAGGGTTCCCCCGTCGGCCACCTCGAATTTGCCTCTCCGGGCCTGATAGGCCCCGGTGAAGGCGCCCCGCTCATACCCGAAAAGCTCTGCTTCCAGGAGTGTTTCCGGTATGGCCGCACAGTTGATGATCAGAAGCGGGCCTGAAGGCCGGCAACTTCTTTCGTGAATCGCCCGGGCCGCGAGCTCTTTGCCGGTTCCGCTTTCGCCAAGGAGAAGAACCGGCATTCCCGTCGACGCAACTTTTCTGATCAGTGAAAAAACAGTCAGCATCTGCGGACATGTGCCGACATACTCTTCAAACGCATGTTTGTCAGTTTTTCTCAGAATCTCGCGGTCAATGACTTGCAGAAGATGCAGGTGTTCGTGACTGTTCGTCTCTTTTATGTGCCGGTCCAGACGATCCAGAAAGGTTTTTTGGGTATGCTCGGCCAGATACCCATCGGAGAATTTCAGGCTCAAATGGCATCGGTCGCATTCTTCAAGGCCTTCGGTGATGACGCTGCCGCAATAGGGACAAATTCCCTCTTCCAGTTGTCCGATTTTTTTTCTGATTTGCGACCACAAGACTTCGACGGCGGCTTCTTCCTCATAAAAAAAGGAAAGCCGTGATTTTCGCTCATTTCGCCAAAGGACGCGAGCCGGCATTTCCAAATCGTCATGGTCGCCGATCAGCAGATGAATGCGGGCCTGCTGTTGCAGCCCGTCTATTTCACCTTCAACCAATGCGCCGCCCAGGCTGATATTCGAAACGGTGACGGGATAGCGCTTTTCTTTCGTCGCTGACGTTATTGGAACAATTTCCCCCCGGATCGGCAGCTTGACCCTCACATCTATTCTCGCCATTCCATCCCCCCCTTTGGACAACCATCACTTCTTCGGCATTACATTTATGCCCACCTTGTTGCAAATACAATACGGATTCTTTACCTGCTTAATAACAGGGCAATACTGGAACTATGACCTGTTTTCTCTTTATTATGGCCGACGCACCTGCGGCAGCGCCGATTCCATCCTTTTTCAATAAAAAACCCAGCATCCATTTTTCTGAAAGGCATCATGTTCCTTTGCCTATCATCCAAGCATGGCCATCCTCATTTTTTTGTCGTGATATTTGATCAAATCCGCTATGATCGCCGCCAATAAACGAAACGCCGCACAGGCGGTAATGCAATGACATCTCCGGTCACCGGTGTGGGAAGATCTTTCCCGCCGGCATGCGGCAAGGAACATAGGCTTTTTTCTGTCGAAGGAACAAAGAACCGCATGGTTTATCGGAATGATTTAGCCAAAAGCGAACGAACAAGATGAACCCGACGAACAGTATCTTTTTTCTCATCATCGAAGCCCGGCCGACTGCAGGCGCTGCCAGCGCCCAGGATCTGGACGGGGCCAATGTCAACGTCTGGGTGATGGAAGGGAACACCCTGGATGCCATGACGGCGGCCTGCTCCCATATTCTGGAGTATGCCTGGGTTGCGCGCCGGGTGCGCTTCATCGGAGAAGTCACCAGTGACCTTATGGACGCCATTGACGAGGTGGAAACGCACAGTTATGAGGAAGCGCTCCGCCAGGGCATTTCCGCGACGTTTTATGGGTGGACGACGGAGCTGCGATCACCCGAATTCTTTGAATACCGCCCTCTGAAGCCTAACCCTCATGCACGCGGCAAGCTGGCCCATTGAACAAAGTGACGTGATCCGCTATTGCGGATCGGGGGATGTGATATACGGAAGAAATCGTCAGCTGGCGGTTATATTGACAAATAGCCCTGTTGCACAGGGATATACTGTTTCATGTGCTGATCACCCTGCCATCCATAAGCGTCTTCGCTTTTCTCCCATTTTTTCTCGCTTGCCG
>CAYPKE010000169.1:0-4966 GCA_964411235.1 uncultured Syntrophales bacterium
GAAGCGACGCATGGTCCCAAGCTTCTCTTCTATCAGCCGGGCCACTTGGTCGGTCCCGGGCACAGAGACCGTCTTGTCCTTTCCGCCAATGATTCCGTCACGCAGATCCGCCACGGCCAGACGAACCAGGGTGACGACATGGTCCCGGCCGACCTGGTCCAGGATACCTCGCTTTTCCAGAACAAGCACAATCTCGTCGATTTTGGGAAGATGCTTCAAAAGGTCTCTTTTCCGATCATCCATGCCTCGCCCCTGAAATAAGAATAAGCCCTTCCGGGCGACGGGAAACGTCCTTCAGGCCGAACGCGCCTGGAATTTAGCATATTTTTCGACGGGGAACACGTGTTTGTTTGTCTCATTTAAATAATGCACGCGATATTCAATACTTATCCGTAATTTCTTCATTTGATTCAGTTTTTTCTTGCGTTCCCCATTTTTTTTTTGTAAAAGGCTGGCAACCCGTAAAGCGGACTCACATCATTTAAATCTCATCCTGCGTGGGGATGAAGCCGTCTGGTCAGTTATTCCATCAAAAAACAATCACAACAACATCAGGCGGTCTGAGGATTTTGAAAGGAAAAAACGGACATTGGTCCGTCCTCTCGAAATCCGTGGAGAAAGGAGGATTTAAATCTATGAAACGCTCCAGGGGCGCCGCTGTCATTTTTTGCACCGTTTTGATTCTGGGATCATTACACGTCACTGCCCTGTCGTCATCCCATCGCTTCTGGGACGGTGAGATATCGGGATCGGCAACCATCGAAGAAATCGCCGACCATTTGAAGGCCAAGGGGGGGCGTATGAGCGATGAAAAACGCATCTTCATCGCCCAAACGATATTCGAAGAGTCGCTACGCTACAATGTCGATCATCGTCTTGTACTCGCCATCATGAAAGTGGAAAGCGATTACCGCCCGCATGTCGTTTCCCATGCCGGCGCCCGTGGAATCATGCAGATCCACCCATCTTTGGCCAGAGGGCTGGCCAGGGAAGCGGGAATCCAGTATCGCTCTGCGGAGGACCTCCATGACGTGCGGAAAAATATTCGCCTGGGTACGCATTACATTGCCCTGCTCATCGAATTGTTTGATGATCTTCCTACGGCACTATTCGCCTACAATGTCGGACACCACAAGGCTATCCGACTGCTCGCCATGGACATCAATCCGCACACATACTATACCCGGCGCGTCATTGCCGAATACGAACAAAACACCTAAAGGAAAGGCAACCGCAAGACCAAACAGCGTGCTGTCCGCAGATGAAGGGGAGACCCGTCCCTGATCAGCGGTTCATGCCAGGGGGACCCCGCCGATCTTCCTTTCCGGAATCAGGGCGGTTGCCCAAAAAGAAGTTTTCCGCCCTTCGCGCCAGACCTTCAAGGATGACGGCCCCTGACAAAGAGTTCATCCCATAGCTGGACGCCAAGTACCGCCATGAGCGGCCGATAATAGTCAAACTGCCCCTGCCTGTGCAAGTCCATGAGTTGATTTACGGAATCCGGGTTAAAATACCCTTTCTCCCGGATCATACGTCCGGAAAGCATTTCCCGGATGAAATCCGTGTCGCCGTTACGCAACCAGGCCTGAACCGGTGCAGACAACCCCCTCTTCTTTCTCGCCAGAATCTCATCGGGCAGAAAACCGCGCATGGCCCTCCGCAGAATATATTTTTCTCTGTGAAACCTCATTTTTAAATGCCGTGGAATCCCGGCGCAGAACTCAACCAATTCATGGTCTAGGAAAGGAACGCGTGCCTCGACGGAATGGGCCATGGATGCACGATCCAGTCCGTGCGTGATCAAGGCCTCCAACCTGGTTTTCGTATCCACGTACTGCAATTGCTCAAAACGGCGCCATTGATTAAAATCAGCCGGGTAGGCAAAACTGCCATCGGGATACTCCGATTGATCCTCACACCCCTTTACCTTCTGTGAAACGATTCGATCGAACAGGTTTCTGTCGTAAAAACCACTCAAAACGGCAAAGCGTTCCATCCCCACATGCCCGGGAGCCTGCAAGTGATGCCGCAACCCCTGTTTCCACCTGGGGGGGGTAGGCAAGGACAGCAGGATGGAACGCAAAAACCGGGGCAGTGCGGAAAGGGGACGGAAAATCTTGTCCTTGAGATACCAGGGATACCCGCCCAGGTTTTCATCCGCCCCTTCTCCGGTGAGCACCACTTTGAGTCTTTTTGCTGACTCCTCAGCCAGGACAAACTGAAGAATGTGGACTGCCGATGTGGTAGGCGTTTCCAGGTGCCACAAGACTTTGGGGAAAAGACTGAAATGGCTGTCCCGGCAAATGACGCGCCGGTTGCACAGTTCAAAGGAAGGAAATGCATCCAGTGTTCTCTGGTTTGCAACTTCGTCCACCTCCGGCCGGTTGTCGAAGGCGAGAGTATACGTTCGGAAGCAGGTGGAAAGTTCCTGTTTCATCAGTGCGACAACAGAACTTGAATCAATACCCGCACTCAGCCAGGCCCCTACGGGGACGTCACTGCGCAGATGAATCCGGATCGCTTCCGTCATTTTATCCCGCAGCAATTCAACCCAGTCCGCGTCGGACCTGGAGATCCGTTCCCGATTACGGCTTGCGAAGGAAAGGTCCCAGTATTGCTTCATCCATAGTTGTCCTTGACGAAAAATGATAAAATGCCCCGCGTCAACCTTTTTGATCCGCTGAAAAAGTGTTTTGGGGGAGCGCACGAATCCGAAAGTGAACAGATCGCGGAGAGATGATGGATCAACGGAAAGATCCAGCCGGCAAGCCGTCAAAATGGATTTCAGTTCGGAACTGAAGTAGATTGTCCCGTCCGTATCGACCGCATAATGCAGCGGTTTAATGCCCAGGCGATCACGTGCCAGCAGCAGGATTCTTTTTTTCGCATCCCACAGGGCAAAGGCAAACATCCCGCGCAGACGGTCCAGACAAGCCGTACCGTATTCCTCGTAAAGGTGAACGATTACCTCCACATCCGAACCGGTTCGGAAAACATGGCCCCGCTTTTGTAGTTCCGCCCGCAGTTCCGGGTAGTTGTAAATCTCACCGTTACAGATGACCACCGCTTGCTTGTTTTCGTTGAAGATCGGCTGATCCCCGGTTTCAAGATCGATAATGCTCAGGCGCCTCACCCCCAGGCCTACCCCGGCCGCCTGATAATAACCTTCGCCGTCGGGACCGCGGTGCCGGATAATCTCGTTCATGCGCTGCAGCATCGCCATCTCGACGGGAGATTCCGCATCCCCTGTGGCCACTCCGCAAATTCCACACATCGGAAATGATCACCTTTTTAAATCAGTTAAGGTTCTTGCGCCCTTTTCCCGTTATTGCCAGCCCGAAAGCCCAGGGACAGGGTCACATGTCAGGAAAAGCACCGAAATAATATGCTAGACGATGAAGCCCAGACGAGCCATTTCCCGCTCACGCTCAAAAACGTCATCGCGTGTTTGTCCCATAACCAAACCTCTCACGGCAGGCCGCACTGCTGAAACCCCTGCCGCCGCAGGGTCAAAGATGCAAAGGGGCAAAAAGATTCCCCTTTGCACGGCCTTTCCGGCCGCCTTCAAAAGATCGTCGAAAGAGCCTTTCCCCTGAAGGATTCTCAGGCGCATGACGGGCTGGTTATAGTGACGTTTCACGCTGTCATAAAGCAAAAGGGCCGACGTGGAACCGTTGAACCTGAAATTTAGATCGAAGACGAGAACTTGTCCCGTTTCAAGAATGCCGATATCCATACCGACATGACCATGGTACCCCAAACGAAACGCCTTTTCGGCAATCCGCTTGCCGATTTCCACGGCCACGTCCGGGGCGGTAACGTCGTCCCCCAGCCAGTTGCCGAGATATTTGCCCTGGGAGTCGCATACCTGTTCCGCACAGCCAAGGTAAAGCACCCGCCCAATCGCGTCCACCGCATAGTTAAGGCAGAGATTACGGATCATGCTAAAGTGGTTTTCCACAACCACGAGGGGACAATCCGCAAAACGGACGGCAGCACACCTGAGGTCCTTCTCCTCAAGGCAAATGACAACATCACACCCGCCGGCCGTCGGCTCGTCCGTCGCGGCCTTCAGCACAAGGGGAAGATCCTCCCGGGAAATATCCGCTTCGATCCGCGCGACTTGCATGATTCGCCGTTCCGGCAGGTTATCTGCACCGACCAACCTGCCCAGGTTTCCCTTGTTATTGACAAAGGCAATCACGTCCGGAGAAACCCAGCATTTTCCTGATGGTATTTCGGAGACAGGATGGCTGTAAATGGGGACGATCGTCCGACCCAATTCGACGATTTGCCGAAGCTGGGACAGATAGTCCCCGACACTCCCGTATCGGTAAAGGTCACCGGATATAAAAAACCCTGCCTCAGCAAGCAGGCGTAGCCCTCCGGGTGTTGCCACCCCTGCCGAACACAGGGTGGGGGTTTTGCCGGAAATGGTTAACCTGCCACCGGAGGCGATATCCAAGCCCCCCGGGCCGTCCGGCAACCAGCGGCAGGCATTCGGCGACGCACGGCCCACCAGGACGATACCCGACCCGTATATTCGTTCAAGCTCAATGGAGGGTAACAAAAAAGGGGGCATTTGTCCTCATACAATCATTGATCCGTCCCCGGACAAAAGACCTCTAAGCCCTTTGCCAGTTCTCTTACCAACCGTGCCTTTTCCGAGGAATTTCTCTGAAAGTTTGTCGTCGGAGTCCAGTTCGCATCGTAAAGAACCGCTTCTCCCTTAACCAGGCCGTAATCGAATTTTCCGTAGTCGAACCCCAGCTCTTTCCTTAAAGACCGCAATGCATCCGGAACCGGCAGACCCGTCTCACGGCGAACAATATTTGAAGCCTTCACAATCGGGTTAGGAGAAAATCCCCGCAGGCTTACCTCCCTGTCCCCCATGAAGAGCCACTGACGTAAGCAATGAAAGATGCCTTCCTTCTCCGGAAGAAATTTTTCGACAACCAGATGGGGA
>CAYPKE010000170.1:0-4880 GCA_964411235.1 uncultured Syntrophales bacterium
CTGCATCCATTTCAGCCTCGTCCAGGGCTCTTCGCACCGCCGCTGCGGCCATCCGCCCGTCCGGCGCCGGGGCGGTCATACGATAACCGTCCATGGTGCTGCCGTAACCGGCGATTTCCCCCCAGATAGTCGCGCCCCGCCTCAAAGCCCTCTCCCTCTCTTCGAGGATGAAGAAAGCCCCCCCCTCGCCGGAGACGAAACCGCGACGTCCCTGGTCGAAAGGCCGGCTGGCCTCTTCCGGATCGCCCTCGCCCCGGAAAAGCGCCCCCGCCTTTTTGTAGGCAAGGGTCCCGCCCTGATGCGCCCGGGAATCCCCGCCACCGGCCACGGCGACTTCCAAATACCCGTCCCGGATGCGCCGGTATGCTTCGCCGATGGCTGAAAGTGCGGCTGCACAGGCGGTGCCCACGGTCAGATTTTCCCCCCGGACACCGCATGTCCTGGCAATAAGGGATGCCGCTGTATTGGGCAAAAAACGCAGAATCCACAGGGCGTCCATGTGGCTCCGTTCGATCCGCCCCTCCGTGATGTGCGGAAACTCCGCTCCGATATCGAGATGCGGTCCGGCACCGACAAAAAGGCCGGCCTCCGCCAATACTTCCCTCGTCAGACCCGATTGCCGGACTGCATCCAAGGCCGACGCGAGGGCGAATGCGGCTCCCCGATTCACATAGCGGCGTTCCTTGAAGGGGCCCGTGTAGCTCCGAAGATCGAAATCCCGGACGGGAGATACCACCACATCCGGATCAAAGGCGGGCCGTTCAAAAACGACGCCCCCCCTCAGCAAAGCGTTGCCGATTTCTGCGGCGCTTTGCCCCAGGGGCGATATGACGCCCAGGGATGTCATGACGACGCGGCGTTTCATCTACTTGCAGAGATAAATCTCTTCGATCGTTTTGCGTTTGATGGGTTTGGCCGTCTCGGCGGGATAACCCGACGTGATAAAACAGATCAGCTCCATGTCCTCCAGTCCCAGCATGCATTCCACCCGGTCAAGAAAAATCAGGGGTGCCGACATGATGCAGGATCCCAGACCGAGTTCCTCGCCCTTCAGGAGGTAATTCATCACCGACAAGCCGGCCGTCATGTGCAGGTTCATGAGCCGTATCCCCTCCAGTTTGGGGCCGAACAGGGTTTCCGGTCCCGCCACCAGTTCTTTCGGCCTGATGGTCACGACCGCCATCAGAACCGGGGCATCGAACATGAAAGCCATATAGCGGTTGTAAAATTTGATGCGGTTCTTCATCCACTTGGGACGGCCTGCCTCGGCGGCGGTCCGCTGGAGGCGTTCCTGCTCTTCCGCCATGCCCTGGCGGATCTGCTCCCGGAAGTGGGGTGATTTGAGACGGATAAAACGTATCGGCTGCGTGTTCGATGGCGAAGGGGCCACCAGGGCGGCATGGACCATCATCTCGATCGTTTCGTCGGATGGGATGTCGCGCTTGTATTTGCGGATGCTGCGCCGCTTGGTTACCAATTCGTCAAAAGTGATGGTCTTGTCGCGCACCATGGGTCAACCTTTCTGCCGGAAAGCGATGTAACGGAGCACATCCTTGACCTTCAGGGCCGGGCCGCTTTCAAGATCGGAAAGGATATCCCTGATGCGTTCTACGGTGAGAAAAGGAAGGCGTTCCTGCAGATAGGCAACAGGTTCGCGCTTCAGGCGTTCCGCCTCAACCAGGAAAAGCCGAAAATTCCGCAGGTACAGATCGTCGTCATTGACCGCAATGCTGAATCTATGATTGATCGCAACGGACAGCTCCAGCAGATCGATGGACTCGGCGCCCAGTTCCCGGACAAGGTAGGTTTCCTCCGTAATGGCTTCCGGAGCAACATCCATAATCTCCGTAATCAGTTCTCTCAATATCTCGATCATTTCCCTCGATTATCCTCTCGCTTCATCATATTATCACGCCCGGGGGTGCTCCGCTTTGCCGGCGCTCAGGCCCCCATCCATGGTCAGAACCGTCGCGTTGAATCCCTCCGCCGCCGGAGCAAGCAGAAAGCATAACGTTTCCGCCACTTCTTCAACCGCCAGTGTGCGCCGCAGCGGCACGCGGGTGACCGCTTCCGGCTTTGCATCATGAAAGGCCTTTCCCCGTCCGGCACTGACGTAGCCTACCCGGAGAATCACGCTGGTGATGCCTTTCCCGCCCAGTTCCAGTCCGCAATTCTTGTAGAGGGCTTCGGACGCGATTTTTGCAGCGGCGTAATAACCCTGGCCCGCTGCGGGCAAAGCGGCCGCACTGGACGAAACGAAAACCAGGCGCCCCCGTCTCCGCCGTACCATCCCCCTCACCACATGTTTGAGCAGCAAGGCTCTTGCGGCGACATTCTCCGCTATGTAACGGCGGACCCGGTCGTCATCGCCGGCAGCGATCAGCGATTCGTAATCGCCCTGGGCAAAATCGACCATCGCCGCGAACCCTTCCGTGGCCTCGGCTTGCAGCGACTCCAGGGAAGACGGATCACTCAAATCGAGATAGCGGGTATCGAATTGCCCCGTCATACCGGCGTAGAACGATTCAATCTTCCGCTTGCCCGTCTGATCACGCCAGGTCAGGACCGGCGTCCACCCCTGTGCGATCAGCTTGGTTCCAAGGCAGAGGGCCAGCTCGCAGGTCCCGCCGGGCATGAGCACCCTTTTCTTTTCCGCCGAATCCTTCATCGCCTTATCTTCCCTGAAGCCAATATCTGTTCATCGTCCAGAAGTTCACAGTTCCATACCCCCCCGCACAGGGTCATTCGATAGCGGTATTGTCCCGGTTCGAGAAACACGCGAAACCTGAATGCTTCGATGACCCGCGCCCCCCCGGCCAGATCGAGAAAAGCCTGGATGACAAGGCTTCCGGGAACGACCGGGTGGCCCGGAAAATGGTCAACGTAGATTCCGTCGCCGGGATCGAACACCAGGATGCCTTCCCTGACCTGGTCCGCTGCGTTCATGCCTTGTGCTTATCCCTTCCCGGTCACCGCCTCTATCGATTCGTATGTCACCCGGCAAAGGGTGTCCAGTTCTTCCAGGGTGATCGCCAGTGGAGGCATGAGAACGATGACATCCCCCAGGGGACGAATCATCACCCCCCGTTTTCTTGCCTCCAGAATCACCTGATGCCCGGTACGCTCTTCCACGGGCAGGCTCTGCCTGGTCAGGCGATCCGCAACCAGCTCGATCCCGACCATCATGCCCCGTTGGCGGATATCCCCGACATGTCTCAGGGTTTCAAATGCGCGCAGCTTCTCCTTGAGAAAGGCGATTTTATCCTGAAGCGATTCGATGATCCGCTCCGTCTTGAACAACTCCAGGCTCGCGATCGCCACCGCACAGGCGAGAGGATTGCCGGTATAGGTATGGCCGTGAAAAAAGGTTTTCCCTTCGACAAATTCGCCCAGAAAACCTTCGTAGATTTCTTCGGTGGTAACCGTCGCCGCCAGGGGCAGATATCCCCCGGAAATGCCTTTGGCCAGACACAGAATGTCGGGGGTGACACCTTCGTGCTCGCAGGCGAACATTTTCCCCGTCCGGCCGAACCCCACAGCCACTTCGTCGGCGATCATGAAAACCCCGTAATGGCTGCACAGTTCGCGGATTCCGCGCAGAAAACCCTCCGGCTGCATCAGCATTCCCGCAGCCCCCTGCACCAAGGGTTCCAGCACCAGAGCGGCGATTTCTTCATGATGGGCAGCCAGAAGCTTCTCCACCGCCAGAAGGCAGTCGAGCTTGCATCCGGGATAGTCGCGACCGTAGGGACAGCGGTAACAATAGGGAGAGGCAACCTTGTAGGTTTCAAAAAGCAGATCCCGGTACATACTGTGAAAGAGATCGATACCGCCTAGGCTGACCGACCCGATGGTATCGCCGTGGTAGGCATTAACAAAGGTCAGAAACTTTTTCCTGGCCGGGCTGCCTTTCGGAGACTGGCGATGATACTGATAGGCCATCTTCAGGGCGATTTCCACGGACGTGGATCCGCTGTCCGAGTAAAAGACCCGGCTCAGCCCCTGCGGAACAACATCGATCAGATCTCTCGCGAAATCGATGGCGGGAACGTTGGAAAGCCCCAGCATGGTGGAGTGGGCAATGCGGTCGACCTGGGTCTTCAGGGCCGCATCCAGGGCCTCTTTGCCGTGACCGTGCACGTTGGTCCAGAGTGAGGCGATCCCATCCAGATAGGCGTTCCCCTCGATATCGTACAGCAGACATCCCTTGCCCTTTTCGATGATGACAGGCTTCTCCTCGCAGTATCCCTTCATCTGCGTGAAGGGGTGCCAGACGCAGGCGTGATCCGCCTTTTCCAGTTCCCGGATTCGCTCTTCCTTTCCGTTCATTTTTCGCTCCTTTCACTGCCGCGGCGATTTTTCGTTGCGTTTTTTTACCGTGGCATTAAAGATAAAGCACATCACCGGCGACGATTCGCTGCAGTGTTCCGTCCGCCAGCTTCAGCATCAAAAATCCGTCCCGGTCGATATCGATCACCTCGCCCTCATAAACGTGATCCAAGCCTTCGATCTTCACCCTTTTGCCGATGATCCCGGATAGCTCCTTCCAGCGCTGCCGGATTTCTTCGAAACGGTGTTCCTGAAAGAGGCTGTAATCCTGTTCGAGCTTCCGCAACAAACTCTGCAGAATCCTGACGCGAGAAAATGTCTTTCCCGTAAGCATTCGCAGCGATGTGGCGATGTCGTGTATTTCATTGTTGAAAGCCTCTTCGGGCGTGTTCACGTTCAACCCGACCCCGATGACGACGTAATCGACGTGGTCCGCTTCCAGGCTCATCTCCGTCAGAATGCCCGATATTTTTTTGCCGTGAACCAGAATGTCGTTGGGCCACTTAATCGTGAAGGGCAGATTCGCCGTTTCCCGCAGGGTATCTGCCATG
>CAYPKE010000171.1:0-4847 GCA_964411235.1 uncultured Syntrophales bacterium
CGGTTGACGACTTCGCCCTTGCTGTTGGTCTTCCGGAAACTCTTGTCCCGGCTTTCCTTGATGTTTGCGGCGATCTTTTCGAACGCCCACTCCCATTCCACCTCTTTCCATTCCGCCGTATACGGAGCCCTGTAGAGGGGTTTGTCCAAGCGATTCTCGTTGACGGCCATCTGGTAAATCGACCCGCCCTTCGTACAAAGGGCACCCCGGTTGATGGGGCTGTCCGGATCGCCTTCCGTGTTCACAACCTTCCCGTGCCGCGTCGAGACGATAATGCTGCACCCGACGGAACAATAGGGACAGATGGTGGTGGTCTCTTTGGCATACTTGATCTTCAGTGGCTGCGCATACGCCTCCACAGGCTTCAGGCTGATGCCGACCCCGCCCGCAGCCAGCGTCGCACCGGAGATCTTCAAGAAACCTCTTCTGCTGACATCCATAAAACCTCGCTCCTTTCCTAAAAGGATTAAATTTGTTCCCCGATGATCACCCGAATTCCCCTTCCTGCGAAAAGGAAATCCCCCCATTCGCTTACGCCTCCGCTCTTCAAACCTCCTCGGAATAAAAGCGTTAAGGAAAGAAAAAGAAATGAGAAAAAGGAATCATCAAAACCATTCAAAGACACGTCCCCGAAAAACCTTCGTCGCCAGAGTCGACATTAAAAACACAAAATGCACATATTCAAATACTTACGCCACACGCCTATACCCTCTACAGCGTTGCAGCTATATTATTTTCTTTCGAAGGGTGTCAAGTTATTTTTCGCAATATAATCGCATATTCTCCTTTAATATCTATTATTTACACAACCGTTCCGCCACTGAATAGGTAATAATAAGTATTCTATTGTAGGACTAAGTAATAAATTTCTTGATTTTTCCCTTTTTATTATTTAGTGTCCCTTTGGTTAAAAAAGTTTTTCAATCTGGCTGTCTAATTTATGTTTTTTCATGCTCGCCACAACGCTGCAGCTTAATCCCGCAGCGCTTGTTTCCGGCGGTTTCAATGGCAGCTAATTGATAAAAACTTCAGCATTCAAAGGAGTATGGATGATTATGTCGAAAAAAGTCCTGCCCGAGATAATACTGGTTGTGCGGATCGCACAATTGGCATGACCGTGAATGATAGGGGATCCCTTGGAGTAATCACACACCGGAAGAATCCCTAAACATTCAAAAACAGGTTTTCTCGAAATCATCCCCATAATGAAGTGAGTTAAGGAAGGAGGGTTTATGGAAATTAGTAGGCGAGGGTTTTTAATCGGATCGGGGGCGGCGCTGTCGGCCCTTGGTCTGAACCTGGCACCCCTGCGGGCTCATGCCGCCGGGCTGACCAAGATGGACCGGATCCGGACGGCCAAGCAGTCGACCACCATCTGCTGCTACTGTTCGGTAGGGTGCAGTCTGATCTGCAGCACCGATAAGCTGACAGGCAAGATCATGAACATCGAAGGTGATCCTGATCATCCCATCAATGAAGGATCGCTCTGCGCCAAAGGCGCCGGATTATTCGGTCTGACCGAGACCAATGAACACCGTCTGCGCAAAGTGCTCTATCGCGCACCCAAAAGCGACAAATGGGAGGAAAAGGGCTGGGACTGGACTCTGAAGCGGATCGCCCGCCTGATCAAGGACTCCCGCGACAAGCATTTCATCACCCGCAACGACAAGGGAGAACTGGTCAACCGGGTGGAGACTATCGGCCATTACGGCTCCTCGAATATTAATAATGAGGAATGCTGGACCCTCAGCTTGGCTAGCCGTGCCATGGGTCTTGTCCACATCGATCACCAGGCCCGGGTCTGACACAGTCCCTCTGTGGCGGCTCTGGGAGAGTCGTTTGGACGCGGTTCGATGACGAACCATTATATTGATTTAAAGAATAGTGATTGTATTCTCATCATGGGCGGGAATCCCGCCGAAAACCATCCGATCGCCTTCAAGTGGATTCTGCGTGCAAAGGACCGGGGCGCAAAGCTGATTCATGTCGATCCCCGCTTCACCCGGACCTCGGCCCGCTGCGATTATCACGTGCCGATTCGCTCGGGCACGGATATCGCTTTCCTTGGCGGGATGATTAAACACATCATCGACAACAATCTCATCCAGGAAGAGTACGTTAAATATTACACCAATGCCTCACAGATCGTCAGTGACGGCTTCGATTTCCAGGATGGCCTTTTCTCCGGTTATGATCCGGCAACGCAGAAATACAATAAAGATACCTGGATCACTAAAAAAGACGCCATCGGGATTCCTATGCGCGACTATACACTTCAGCATCCCCGTTGCGTTTATCAGATACTGAAGAAACATTACTCCCGTTATACCCTGGATAAGGTGTCCTCAATTACCGGTGTTTCAAAGGAAAACCTACTTCGAGTCTATAACGAGTTCGGCGCCACCGGCGCTAAGGACAAGGCCGGAACCGAATGTTACGCTCTCGGATGGACCCATCACACTGTCGGCAGCCAGAACATCCGTACCATGGCCATCATCCAGTTGCTTCTCGGCAACATGGGGATTGCGGGCGGCGGGATCAACGCCCTGCGCGGCGAACCGAACGTCCAGGGATCGACAGACCACTGCATCCTTTACAACCTGCTGCCTGGCTACTTGAAAATGCCGACCGCTTCCTTGAGCAGCTTGCAGAAATACCTGGACAAGTACACCACCAAATCCAACGATCCCATGTCGGCAAACTGGTACCAGAATTATCCCAAATACGCCGTCAGTTTGCTGAAGGCCATGTACGGAGACAAGGCCACGCCGGAAAACGACTTTGCGTATTCATGGATTCCGAAAATGGACGACGGCAAGGCTTATTCTTCAATGCATACCATGGACGAGATGTATGCAGGCAAGATTGAAGGCTTTATCGCCTACGCTTCCAACCTCGCTGTCAGCCAGCCGAATGCCCGCAAGGTCCGGAAAGCCCTTCAGAAACTGAAGTGGATGATCAATGTCAACATCTTCGATAATGAAACCGCCTCTTTCTGGAGGGCCCCTGATGTCGACCCGAAAACGATTGATACGGAGGTTTTTCTCCTGCCGGCAGCCGCCACCATGGAAAAAGAAGGCAGCCAGAGCAACAGCGGCCGCTGGATCCAGTGGAAATATAAGGCGTGCAATCCTCCGGAAGACGCCCTATCTGACGGTGATATCACCATGCGAATCATGGACGCCCTGAAGGATCTCTATGCAAAGGAAGGCGGTGCCTTCCCCGAACCGATCCTGAATCTGAAATGGGATTACCGGGATGCCACGGGCAACTTCGACGTTCCGAAAGCCGCTAAGCAGACCAATGGCTACTTCCTGAAAGACGTGGTTTTCGAGGACAAGTCGAAGGGCACGAAAGAAGAATTTAAAAAGGGTGAACTTGTCCCTTCCTTCGCCCGGCTTATGGCGGACGGCTCGACTTCCTGTGGTAATTGGCTCATGTCGGGGACCTTCGACCAGAAGGGCGAGAACAGAATGCAGAGGCGCGGCAAGGAAGATCCGACAGGACTGGGCCTGTTCCCAAACTGGGCCTATGCCTGGCCGCTGAACCGGAGAGTCATCTATAACCGGGCCTCCTGTGATCTCAACGGTAAACCCTACGATCCCAAACGGAAGCTTCTGGAATGGACGGGTGAAAAATGGGTCGGTGACGTACCGGATGGTCCCTGGCCACCGCTGTCGGACAAGGTGAACGGCAAATTCCCCTTTATCATGAAAGCGGATGGCGTCGCCTCCATCTTCGGAGCCGGCATGGTCGAAGGTCCCTTCCCGGAGCACTATGAACCCGCAGAAGGACCCTTGGACAAAAATCCGATGTCGAGTCAACGGGTCAATCCGACCGTGGAACTCTTCAAGAGCGATATGGATAAAGTCGCCAATGCCGACTCGAAGTTCCCCTATGTCTGCACAACCTACTCCTGCACCGAACATTGGTGTTCCGGTTTCACCCGCTGGCAGCCCTGGCTCTTGGAAATGATGCCCGAAGCTTATATCGAAATCGGCGATAAGCTGGCCGGAGAACTGGGCATCAAGAACGGCGAGCGTGTCAAGGTTTCCTCGGCCCGAGGAGAAATGGAATGTGTGGCCATGGTCACCAAACGCATGACGCCGTATCAGATTGAAGGAAAAGTTGTCCATCAGGTGGGTATGCCGTTCAATTACGGCTGGCGCTTCCCGGAAGGCGCTGCTGACGCATCGGCCAATTGTCTGTCAATCGCCGTGGGCTGCCCTAATACATATTGTCCTGAGTACAAGGCGTTCATGGTTAACGTCAGCAAGGCATAAGGGGGTTAGGATATGAAACAGGAACTTATTAAATTGATCGATCTATCGCGTTGTACCGCCTGCCGTGGCTGTCAGGTCGCCTGCAAGCAATGGAATGAACTGCCGGCTTCGAAAACACAAAACTGGGGAAGCTATCAAAATCCCCGGGATCTGGAGTGGAACACCTGGACATTGATCAGGTTCCAGGAATATGTGGATGGGAACGGCGCACTGAAGTGGATGTTCCGGAAAGACGGCTGTATGCATTGCACCGATGCGGCCTGTGTAAAAGTCTGCCCGACCGGAGCCCTCTATCACACAAAATTCGGCACTGTCGGAGTGCGGTCGGAGCTGTGTATCGGCTGCAAGGAGTGCATCACGGCCTGCCCGTTCGACATTCCCCGCTACAACAGCCAAACCGACAAGATTACCAAGTGTGACCTTTGCGAATCTCGACTGGCGGCAGGAACTCTTCCCGCTTGCGTCCTTTCCTGTCCCACGGGAGCGCTGCAGATCGGCCCCAAAGAAGCGATGCTCAAGAAGGCTTACGAGCGGGCGTCGGAATTGGGTGGCGATGCGTCGGTT
>CAYPKE010000172.1:0-4797 GCA_964411235.1 uncultured Syntrophales bacterium
CCAGGCTGATCATTGATCGCGACATGACCTCGCAACTGGGTCTCACCATGACCGACGTGGGAACCTCTCTGTCCGCCATGCTGGGCGGAGGCTACGTGAATTACTTCAGCCTCGAAGGACGATCCTACAAGGTCATTCCGCAGGTGCAGCAGCAGTACCGGCTGAATACGGATCAGCTAAACTACTACCACATCCGCACCACCGACGGGAGGACCGTTCCCCTGTCCACTGTCGCGCACATCGAAACCAAAACCGTCCCGCAGTCGCTCAACCATTTTCAGCAGCAAAACTCGGCCACCTTCTCCGGTGTGACCATGCCGGGCATCACCCAGGGCGAGGGGCTTGCCTACCTCAAATCCCTGGCGGATCGCATGATGCCCCAGGGATACACCGTCGACTACGCGGGCCAGTCCCGCCAGTACGTACAGGAATCAACCGCCCTGATGGTCACCTTTTTCTTTGCCATGATCATTATCTTTCTGACCCTGGCCGCCCAGTTCGAAAGTTTCCGCGATCCCATCATCATCCTGATCACGGTACCTCTTTCCATCTGCGGGGCGCTGACCTTTATCAGCCTCGGCGTGGGCGGCGCCAGCCTGAACATCTATACCCAGGTCGGACTGGTCACCATGATCGGCCTCATCAGCAAGCACGGGATTCTCATCGTCGAATTTGCCAATAATCTGCAGCGGCAGGGCATCAACAAACGTCAAGCCATCGAGGACGCAGCGGCTATCCGTCTGCGCCCGATCCTGATGACGACTGCCGCCACGGTGTTCGGGGTAATGCCGCTGATTCTGGCCACCGGTGCCGGTGCGGCGAGTCGTTATAACCTGGGCCTGGTCATCGCCACGGGCATTTCCATCGGCACCCTGTTTACCCTTTTCGTTGTCCCGGCCATGTATCTTTTCCTGGCCACGGATCATGCAAAACAGAAAGCGAAAGAAGAAGGGCGGACGGAAATCAGTGACCATTTGAATGCCTGACGGAACAGTTTTCAAGGGATTAAAAACAACATGGACAAGTGCTGCCATCGAAAACGCAGGCGTTTTGAATCATGAAACTCTCACCGAAAGAATTTGACCAGGCCGTCAGGCAAGCCATAGAACGCATTCCCGAGGAAATCCGGGAACATCTGGCAAATGTGACCATTACGGTCCAGAAGCGTCCCTCCCGGGAAATGCTCGCGGAACTGGGCATGACACCGGGAGATCCGCCCCTTGGTCTTTACGAGGGCGCCTCCTTGCTGGAGCGCTCCATCTTGGACCCGCCCCTTCTTCCGGATACCATTTTCATTTTCCAGGAACCTCTGGAACAGATGTGCACAACCCGGGAGGAACTGGAGCGTGAAATCGAGATCACCGTCGTCCATGAGGTCGCCCATTTTCTCGGCATGGATGAAGAGCGGCTGGAAGAACTCGGTTATGCCTGATAAATGCCGAAGCGGACGTTGGCCAAAGCAAAGAAAGATATCCTGAACGTGCAATCATGGCCATGGGCTTTGTAATTGCTTCTTTTTCCTCAGGCAGGTTTCCCACCCCGCTTTATTCATTGGGTTCCTGTGGTAACCTCAACCAGCCAAGATTTGTCATTTTATTGAAATTAAAGTATTCCGTGAAAGAACCGATAGAAAAGAAGAGAAAAGGAGAATCAGGTCAACCCGCTCTTAGCTATACAACACGATACGCAGTCTAAGCAGGGCGATCCGACCGGGCCGCAGCCGACAAGGGACACGATACATGAATCATGGAAACAGGACAAAGGCGCCATTCACCAGCGAAACCAGCCTGTATCACCGTGATCCCGGTCATGAAAGCAATGTCCAGAACATGCCTCACCAAAGCCTCGAAACGCGGCGCGAAAGCGAATCCTTTTTCCGGGCTGTTACGCAAAATGCAGCGGAGATGATCATCATCGTAGACCGGACGGGCCGGATCACCTATGTCAATCCCGCGGTCGAACGCGTGATGGGTTATGTCCCGGAGGAACTGATCGGCCGCAGCGCTTTCACTTTGATTACAAAGGATGATCTTCCTCGTTCCGTCCAGGACTTCGGCAAGGCAATCCTGTCAGATGATTTGATCCCCAATGCCTTCAAAGTCAAGCATAAAGACGGTTCACACCGTATTCTCGAGGGCGTCGGCAAAAATATGTACGACAATCCCGACATCAGGGGATTCGTCATGAACGTGCGCGACGTGACGGAACGTGTGGACGCGGAAAAGGAATTACAGCGGCATCAGAAGCACCTGGAAGACCTCGTTGCGGCACGCACCGCCGAACTGGAACGCATCAACGAAGAGCTTCGCCGGCAGCTTTCAGAAAGGCTGCAAGCCGAGAAGAGCCTGGAAGCGAGCGAGGCGCGGTTTCGCACCCTGATCCAGAAATCATCCGATGTCATCTCGATCTTTAACAGCCAGGACCTGTTCGTCTACGTCAGCCCGTCTGCCGAAGCCGTGCTGGGATATCCTCCGGAAATGCTCATGGGAAAATCCCCCTTCGATTTCATTCATCCCGATGACCGGGATACGGCGCGGCAAGCCTACGTCACCGTCGCCGCCGGCAAGAACCAGGGAATACCAACCGAATTTCGTTTTCGTAAGGGAGACGGCACATGGATTCATCTGGAAGCCCTGGGGCAGAATCTGCTCGATTATCCGGGAATCAAAGGTATCGTCATCACCTGCCGCGACATCACGGAACGCAAAAAAACGGAAACAGCCTTAAAGGAGCATGAAACGCTGCGGAAACGGTTGTTCGAAAGCTCAAGCCTGCCGATTATCGTCCTGGATGCCGCAACCTTTCGTTTGATCGATTGTAATCAGGCGACGATCGATCTCTTCATCTTCGACCGTTATGAAGACGCCGTTGGCAAGACACCCCTCGATATTTCGCCGCCGCTGCAACCTGACGGAACATCGTCCGAAGAAAAAGCCCGATTTTACATCGGGCAGGCGTTAAACGAAGGGGGCATCTCTTTTGACTGGCTGTGCCGGCGGCCTGACGGAACGCTCTGGAACGCAGAAGTTCACCTCGTACGCTTTCAATCCGGCCCCCAGAAGCTGCTGCAAGCTACGGTGATCGATATCACCGAGCGCAAGGATGCCGAAGCACGTTTGCGTGAAAGCGAGCGCCGTTTCAAGGAGCTTGCGGACCTGCTCCCGGAAGCGGTTTTTGAAGCGGATATGAACCTGCGTTTTACTTTCGTCAACCAAAAGGCCTTGACCTTTTTCGGCTATAACGAAAAAGAAGCCAGAGGGGGGCTGACCTGCCTTGATATGGTTGCCACCGCAGACAGGGAGCGCGTTATTGAAAACTTCGGAAAGAGAATCCGCAATCAAATTGAAGGGTCTGTCGCTTACACCGCGCTGAGAAAAGACGGGACTACCTTCCCGGCCCTGATCAGTCTGACCGTCATTACCGAAAAAGGGCAGCATCAGGGCGTGCGGGGCATCGTGATCGACCTGACCGAAACCAAAAAAGCCGAAGAAGCCTTGCGTGAAAGCGAATGGATGATCCGGCGCATCCTTTCCGCAACGCCCGTCGGCATCGGCCTGACCGTGGAAAAACGAGTCAAATGGGTCAACGAAGCCTGGCTGCAGATATTCGGATTCCAAGACGATCAGTCCTGCATGGATCTGCCGGTCAGTGTGCTGTACCCTTCCGGGGACAGTTACAAAGAATCGCGCCGGAGAATTTACGCGATTCTGGAAAACACCGGAATCGCAAGCATCGAAGCCTATATGAGTCGACAGGACGGCACCGTTTTCCCCGCCCAGATAAACGTTGCGCCTCTCGATCCGTCCGATCTGAGTAAAGGCGCCATCAGTACCATCGTCGACATTTCCGAATGGAAGAGAATGGAACAATCCTTGCGCGAAAGCGAGGAAAAATACCGCCTGGCCATGGACGCCACCAGCGATGCCTTGTGGGATTGGGACATTCCCAGCGGCACCGTTTATTACAGCCCCGCCTGGCGGCAGATTCTCGGCGAGGCGATGGATAACCATCTTTCCTCTTGGGAGTCAAGAATGCACCCCGAGGAA
The DNA here is from genome assembly GCA_964411235.1 of uncultured Syntrophales bacterium. Lineage (GTDB taxonomy): Bacteria > Desulfobacterota > Syntrophia > Syntrophales > JAAYKM01 > JAAYKM01. The sequence goes on from CAYPKE010000172.1 coordinate 4,047, forward strand.
AAAGAAAGTGTATGGCGATCTTTGCTGGATCACCTCGAAGGGAAAAGTGAAGGATGGAGTCAGGAATTTCGACTGGCCACTGCCGGAGGGCAATGGAAATGGGTTTTGGGCCGCGGGTCAGTTATTGCCTTCGATACGGAAGGCAAGCCCCGGCGCATGGTCGGAACTGTGATTGACATCGACGACCGCAAATTCCTGGAAACCCAGCTTATCCAGGCGCAGAAAATGGAGGCCATTGGTACCCTTGCCGGAGGCATCGCCCATGATTTCAACAACATCCTGGCGTCCATCTCCGGATATACCGAGCTGTCCCTGATGAAAAACCACCAGCATGAAGCACGGGAAAACTATCTGCGTCAGGTTCTGCAGGCCTGTGAACGCGCCAAGAATCTGGTGAATCAGATTCTGCTGTTCAGCAGGCAGCGTGAAGGCAAAAAAAAACCGGTCGAAATCAAACTAATCGTGAAGGAAGTCACAAAAATGATCCGGGCATCCCTGCCATCCTCAATCAAGATCAGACAATATGCCTCCCCTGACGCGCTGCTGGTTCTTGCGGACCCCATTCACATCCATCAGATCGTCATGAATCTGTGCACCAACGCCGCCCATGCCATGCGGGAGAACGGCGGCGAGCTCAACGTTTCCCTGGACAGCCTGACGGTGTCCCGGAAAACCAATCCGGTTCACCCCGCTCTGAAGGACGGCTTATACGCCCATCTGCGGGTAACCGATACGGGACACGGAATCGATG
>CAYPKE010000173.1:0-4641 GCA_964411235.1 uncultured Syntrophales bacterium
ATCGATTCGTGTTCCCTCCGGAAGCGTCAGGCGGATGTGACCGTGCTCGAGCCGGCGGAGGTAATCCAGGGTGAAACGACGGCAAACGCGCTGGAAAGGTGTGGGAGGTCGCTTCCGGATGGTCATCATGCTGAGGGGAATCGGCTTCCCGTGGTAAGGGAGCTTGCGCAAAAAATAAAGCTTGGCCGCCTCGCGATAGATCCTGGTCATGGTCAGAGTCGGAATGATCGGATGATGCAGCAGTGTTCTGAGAAGATTCCGGTTTTCCAGGGGGATGGCTCGTCCCTCCAGTTCGGCGGTAAAGGCGGTCTGGCCGTCCCGCTGGAGGTTGATCCGGATGTCCAGCTCATGGCGGATGTCGCCGAAGAGGAACTCATAAGTACCTTCCAGATCGTTGAAGGGGGAAACGTGGAAGGCCTTGGGAGTTCTGAAACGTTGCGGATACGCGGATTGTTCCTCTTCTGCCGCATCGGGAATATAGAGATGGCGCTCTCCGAAGGTGTTGTTTACTTCGGCCACGGTGCAAAGCAGCGAGTCATCCGTGCCATAGCAGTAATAAAAGCTGACGGGATTGAACACGTAATGCAAATAGCGGGGGGAGGTGATCAGTGTGATTCTTGCGATTTTCCCGGCAAAGGTTTTCTCCCTGAGCAGGTTCATAAGTTTTTCCCGGATGGTCATACTGGAAGCGTCAAGGTAATCTCGATCATAGATCGACAGAGGGCGAAGGTGGTTGTAACCGAAAAGGATCAAACTCCTGTCCAGGAGCTCCAATTCCTCCAGGGCGATGCCGAAAAGATAGATCGGATAATCCAGACGATGCGTTACGGGAAGATAGCGGGTATGGCGTACCCGGCCGATGAAGAGACACGAATTCATAACTCGACCTCAAACAGGCGGGCGACCTGGACGGCTGACCGGAAGGCGTCTTCATGAAACCCGTGACCGAAGTAGCTGCCGCAGTAGAAGGTGTGGCGTTTTCCGTTCAAATTCGGGAGCATCGACTGTGTTTCCAGGGCCTCGAATGAATAAATCGGATGACTGTAGTCCACTTCCCGGATGAGCTTCCCGGCGGGAATCGGCCGGACGGGATTGAGGGTGACGCAGTAATCAGTCTGCGTCGGAAGCTGCTGCAGGTGTGTCATGTGATAGGTGACGGAAACGGGCGAACCGGACAGCACATTTCTTTCCCGCAGATAATTCCAGGAGGCCCAGGCCCGGCGACTTGATGGCAGAAAAGACGTGTCCCCGTGGAGAACCGTTCTGTTCCTGGCGTAGGACCACGCTGCCAGCAGTTCGCCTTCCTCCGGTGTCGGGTCGGCCAGCAGGGGCAGGACCTCGTCGGCGTGCACGGCAATCACGACGCGGTCGAAGATTTCCTCGCTCCCATCCGCGGGTGTCAGCAGCACACCCCGGTCCATACGCCGGATGTGTTTGATCGCCCGATTGAGGCAAACGCGGCCCCGGAAATTATTCAGAAAGGCCTGAACATAGCGGTGGCTGCCCCCTTCGATGCAATACCACTGGGGCTGGTCACTGACCGAAAGCAGGCCGTGGTTGGCCATGAACCGGAAGAAGCTCTCCGCCGGAAAATCCATCATGCGCAAGTCCGGCGTGGACCAGATCGCCGCCGACATGGGGACCAGATACTTTTCGATCAGGTCCCGGTGAAAACGGGATTCTTGCAGGTAACGCCCCAGGGTAATCCCCTTGAGTCTGTCCGCCGAGAGATCAGACAGGGCTCTTTTGTTGAAGCGGGGAATCGCAAGGAGCAGATTCCAGAAACGGGGATTCAGGATGTTGCGCCGTTGGGAAAAAAGGGTATTGAGGTTCCGGCTGGCGTATTCGAGGCCCGTTTCACGACAGGTGTAACTGAAGGACATGTCTGTTTTTCTGATGGAGACTTGGAGCTGTTTCAAGAATCTGTTCAGCAGGGGATAAGTTCGGTCATTCAGTACGATAAAACCCGTATCGATCGGCATGCCCCGGTCCGGGCCCTCGTCCAGAACGACGGTGTGCGTATGTCCACCCAAATACGTGTTTTTTTCGAAAAGCGTTAGGTTGTGTTTTCTCTGCAGAAGGTATGCGGAGGCGATGCCGGCGATTCCTCCGCCGATGACGGCAATTTTCAGACCGGTTTCCGTAGCCATGTGATCATCCCCCCACTCGGCATGTTCGTTTTCGGAACGGCTGGCAATGTGTAAGACGGCGCTTTCAGGGTCAAAATTAGCTTAACTGATCGGAATTGTCCATAAGGAATTGATCAAGAATACTTCACGGGGCAAAATGATGGGGTCGGCATGACTTTGGAACCCGCCTGCTTTTGCAGTTTTTTTTCGGTGCTTGGCATTCGGCGGGTCTTTGGCGGATCATCAAGGGGACCTTTTGTCGGTGATGCCCTTAACAGCGCCGTTGTCCCGGGATTTATACCGGCGGCGGTTAACCCGATAACAGCTTCCCGCCTGCGTTTTGGCGAACTTCTTCATTTCCGAGGCGATTTCCGTGATCTCCCCATAGTGAATGAAACGGGAAGCGTCGGAACAGACCACGCCGATCGTGATGGAGAGAAGGGGATACAGCCTGATGTTTCCTTCACGATCCGGTGCCTCAATGTAGCCGGCCTGCCGATCTTCCTGATCGTAGAAGGTTGGTATGATGTGGTCAAACGCGTCGATCACGTCCCGGCAGGAATCTTCTATGCAGGCGGGTTCAGTGATGAAAACGAAGTCATCTCCTCCGATATGGCCGACAAAACCATTTTGGGCGTTACCGCCCTTGACGATGTTCAGGATGAGACGTCCTGTAATTTTCAACACATCGTCGCCGCGCGTAAAGCCGTATTTATCATTGAAGGGCTTGAAATGATCGAGATCTGCATAGGCAAGGGCGAAGGCCGCGTGCCGGTCGAGGCGGTTCTGTATCTGGCGGTTAATGGCGATATTGCCGGGCAGACGCGTGAGGGGATTGACTTCGACGATGCGCTCGGCGCGGAGCACGGCAAGTTGCGCCTTCATGGCGATTTCCCGCTCCAGATTTTCGCGGTGGATGTAATCGTCGGCGCGGATCGACGTCCAGTCGACAGTGGCATCGGCCATATCGATGATAGCCAAGACGGGCACGCCGGCAAAAAGCGGATCTTCCTTGAAGGCATTCAAAAGCGGGATGGTTTCGGCTTCCGCAAACACATCGACGATCAACATCAGGGGGGTCTCATCATAGAGTTGCTCAAAAGCCGAGAAGAAATGATTGAAGATTCGGACCTTGCCCATTGGGGACAGTTTTTTTTCAAGAATGGAGACGCTGGCAAAGGAGCCGGAAATAACGAGGATGGTGGATGCCATCAGGCCTCTTCTCCGGCAGCGGAAATCGTTTCTTCGATCTGTGTCAGCACATCCTTGATATCCTGGTCCGAAAGCTGAAGCATTTCCCAGGCGGCGGGATGGACGGCCGGCACAAACGCATCTCCGGCAAATCCCACACCCCTTGCCCGGACCAGAATATCCGCTACATGGACAATGGCCGTTTCCAGAGGAGCCTGCCGGGCAATTTGCGGCCGGTGGTGGTAGCCAATGGCCTCTACGAGGTTGGCGGGGAATCGCCACTTCTGGGCCAGCCAATAACCGGCCTCGGCGTGGGTTGCCGCAAGATATGCCTTTTCCGCATCGTAGATATACAAGCCCTTTCCTCTGGCTTCCGCAACGGCCTTCTCATACTCCACCGGATACTGAAGCATCACGATGGCCTTGCCGATATCGTGAAGAAGGCCGCATACGGAAACCTCCTCCGGTTCCTTCATTTTTTTCTTTTGCGCCAGGCAGCGCGCCGCAACCGCGCAGGAGCAGGAATGTTCCCAGAGCCCAACCATGTTTTTCTGCATGATTTCGAACACGGAGATGCCCAGCAGAAGACCCCGGATCACATTCAATCCCAGGAGCATAATGGCATGGGAAACAGAGGAAATTCTGCAGGGAAAACCGTAGGCGGCGGAATTGACCATCTTGAGCACTTTCGTGGTCAGGGCAGGGTCTCCGGAAATGAAGCGTGCCAACTCGTCGAGGGTCAGGCGCGGTTTTTCGAGCATTACCGAGATCTGCCGGAGGCTCGAGGGGACGGTGGGCAGGGCGTTGATTCCTTCCACTCTGGCACGCATTTTCTGGATTGCAGCGCTATCGTTCATACAAGCCCTCAAGATGATCTTTGAGAATCTGTTTCAGGGATTGCATGAGGGGCTGATCTTCTGTGAGGCTGAACCGGGCGTCAAGTTGTGCCAGGGCTTCTTCTCTGGGGATGGCCTGCTCCGAAACGCCTTCAATGAAAAGGTGATCGACTTCCATGTCCGCAATCCGGGAGATCCAGGATTCCGTCAGAACCGTTCCCTCTCCGAGAATAACCATGGCGCCCCGTAACAGAGGTTTGGCAAGAACCATTCCCGCTTCTATATTGTCGATGGCAACTCTTCGCATAGGTCCGGAATTCGGTTGATTCCGCGTGTTTACTGACGCGCACCAGCATTCTCTTTGAGGGCCTTCCTTATACGATATCGGATGAATTGTCATCCACTTTTTTCGGCGATGTGACATTGATTCGCAAATCTTTATCAAATTCCGTTGAAGGATGGATAAGAAGGATTACAGGATCCAG
>CAYPKE010000174.1:0-3965 GCA_964411235.1 uncultured Syntrophales bacterium
ATTTCTGCTCCGGTTTCAGGGCCTGAAGAGTCAGCGCCTCCCCTTCCGCAAGGATAGGAAGAATCTTCTCGCCCTGGCCGTTTTCTTCGTCTGTGCCTTCTTCTTTCTTTTCGGAATACAAAACGGAAAACCCGGGGAAAATAAGGGTAGAACCCGTAGTGCGGAACAGGCAATGGGCGGCCGAGATGTCGACGGTCGTCTGGGCGGAGATCATCGGGTTCATCTGGGAGGCGACGAATCGGTTCCAGATCAACTGGTAGAGCTTGAACTGATCGTCCGTCAGGTGCCGGCGGATATCCTTGGGATGGTGTTCCATGGAGGAAGGACGTATGGCCTCGTGGGCATCCTGTGCGCGATCGGAGGTTTTGAACACGCGGGCCTTTGACGGCAGGTATTCCGGGTCATAGTTTGCCGTGATGTATTCTCGTGCCGAAGTGAGGGCGTCGTCGGATATGCGGACGGAGTCGGTACGCATATAGGTGATCAGGCCGACGGAGCCTTCTTTGCCGAGATCAATTCCTTCGTAAAGCTTCTGGGCAACCGTCATGGTTTTCTTGGCCGAAAAGCGGAACCAGCGCGATGCTTCCTGCTGGAGCTTGCTGGTGGTGAAGGGAGGCGGCGCATGTTTCTTGACCTCCTTCTTTTCGATTTTACTTACGGTGTAAGGAGTATTTTGAAGAATCTCAAGAAGCGCTTTCACTTCCGGTTCGCGGCCGAGTTTCGCTTTCCTGCCGTCGATTTTGTTCAGGCGCGCCTCGAAGGTTTTGGGAGTATGGCCCTTCAATTCCGCCGTCAGGTTCCAATATTCCTCGCTGATGAATTTTCTGATTTCATTTTCCCGCTCGCAGATGATCCTGACCGCGACGGATTGGACACGGCCGGCACTCAGGCCGCGCTTCACTTTCTCCCAGAGAATCGGGCTGATCTGGTAGCCGACAAGCCGGTCAAGAATCCGGCGCGTTTGCTGTGCTTCGTATTTGTTCAGGTCAAGTTGTGACGGATGCTCCAGAGCGGCGGTCACGGTGCTGCGGGTCAGGTCGTTGAATAAGACACGGTAAATCGGTTTCTTTCCGAGGCCGACTTCCTCGGCGATATGCCAGGCGATGGCTTCACCTTCGCGATCCGGATCCGGGGCAAGAAATATTTTCTCGGCGCTGCGGGACGCTTTTTTGATCTCCGCAAGGACCTTTTTTTTGGCTTCCATGACCTCATAGGAGGGGGTGAAGTTGTTATCGATGTCAATTCCCAGGGCGCTTTTCGGCAAATCCTTGACATGCCCTACCGAAGCCATCACCTTGAAATCCGTGCCGAGAAATTTCTGGATGGTCTTCACCTTGGCGGGGGATTCGACAACTATGAGAGTGGCGGACATGATTACTCCTTCGTCTTGTATTTCGCGCCGGCAATTTTTTGCAAACGGCCCTTCATTTCAAGCGTGATCAGTAAATGCTGTACGGACCGGCAGGCAAGGCCCGAAAGGGCGATCAATTCATCGACCGTTTGCGGCGCTCCCTGGCGGAAATGTTCCAGAAGCAGCGTTTCTTCCTGAGTCAATTCGCTGTCCGTCGTCCGGGAAGCCACATCCTGTGCTTTTTCCGGTGTGGGAACTTCCGGGACGGTTGCGACTGCATGGACAGCCTGCCTTTCAAGGCCCGGTTGCAATTCTTCGAGTATATCGTCAACCGATTCGACGAGCTTCGCCCCTTCTTTCAGGAGCCTGTGGGGCCCTGTCGAACCGGGCGAATCAATTGCTCCGGGGACGGCGAAGACCTCACGGCCCTGCTCGAGGGCAAGCCGTGCCGTGATCAGGGACCCGCTTTTCTCACCCGCTTCGACCACCAGCACCCCCAGGGAAATGCCGCTGATGATCCGGTTGCGGGCAGGGAAATGCATGGGTTTGGGTGTCGTTCCGGGCGGATATTCCGTCAACAACGCACCCTGATCAGCGATATTCCTGCTCAGGGAGAGGTTCTCCGGCGGATAGACATTGTCCAGACCGCTTCCAAGAACCGCTATGGTTCGACCTTTGGCAGAGAGGGCACCCCGGTGGGCCGCCGAATCGATGCCCCTGGCCAGACCGCTGACAATGGTGATGCGGTTGTAGGCCAGGTCCCGGCACAGTTTTTCCGTGACATAAATGCCGTAAGGACTGGCCATCCTGGAACCGACGACGGCGATACACTTCTCTGCTTCCTGCAGCATTCCCTTGCAAAACAGCAGGGTAGGGGGATCGAAGATATGGCGTAAAGCCTGCGGATAACGCGAGTCAAGCCAGGTAAGCATGTCGATGCCCTGGCGACGGCAGGATTCAAATTCCTTTTCCTGGCGATCCCAGTTCCGGTGGCTGCATATTCTTCGGGCAATCGTTTTGCCGATTCCCGGTACGGCGCAAAGGGAGCTGAAATCTGCGGAAAAAACGTGTCGGGGTGATTGAAAAGCGTCAATCAAGGCTTTCTGTCCCGCGCCTCCCAGGCCGCTGATGGCGTTCAAGGCAAGCCAGTACCGTTCCTCACCAGGTTCCACCGGCATTCTTCCCCCCGTTTCTGTTTTCAAGATGGTGCTAAATATCCTGTCTGCACGGCGAGGTCAAGCTTTTTCCCCGAAATCCATTGATTTCAATCACGCTTTGATATAAACATCGCACAGCCTTTGGGTTGGTGAATCGAATGTATAAACGTTCCAAAAAAATAGTGAAATGCGGCCTCCTGATCGGTTTGACCCTGGCTCTTTTGTTTCCGGCGTTTTGCCTGGAAGCCAAAAGCACGGGGGCAACCGGCATGGCGGTTCTGGCCACCGCGACATCGCAACTGCCTGCGGTGGTTTCCACACTGGTGGTATCGCAGCGGGAGATCGACCTGGGGACCGTGGCGATGGGGCAGGAAAAAGAGGAAACCTTTACCCTCAGGAGTATCGGCGGGGAGGCACTGTCCTGGACGATCGCCTCCCCGGAAGCCTGGTTTCCTCTTGATCGCAGCGAGTTGGCGGGAACAGCCACGGCCACCGAGGATACCTTTATTCTAAGAATTACGGCCGTAAAACGGGAAGATATACAAGACGCCATGGCCATCACGGCGAATTTGCCGGTCCAATTAACGCTGGTAAGCAGATCGCAGAGCATGACCTGTGTGCGGGACCTGCCCGTCGGTTACCATCGCGACAGCTTCCAGATTCATACGCACACGGGCACAAGACGGACCGTATTTTTCAAGTTCAACCTGGTTCCCAAGACGGAGGACGCATCCCTTTCCGTCTTTCCCGCACGGCTTGATCTGGGAGAACTGAAGCAAGGAGAGGCGGCCGTACGGAGAATCGCCCTGTCAAACAGAAGCGACGAGCGCGTCAGATGGCAAATAAGCCTGGCGCCTCCGGCCAAGAAAACCGCCGCGCGAACCAACATCGACCGTTACATCAGCTTCCAGAACGAAGAAGTGTCAGGTAAGGGGACTTATGCCGTACCTACCCGACTCGACTCCAGGCTGCAGTTGTGGGGGGCATGGCACGAAGAACAGGGATACCCCGCCGTAACCGGCAGGAGTGTCCTGAAATTGAATTTCTATGGGAGCTCCCTGGCCGTTTTCCTCAAAAAGACGACCCCTGTCGGCCAGTTTGCAGCGTATATCGACAATGAACTCGTTAAAACCTACGAATACAGCGAGATGGATCAGGATCGCGAGTTTTATGAAATCACGGTCCTTGACAACATGACCGAAGCCAATCATGTCTTGACCCTCGCATTAAATGGAGGCAGCCTGGTTGTTGAAGGTGTGCGGATAAAGCGGCGAGATGTCCAGGAGGGGTTACGACAGTGGATTACCATTTTCCCGGACAGCGGTTTTACTTTCCGCGAAACGGATTATATCAAAATCACTGCGAATCCGGATCAGGCCCTACCGGGCATTTATTCAAATATTGTCAATATTACTTCCAATAACGGAAATATCGCTTTACCCGTGTCTTACGAGATT
>CAYPKE010000174.1:3975-4627 GCA_964411235.1 uncultured Syntrophales bacterium
AAAAGAATCGATATTTACCGTTACCACAACGCGGGGAAGTATCTCTACATCACCGATGAACCGTCGGAGGAGCGCCGGTTGACATCCCGCGGCTTCGTCAAGCAGGGCTTGGCCTTCAGCTTGTTTGCTCCCGATACATTGGGAACCTCTGACTTTCACCGATGGTACAGCCCCCAAAACATCGACCACTTTTATTCCCATGATCTGAATAAGGGTAACAAAATGTCGGGTTATATTTATGAAGGCGTTGTCGGCCACATTGCGACATCGAGACTGTCAAAAACCCGCGAACTGTATCGCTGGCGTAATCCCAGGACGGGGCAGCATTTCTATACCCTCGACGCAAGGGGCGAAGGCATGAACCGCAGAGGATATGTGTTCGACGGAATAGCAGGATACGTAAAATAAACCCGATTTAATCTTGACAAACGCCGGGAAAGAGGCTATGAAACCCTGCCATTTTGATAAATGAACGTGGACATGCGCCAGTAGCTCAGTTGGATAGAGCAACGGACTTCTAATCCGTAGGTCCCGGGTTCGAATCCCTGCTGGCGTACCAGATCAATATGGTGGGTGTAGCTCAAATGGTTAGAGTGCCGGGTTGTGGCCCCGGAGGTTGAGGGTTCAAGTCCCTTCACTCACCCCAAAGATC
>CAYPKE010000175.1:0-4608 GCA_964411235.1 uncultured Syntrophales bacterium
AACCGTACAGGGCGGATTGATCTTATCCGCCATATTATCCGTTGTGAAGCCCACAAGGAAGCCGCAACAGCGGCAATGACAGGCTATCTGAAAAAGAAGCGTTATCTCTGAGCTTCACGCCGGGAAGAAGTAAAAAATCTCTCCGATGTTTTCGGCATGGTAACTGTATTCACTTGATAACCTTGCCGCGGGCCATGGAGGCGAAGATGCCGCCAAGGCACAAGATGGCGAAAATGGCGAATGAGACGCGCATGCTGATCAAGAACTCACCGGCAAGGGCGCTTTTCATCTCCGTTGTTCCCAAAAAGATGGACATGGTCATCATGACAATGCCCATGGAAAATGTCATGCCCATCTGGCGCATGGTGCTTAACGTGGCATTGGCGACACCGTGGACATTCTCCGCAACGGAACCCATGACCGAATTGGTATTCGGCGAAGAAAAGAGCGCAAATCCCAATCCATGAATGAAAAGGCAAACCAGGATATAAGTAAGGGTGGTTTCGGCTGTCAGAAGGATGAGCATGATCAATCCGACAAACGTGCACGCCATCCCTCCTGAAGCCAAAAGCCGGGGATCGATACTGTCGGACATCCGGCCGGCCAGCGGCGAAAATATCGCCTGGACGAGCGGCTGGATCACCAGCACCAAGCCGGCATGAAGCGGTGTCATCGCCTTCACCTGCTGCAAATAAAGACTGAGAAGGAAAGCCAGGGCAAAGGTCGCGGCGTAATTGATGAGGGCCGCAAGATTGGAGTAGGCAAAGACCTTGTTATATCGGAAGAGATTTATATCGATAATCGGATACGTCACCTTGATTTCAAACAGCACAAACCCAATGAGGCATAATGCTCCGGCGATAACCAGAAAGAAAGCCCACGTGGAAGGCATGGTCGCAAAACCGTACATCACGGCCAAAAGACCGCCGCCAAGCAATACGGATCCGGCTGTGTCGAACTTCTCGCCTTTCGCCTCTTTCCGGTCATCTGCCAGCCTGAAATGCGTCAGGAGCGGAATAACGGAAACAAGCAGGATGCTGAACCAGAAAATGTATCGCCATCCGAAATAGTGAATGATCATTCCGCCGAGAAAAGGCCCGGCGGAAAGGCCGAAGTAGATCATGGCGACGACGATTCCCAAAATGCGGCCCCGTTCATTAAAAGGGACGGCCCCCACCGCGATGGGAATGACCGTGGAAACAATCATGGCGGAGGCGAGCCCCTGTGTCGCGCGGTAGAAGATGATCATGTTCCCGGAAGAGGAAATGGCATTGAGCAGCAAGGAGCCAAGAAGAAGATACAGGCCGTACAGGAAGATCATCCTGCGTCCGTAGATGTCGCCCAATCTGCCGAAAGGGATCATGAGGGGCGTCACGGCGAGCAGGTAGGCGGTAATGATCCAGCCCAGCAGAACCGGCCCCATGTTGAATTCATGACCAATCGCCGGAAGCGCCACGGTAACCGCCGATCCTAAAAATGGGCCGCTGAAAGCGCTGAGACCGGCGATGATAATGACCGCTCTTTTATTACCGAAGGCAGCAGGCCTGGTCTTATTCTCCTTTTCGTCCTCCGGAAGCATCTTCTCCGTCAATTCCTTTTAGAATATTCCGAGCACTCCTTTATCCTACCAGGCAAGGGTTGTCAAAGGCGAGTGTTCGCCTTCTCCCTTCGAAAGAACAGCCGAAAAAAGAAAAATTCATGCCTGCTGAAGAGGCAACGGAAAATAACAAACCGTGGCGGCGGCCTGTGCAGCATTCTTGGCCGCTATGGTCGCTTCCCTGGTCAAGGAAGCGGAATGTCTGTTGCCCGGCTGTTATCAAAGTGCAGAAAGCCGTCAATGATTAATTCGTGATATTGGAGCTATTCCTTTGACTTCAGGCCAAGAATCGGATAGTTTCACCGCCTGGAAAGATCATTCTGATTCTTTCCGAACCGGCATGGTTCGATACAACAGGATCATCAGGGCCGTGAAACCGAAGACAAATAAGAAACCTGAAACGGGATATGCTACCTCGAGGAGAAATCCTAAAAAGGAATACGAGGGAGATACGGCACGTGCCGAACGACAAAACCGTACAGACTGCGAAAAGGGCAATGAGCGGTCTGCCCCCGGAGGGGCAATGACATGAGAATCAACTGGGAACTGATTAAGGAATTTAAGGGAGGGCTGGATGAACGCTCCCGGGAGGCCCTTCACCATGCCGTGTCGCGTGTCGTCGACGCGAAGAAAAGAGGCGGGAAAGTCGCCGTGGTCACCGGAAGCGGACCCAACCTGCACGAAGGCGTAACCACCCTGATTGCCGAGCTGATGGACAAACGTATCGTTGACGCCGTAACGACAAGCTCCGCGGTGATCAACCACGAAATGGGGGGGGCACTGGACAGGGTAAAAATGTGCGACGCCTCCCAGCTCGGTCTTGACGAAAAGATGATGCCGAGAGGCAATGTCTTCGAGTTTACCGAACTTACCGGGGCGGAGCTTGACGGCCTCCGCAAGGAAATGCTTCTTGACGAGGCTCTGCTTGAGAAGAGCAAAACGGCGAATGGCCACTTGGTTATCAAGGCCGCCGCCAATATGGCCTATCCCCTGGGACTGCGTACGGAAATGCTGGCCGAGGAGATACTCGGCATCTGCCGGCAAACCGGACTCCCGTTTGAGGTCGTGGCAGGATGGGGATGCGATACCAGGACGATGCTGGGGAAAGGCGCGGAGAAGGGACTTCCCGTTATTGTCACGATACCGCAATTGGTCGGCGGCGGACATGTGGGCCTTGCCGTCGGAGACAGTATTCCGATTGCCGAGCGATCGCGCCTGATCGCCGACATGATGGGAAGCGCCGAAGTCATTATCGAATCGGCGGTCGCGCTGACGCAGGAAATCCACGACGGTCCGTTTGAAACATACACAGGCCACGGCATATGGTCATGGTGGCAGGGGCAGCCCGTGTACAGCCTTGAGGGCAAGGCCCTGATCCGCTTCGACCTGGACGAGAATCTCCGACGCGCGCAGGACCTGCAGACAAACAGTGCGATGATTCAAGATGCGATCGCAAAGGGGCTCCCCAAAACCAAAATATCGAAGATCCCTTTCCGCATGGAGATGTCGGCCTTCGCGCGCCATGAGGGAAGCATTCCCGTCATCGGGGACATCGGTATGATCTGGCCGGTTTTTGCCCTTGAAATCGCTGACGCGCTGGGCATCGGGCTCGAATTCATGAGCTACAAGCAGGAAACGCAGGAAGGCAGGGAGATGCGAGAATGGATCGTCGACAATATAAAATACCTTGACCGGGGAAAAATGTTGCGACGCTTGCGGGAGTGGAAAAAATGAAAAAGCCGACGCCCAAGATTCTGGGAGTCATTCCTTCGAGATATGCCTCCACGAGGCTTCCGGGAAAGCCTCTTCTGGACATCTGCGGCAAGACCATGCTCGAACATGTCTACAGGCGCGCCGTCGCCTCGGATGCCTTCTTTAAGGTCATCATCGCAACCGATGACGAAAGGATCTGCAATGCGGCAAAAAGATTCGGCGGTGAGGTTGTGATGACCAGCGCCGATCATCCCGATGGGACAAGCAGGGTGGCCGAAGTGGCGCGTTCGGTGGATACGGATTATGTCATCAACATCCAGGGGGACGAGCCGATGCTCGATCCCCGCATGCTCAACGAGCTGGCGGAGGGTTTCATGGCAGACAGAAACGCGGATTCCGCCACCGTCTGCGTGCCCATTTCCAGTCCGGAAGACCTGGCCAATCCGGACATTGTCAAGGTTGTGAGGGCGCAGAACGGACGGGCCCTCTACTTCAGCCGGTCCCTTATCCCCTATCCGCGAAAAAAAACGGGATGCCCTGTTTTTGAACATTTGGGCATATACGCCTTTACGAAGGATTTTCTGCTTAAATTCGTCGAGCTTCCGCCGACGCCGCTGATGGAAACGGAATCTCTGGAGCAGCTCCGTATTCTGGAGCACGGCTACACGATGGCGGTTATTCTCACGAAATATCCCTCACAGGGGCCGAATGTAAATACGCCCGCAGATGTTGAAAAAATCTGCCGTATCCTGGAACAGGAAAAGCACGGCAATCGGTGACAAACCCAATCGGGGTCATCATGACATCGTCAAGTCAACATTAAAAACGTCACGCCGGACTCAGAGACTGTGTCGTAGTACTTGTTTTACGTTTATGGTCATTCTGTACAAAGTGAAGAATCTAATAATTCCTTAATGTTAAAAACATAGATTCTTCGGCTGGCTCCTCAAAATGACATTGCGACACAGTCTCTCAATCCGGCATCCGTTCATCTTCATGATGGATTTCGTGTTTTAACGGAATGACGGCTATCGATCGATTCAATTGACAAAGCAACTAGAAGGAAGCGCAGAACATGGACCGGCTGCTGGCGGAAGCGCTCATCTCACTGGAAGTGCCCCAATTCGACCCCGGTGAAAAGAATTGCTTCTAAAATGCGTCGGGCGGCGGTGCATCATTATGTTTGAAACACTTGCAATGTTGGTTTCTTGCCGGTCTGGCGCGGGATACCATCAATGGACTCTTGCTTCAGATCGTGACAGCCGTGTAGTTTGCCGAATCATGACCTTTTACGAACG
>CAYPKE010000176.1:0-4536 GCA_964411235.1 uncultured Syntrophales bacterium
TCAAAGGTCAACATCGGTGTCGGCACGAACCCGGGAATCCTGATTTCCGGACATGATCTCAAGGACATGCAGGAACTCCTGGAGCAGACCGAGGGGACGGGCGTGGATGTCTATACCCATGGCGAAATGCTGCCGGCGAACGCCTATCCCGCCTTCAAAAAATATGATCATTTCGTGGGGAACTACGGAAATTCGTGGTGGCGGCAGGGAGACGAGTTTGCATCCTTCAACGGTCCCATACTCATGACGACCAACTGCATCATCCCAGTCAGAGATTCCTACAAAGACCGGATCTTCACAACAGGCATGGCGGGGTATCCCGGAGTGAAGCACATCGCCGACAGAAAAGAGGGAGGCATGAAAGACTTTTCGGAGCTCATCGAGCTTGCCAAGACATGCGAGCCGCCGGTCGAAATCGAGACAGGTGAGATCCTTGGAGGTTTCGCCCACAACCAGGTTCTGGCCCTGGCGGACAAGGTGGCGAACGCCATAAAATCCGGCGCGATCAAACGTTTTGTGGTCATGGCGGGCTGTGACGGACGCCACAAGAGTCGGAGCTACTACACGGACGTCGCCCGGGAGCTTCCCGATGATACGGTCATCCTGACCGCCGGCTGTGCAAAATACCGCTATAACAAGCTTGAACTCGGCGACATCGGCGGTATCCCCCGGGTGCTCGATGCCGGCCAGTGCAACGATTGTTACTCCCTTGCCGTCGTCGCCCTGAAGCTGAAGGAGGCTTTCGGACTTGATGACATCAATGATCTGCCTATCTCGTACGATATTGCATGGTACGAACAGAAGGCCGTTACGGTCCTGCTTGCCCTCCTGTTCCTGGGAGTCAAGGGCATCCGCCTGGGGCCGACGCTTCCGGCCTTTCTGTCGCCGAACGTCCTCAACGTTCTGGTGGAAAACTTCGATATCAAACCGATCGGCGATGTCAAGACGGATATTGAGGCAATGATGGAGGGAAGGTAATCCGCGGGATTTTATCCGCGCAGAAACCGCGGTGTTCCCGGTGCCCGGTGCACTGCTATAAACCGGATATGAGAAACAGTATCAAGGCGGTAATGCACTGTGCCGGCTGGCGCATGTGCTTCCGCCACCCCGTGTTATCGGGGATACATTATGGAAAAACTCGAAGGGAAGGAAAGAAATGAAGAAACAGAGCCCGCCATTGCGGCCGACGGCCCTTGTAAATTTCAAGAAAACAGACAGCCGACTGGCATCCATCGTTGGAAATTTCTGGAAACTGGTCTGGTCCGACGACAATCCGGCATTCGACCAAAAGACAAAGTACCTGCTCTCGCTTGCAAATGCCGTCGGCGCCGGACGCCTCAGACAGGCCGCCAGAGAACTGGTTAAAGCATATGCAACCGGCACATCGACTGCTGAGCTCGATGAGCTGTTCACTTTGTTTGCCTGGAATCAAGGTGTGGGGCATTTTGCCTCGGAGATCGGACCGTCAGCGCTTTTTGCAGCCTATCAGCTCATCAAAACGCAGGAGGAACAAGGCATCCCCAGGGAAGATATCATGACGAACCTGTTGAGGAATTTCGGCGAAGACAACCCTGATGTCGGCACCCAAAGCCGAACGACAGAATGATGCTGAGCTCGTGAACCCGATTCATGCATTTACCTCGCGTACCCTTGATTTGATCGAATAAGGCAAAGCTTCCTTCCGGGTTACAAGCGGAAATGACGTCCTTTGCAAAGCGCACAGAACCTCTCGAAGACAGAAACAGGGCGACAGGCATTGGGGGAAACTACTTTTCCGGTAAATGTATTACCGCAGCATAATGCGACCACAGGTTTTCCCCTTGACAGCATGTGAATTATCATCTACGTCACCTTAAAACAGTTGTTTGAAAAAGGAGATTGGAATGCTTGAGCTTATTGTCTTTCACAGCGGAAATCCCGCTTGAAGAAGTTGTAAGATGGCCATAGGTGTGGCCCATGACATGAAAAAGAATTTCGAAGATTTAATCAACTTAAATATTTACACAAACGACGCGCCTGAGGCCCAAGACTTTGAGATTAAAAGCTCCACGACGGTCTTTGCCGATGGTGAAAGAGTTCCTCTGGATATTGCCTTATCAAGTGAAACCATGAATACCTATTTAAAAGAAAGGCTGTAAGTTTTACACAGCGTCGATAACAAACCGCTTATTCTGATTCAAAAAAATTTCAAATCTTGCCTGAAACCCCGATGGAGTGAGTGTCGTATGCCCAAGATAGAACCATTTGAAAAACACAGTGACCGATACGACGAATGGTTCGAGAAAAACCGTGATATCTACCATGCGGAATTGGAAACAGTCCGCCACCTGATCCCTCTGCCTCCGGCCGAGGGTTTGGAGGTTGGCGTCGGTTCCGGCAAATTCGCCGTTCCCCTGGGGATAAAGATTGGTGTGGAGCCATCGGATAAGATGGCGATCAAAGCGGAAAAACAGGGAATCCGGGTTTTTCGGCATGTAGCTGAGGAGTTGCCCTTCCCCGATTTCAAGTTTGATTTTGTGCTGATGGTGACGACCATCTGTTTTGTTGATGATATTGTGAAATCCTTCCAGGAAGCGTTTCGCGTGCTGAAGCCGGGGGGATGCATCATTGTGGGTTTTGTAGATAAAGAAAGCGACCTGGGCAAACGTTACAGCGCCGATCGTCACAAGAACGTTTTTTACAGAGATGCCACATTCTTTTCAGCGCAGGAGGTGTGCAAGCATCTCACAGATACATGTTTCAGAGATCTGAGTTCCAGGCAAACACTCATTCCCGGAGAGGAACAGGGAATGATTCTGGATGGTTTCGGCAAGGGTGCGTTTGTTGTCATTAAGGGAGTAAAGTAACGCCGCTTACAACAGATGACCGCCGACCGGCATATTCCTTCCTTCCCTTCCTGATCAGTGGTACGGACGATAATATTTCTCAAGACTCTGTTCCCGTTCCTCTGGAGATGACCTCTTGCGGAGCACCCTGCCGTCTGAGGTCTTCTCATAAATGACGCCCATTCCGCGCGATGCCGTAACCTCTTTGTCATCGTCCTCGAAACGTTCAGGATCGAAAGCTAATCTGCTGTGGTTAGATATTATGGATACGCAGCCGAGCTCATGAACGAATGTGTGCAATGACACCTTTCTATTCTGTGCTTTCGAAAGTTTACATCCTCAGATCATCCATGAACTCCGATGCCGGATCGACGCTTGTTACCAGGAGGTGATCCCGGGCGCGGGTGCAGGCGACGTAAAGGAGATGGCGTTCCGTATTGTACACCTCTTCCAGATCCGTATCGTCCGAGACCGTTTCGATCCGTTCCTGGAGGGGAATGACCTCATCGTCGCATGCCATGACGACAACGGCACGAAACTCCAGGCCCTTGGCAAGGTGCATCGTGCTCACCGACACCTGTCCGCTGAACGTTTCAACATTCTCATCGAGTACCTTGAATGGAAGCCCGGCAGATTCAACTGCGGCCCGGCTTCTTTCCAGCTCTGATTCAGAGCGAACGAAAACGCCGATCTCGTGGGGCATCATTCCCTCGTCTATCCGTTCCGAAAGCCATGCGCCGACCGCTTTAATTTCTTCTTCCTGAGAGTTGAAAACCGCGATTGTCGGTTTCGGCCCGTTGAATACCGAAATGGTGCCGCGACGTTCTTCCGTGTTGCCGTCAACATCCGATACCTCGGGTCCCAGAAGGCGGTCCGCCTGCATCCTGATCTGATGCGACGTTCGGTAATTGATTCTGAGAGTGTGAGAACGTCCGCGGATGTCGACGCCAAGCGCTTTCCACGAGAAGGGTTGCTGGAAGATCCTCTGACCCAGATCACCGGCAAAGAACAGGCTGTTCGGCCTCCCGGCACCAAGCGCGGCAAGAAACCGAAGCTGCGGGACACTGATGTCTTGAGCCTCGTCCACAACGGTAAAATCGAATGGTGGATGAATATTTTTCGCAAGCTGAGCGGCCAGCCGACTGTACATATCGGCATACGTTACCAGACCCCGGTGCTTCAGTTTGGATCGAACGAAATCAAAAATCGACCAGAGAACGCTGCGCTGCTTCTCCGGCAGGCGTGTTTTGCGGCCCAACCGCACAACATCTCGGTATGCCTCCCAGGTGTCCAACTGCCATGCGTCAACGACCTGCTCCCACTCCGTTGTCAGAAAATGCCTGCTGAACTTATGTTCATCAACTTTTCCGGCGGCCTCTCCGATAAGTTGCTGTATCACCTCCCGGGACGCGATGTTTGGCCGGCCAAAGTTCAGTTCATAAAGCCGCCTGCCGATTCCTTCCATGGCGTACACCTCCAGGCGCTCGCCAAGACGCGGTTCGTTGCTGATCAGCCGCCTCAGTTTTGTTCTCAGCGCATTCGCCAGCGTATCGGAAAAAGTGGTGAGCAGCACCCTCGAATCGGGGTTTGTGCGGGCAAGAAAAACGGCCCGGTGGAGCGCAACGATCGTCTTCCCCGTACCCGCCGATCCCGAAACCCGTGCAGGGCCGTTGTATTCCCGTTCAACCAGGGAGCGTTGAGCGGGATGAAG
>CAYPKE010000177.1:0-4479 GCA_964411235.1 uncultured Syntrophales bacterium
CCAAAATGCGGAAATGCTCATCAGGAAGCGGGCAGACTAGCGCAGTTTCTGCAACCTGCTATTCTACGAAAACAAACTTTTTCCATTTCAAATCAAACCTGATCATTTGCACAAAAACGATCTGTGCGGTTTGGTGCGAGTCATGATTTCTTCTCTTCTCATAATCTTGCCCGGATAATATTCACGCCCATGACCTTGACAGGGTATAGGGTGATAACTATATTAGCGCAGCGTTGGAGATGACAGATAATACTGGGCCAAGAGAGCGACTGTGGAAGACCTGATAGTAAAAATATTCAAGGAAAGCTGCCATGTGAAGGAGGTATTCATCAACGAGAATTTGAACCGTTTGGTGAGCATCGTCGAGGTGATCAGGCAGTGCCTTGAAAAGGGTAACAAGATTCTTATATTCGGTAATGGTGGCAGTGCATCCGATTCACAGCATCTGGCGGCGGAATTCGTCAATCGCTTTCGCATCGAAAGGCCGCCCCTGCCGGCTGTTTCCCTCGCGACGGACACCGCTGTTTTGACGAGCATCGGTAACGACTATGATTTCTCCGAGATATTCAGCAAACAGATCAGGGCAATCGGCCAAACGGGAGACGTTGCCTGGGGAATGAGTACAAGCGGCAAGTCAGCGAACGTGATCAGAGGGCTTGAGGCGGCACGCAAAAACGGTCTCGTTACCATTGGTTTCTGCGGCAGGGACAGTGGTGACATGGCCAGGGTATGTGATTATTATCTGCCCGTACCTTCCACAAACACGGCGAGGATACAGGAGGTTCACATCACGGCAGGACATGTCATCTGCGAGATGGTGGATTTCAAGCTGTTCCAGAGGCCGGAAATGTCCTGATTACGATCAAAAGGAGCGGAAAAAAGTGTCATGACAAAGAAAATAAAACCGGAAGGATTTGAGGATCACGTAGAAATCAGCCGCGATGTGAAAGAAAAGGTTGAATCCGAGACCGCCATATCAGGTGAAGAAGGTATGGATAGACTGATTGAGGAAAAAGAAAGAATCGCGGCGGAGACTTACGAGAAATATTTGCGAGCTCTGGCGGATCTTGAAAATTACAAAAAACGTGCCGCCAAGGAAAAGCAGGATACCATCAAGTACGGAAACGAGAATCTGATAAAGGACCTACTGCCCTTGATCGACGGCATTGACCGTGCCCTGGATTGTGCTGAGAAGTCGGATGATTTCGAAGTATTCCGGGAAGGCTTAAAGATGCTTCAGGATCAGTTGTGTTGCTGTCTCCAGAAACACGGAGTGGAGGAGATCGACGCCGAGGGACAGTCATTCGATCCGAATATCCATGAAGCCCTTATGCAGGTCGAAAGCAATGATCATGAAGCGAATCAGGTCGTCACGCAACTGGAAAAGGGCTATTTGCTGAATGGCAGACTGATCAGACCGGCAAAAGTGTGTGTCTGCAAGAAATAATTATAAATATTGAAAGATTAACGTCCGGAGCGCTGAATAAGGAGGATAGATAACAATGGCAAAGATTATCGGTATAGACTTGGGAACCACGAACTCTTGTGTGTCCGTTATGGAAAGCGGCGATCCCGTCGTCATCGCCAACCAGGAGGGTAATCGGACCACGCCGTCCATGGTGGCCTTTACGGAAAACGGGGAAAGGCTTGTCGGGCAGGTTGCCAAACGTCAGGCGATTACCAACTCGGAAAACACGGTGTATGCAATCAAGAGACTGATTGGGAGAAAATTTAATTCGAAAGAGGTGCAGCACGATATCCCGATTACGCCTTATAAAATAACGGAGGCCGCCAACGGTGACGCCCAGATAACGGTCAGAGGCCGCAATTACAGTCCGGCGGAGATTTCTTCCATGGTTTTGACCAAGATGAGAAAGACGGCGGAAGATTATTTGGGCGAGAAAATACAGGATGTTGTCATCACCGTTCCAGCTTATTTCAACGATTCACAGCGTCAGGCAACCAAGGATGCGGGTAAAATCGCCGGTCTCAATGTTCTGCGAATCATTAATGAACCCACTGCGGCTGCATTGGCCTACGGATTGGATAAGAAAAAAGATGAGAAAATCGCTGTCTTCGATCTCGGCGGCGGAACATTCGATATTTCCATTCTGGAAATCGGCGATGGAGTCTTTGAGGTTAAATCGACCAACGGTGATACCCACCTGGGAGGCGAGGATTTCGACCAGGTACTCATCGATTACCTGGCTACCGAATTCAAGAAGGATCAGGGGATCGATATCCGTGGGGACAAGATGGCCCTGCAGCGCTTGAAAGAGGCGGCCGAAAAGGCAAAAATGGAACTTTCCACGTCGATGGAAACGGATATCAATCTGCCTTTTATCACCGCCGATGCCTCCGGCCCCAAGCACATGAATATCAAGCTGACCCGGGCGAAACTGGAAGCCCTGGTTTCTGACCTGATCGATAAGTTGGAGCCGCCCTGCCGGACAGCACTCAAAGACGCGAATCTTTCGCCAAAAGATATCGACGAAGTCATTCTGGTTGGTGGCATGACCAGAATGCCGCGAGTACAGCAGAAAGTTAAGGAAATGTTTGGCAAGGAACCGAACAAAGGGGTGAACCCGGATGAAGTGGTTGCGGTGGGCGCCGCAATTCAGGGTGGCGTACTCAAGGGCGATGTGAAGGATGTGCTGCTTCTCGATGTAACGCCTTTGTCTCTCGGTATCGAAACCCTGGGAGGGGTCATGACCAAGCTGATCGAGAAGAATACAACCATACCGACGAGAAAAAGCCAGATATTCTCAACAGCCGCTGACAATCAGCCGGCGGTGAGTATCCATGTCCTGCAGGGAGAACGTTCGATGGCGCCGGACAACCGTACATTGGGACGCTTTGAACTGGTGGGTCTGCCGCCGGCGCCGAGGGGCGTGCCGCAGATCGAAGTGACGTTCGATATCGATGCCAACGGCATCGTCCACGTGTCGGCCAAGGACTTGGGAACAGGCAAGGAGCAGAGTATCAAGATCACCGCATCGAGCGGGTTGTCGGAAACGGAGATCGATAAGCTGGTCAAAGAAGCGGAAGCCCATGTCGAGGATGACAAGAAGAAGAAAGAACTTATCGAGGCCCGAAACCACGCGGATTCCTTTATCTACAGCGTTGAGAAAAACATAAAGGATTTCGGAGACAAGATTGAAGTGTCCGAGAAGACCAAAATAGAAGAAGCGATTGCAAAATTGAAGAAAGCCATTGAAGGAGACGATCTGGAGGCCATCACCAGGGCACAGGAAGAACTCACGAATGCCTCCCATAAACTGGCGGAAGCCATGTACGCCAAAACATCCCAGGAGGCGCCCGGAGGCGGAAGCCAAGGAGCCGCTGGAGGAGCCGGAGAGGCGTCGGGCAAAAAGGAAGACGATGTGGTGGACGCTGATTTTGAGGATGTAAAATAAACATAAACAAGAAATCAACCCCTTTTGAAGTACCCGGAAATCATTCGATTGACTTCCGGGTATTTTCACTTTATGGATACACAGGCAGTCGAAAATCGATAATATAAAGCAAATCATGATATGAAGTATTTTCATAAAATACCGCCTATTAGAGTCTTATTCGTTCTTGGCGCAATGATGTTGATTCTCTCGTGTGCGAAGCCACCGATCAGGATCGACCCACTGGAACCGGCTATTCCGCCTCATGATGCAGCCGAGATTGAAGAACCTCTATCGGAGGCTGTCACTGAGGATTTTCCGGAAAAAGATCTCCTGCCGATCCAACGGGAAATGCCGGCAAGCATAGCCCTCGGTGCCATCCTTCCCCTTTCGGGTCCGTTTCGTGAATTCGGAGAAAAGGTTCTGGAAAGCATTCTATTGGCAATGGATTTCTGGAACAGCCAGAAAGTGGTCCCCTATACCCTGTTCATCGAAGATTGCGGAACACAGCCCGAAAAAGCCAGGCAGGCGGTATTCGGAATGGCAGAAGATCCCGATCTGCGGGCAATCATTGGTCCCCTGTCCAGCGAAGAATCGCTGGCGGCGGCAAAGGAGGCACAACGCAAAGGCATTTCTCTTATTACATTGACCAGGAATGAAGAGGTCACACAGACGGGAGATTACATCTTCTGCGCCTATCCCAGCCTTTATCGTCATTTGCAATATCTGTCCGATTACGCCGTAAACACAAAAGGTCTGAGACGGATCGCCGTTCTTTTTCCGGATGTTAAGCCGGGGCGCCAGGCTGCTGAATTCTTTCAGGTTGAAACGATCAAGAACGGCGGCGACGTTACACATTTTCTTCCTTACCGGCCGGACCAGGCAGACTATTCGCGGGAGATCGAACATCTTGCGGGAAGAAAACCGGCTGAAATCGGCGCCACCAAAGATGGGCGCAAGAGGGCAGGTCGGATAGCTTTCGATGCCCTTTTCATTCCTGATACGGCGCAACGCGTATCGATGATTGCTTCTCAACTGGCATTTTATGATGTCACGGGCATTCAACTGCTCGGAACAAATGCGT
>CAYPKE010000178.1:0-4455 GCA_964411235.1 uncultured Syntrophales bacterium
GCCAATGTCGTGGATATCCCCCTTGACCGTCGCGATCATTATAATCCCTTTTGCCTTCCCTTCACCTTCTTCCTCCAATAGCGGTTCCAGATGGGCCATGCCTTTTTTCATGGCTTCTGCGCTGGCCATGAGTTGGGGGAGAAAGTATTTCTTCTGCTCGTACAGGTCGCCGACCCGGTTGATGGCCGGAATCATGATTTCATCGACCAGCCGTCCAGGGGAATATCCCTGTTCCAGGTTTTCCCGGATCACGTCAAGGATGTCGTCCTTGTTGCCGTCGAGAATGGCTTGAGTCAGCAATTCCTGTGAGGTCGATTCCTTTCCTGCCGGCGCAGCGGCTGCGGTCGGCGTCTGGCCGGAATAGTGCGTAATGAAGAGAGCCGCCTGGGGATCCCGACCCAACAGAACATCGCCGCTCCGTTTGACCGCCATCAGCTCCGGGTTGGCCGGATTGGCGATCGCCATGGTCAGGCCCGCCTGCTGGGCCATCGCCAGGAGTGTTGCGTTGATCCAGCGGCGCTCGGGCAGGCCGAAAGAAACGTTCGACAGGCCGACAATGGTCCGGCAGCGGAATGTCCGGGCACACCATTCGATGGTTTTGAGCGTTTCCGCCGGGGCTTCCGGGTCGGAGGCCGCAGTCATGACGAGGCCGTCCACCACGATGTCTTCTTTTGTGAATCCGTAACCCCGCGCTTTCTTGGAGATTTCGCGGACAATAGCGATCCGCTGTTCTGCCGTTCTAGGCAACTCCTTCCCGGTCAGGGGAAGAAGAATGAACATGGCGCCGTATTTCGCGGCGAGGGGCAGCAGCCGTTCAATCTTGTCCGGCTCACCCGAGATGGAGTTGATCAGGACACGGCCGGGATAATGCCGCAGCGCCGTTTCGATGGTGTCGCTATTCGAGGAATCGATGACCAGGGGTAGCTCGGTTGCCGTTGCCAGCAGGTGCACAATATTTTTAATCGTGGTTTGCTCGTCGAGGTTGGGTACGCCGATGTTCACGTCCAAAAGATCCGCCCCGGCCTGTTCCTGGTCTTTCGCCATTTGACGGACCAGGGAGGTTTTTCCCGCCAGCAGTTCCTGCTGGAGATCTTTCTTGCCTGTCGGGTTGATCCGCTCGCCCACGATAATCAACGGATCGGATTTCTTGAATATTTTAACCTTCGTGGCGGAACTGACGGCGCTTATGGATTTGCAGACCGGGGCCATCGCCTGCCGTCCGTCAAGCGCTTTCTTCAACTCCCGGATATGATCCGGCGTTGTCCCGCAGCAGCCACCGATTAAGTTGGCCCCGCAGTCGGCCATATGCGCCGCCTGCTCGGCGAATACGTCCGGGGTCATATCAAAGCACGTGACGCCGTTTACGACTTTGGGGAGCCCCGCATTGGGTTTGGCGACCAGCGGCACCTTGGCGCAGGGTTTCATGGCGGCGATGAAGGTGTTCATCCTTTCCGGGCCGGTGGAGCAGTTGCAGCCCACGGCGTCAGCCCCCAGGCTCTGGAGGGTGATCAGCGCGGCCAGCGGGTCCGTACCGTTCAAGGTGCGGCCGTTGGCCTCGAAGGTCATGGTGACGATGGTGTAGATCTCGGAGAGTTCCTTCGCGGCGATCAGGGCCGCCCGGGTTTCCTGGATATCCATCATCGTTTCGATGATCAGCAGATCGACCCCGCCGTCGATGAGCCCCCGAAACTGTTCTTTATAAATATCGACGGCATCTTCAAAAGGGAGGTCTCCGAAGGGTTCGACGAAGTGACCCGTCGGACCGATATCGGCGGCGACCAGGGTTTTTCCGCCCGCGGCCTTTTTCGCGAGTTCCGCCAGGCGCCGGTTCGTTTCGGTGATATTGCGTACACCGTACTGACCGAGCTTGAGGCGGTTGCCGCCGAAAGTGCAGGTGGTGATGATGTCCGCCCCGGCATCGCAGTAATCCCGGTGGATCGCCATCATGGGCGCCGGGTTTTCCAGGGTCCAGAGTTCCGGGCAGGCCCCGGCGGGGAGCCCCTTTTTCTGGAGTTCCGTCCCCCACGCGCCGTCGAGGAGCACAATGCGGTTTTTAAGGATGTGATTGATTTTGCTTTTTGTTGTCATGGATCGCAATATTGGACGCTTTAGATAAGAGAACCTTGACATCCGTTACGGGTGATTGCACTTCTAACCCTTCTTCATGAAAGCGGATTTCGCTTTTTTGCTAAGTTTGACGGAACCGCTCCCATATAGCAGAAGCAGCGGTGCGTTGCAAGGACTAGATGTCCTGAGGAGGTGTTTGGTTAAGCAGGGCGATAACCTCGACATGAACAAAAAAACATGTCGAAAAAGAGCGTCCACATTGACACGTTATCAAATGTGTCAATGAAAGCCGAATTCTTGGACACGTTTCGTGAATATGTCCAAGTCGGGGACATATCCGTTGGCTTCAAATAGACCGGTTTGTATAAAGTCTATGGTTCACTATTTATTTTGTGTAAAGCATTCCGGATTTTACTTTACACAATGAGGGGAAAAGTCTTATTTTTTTGATGAACTATTACGCTTTCTTAATCGTCGCAAGCCCGGCGTCTTAAATGCCATGAAGACACACATCGGTACATCCGGATGGACCTACGCACACTGGCGGGATGTTTTTTATCCCCCGGAAATTTCCCGGGCCGACTGGCTTGACTATTATGCGGAGTGCTTTAATACGGTCGAATTGAATGCTTCCTTTTATCGCTTTCCGAGAGAAAGCACGTTTGCAAATTGGTATCGCAAAACGCCGTCGGATTTCCTGTGGTCCGTCAAGGCCAACCGCTTCATCACCCATATCCGGCGCCTGAAGGAAACCGGACCGTCCCTGGAGAAATTCTTCATATCTGTCAGGCCTTTACGGGAAAAAATAGGGGTGATTCTGTTTCAGCTTCCGCCCAGTCTGGGGTTTCAAGAGGCGGAGGTCGAAGCTTTTTGCCGGCTTCTTCCTCCCGGGATGAAATGTGCGATTGAGGCCCGCAACCGGGAATGGTTTACCGATGAGGCGCTTGCCTTTCTGGAGGAACACGGCATCGCCTGGTGCATTTCCGATACCGCAGGTCGTTATCCCTACCTGGAAGCGGTTACCGCCGATTTCACCTACATCCGCCTCCACGGTTCCCGCTCACTGTATGCGTCCGATTACAGGGAGGAAGAGCTTGTCGCCTGGGCGAGGAAGATACAAGAATGGAACAGGGAAACCTATGTCTATTTCGATAACGATTTCATGGCTCATGCCCCGCATAACGCCCTTCGACTGAAGATGTTGCTCGATGAGGCCCGTTGTTGACATCGTTCGATGCAGATTGGCAAATGCAGGGGCCCTGTTCCGAATCGGAGGATTCGGTTCAGGGACATTTAATCCGGGAAAAGCATTCCGGTAAGCCCAGCACGCCGGGTCGCAGTCGGAAGAGGGCGCCGGCGCCGGCGCCCTCATGGATCCGCAGGCCGTCCGTTTGGGCCGTTGTGATGTAGAGATCCGACAGGTCCGTTCCCCCGAAGGCGGCGCTGGTCACCTTTTGCGCCGGGAACGTGATCTGTGACGTTTCGATTCCATCCGGCGTATAATGGTAAAGGGCCGCCCCGTTCCATCTGGCCGACCAGACCCCCTCCTGACTATCGACGGTCAAACCGTCCGGGTTGCCCGTGCCTTCGGATACCTGCAGCCAGATTCTCCGGTTGGACAGTTTCCCTGTTCCGGCATCGTAATCGAAGCGGTAGATGCAGCGTGCCAGTGAATCGGTGCAGTAAAAAGCCCGGTGATTGGGTGTGAAGCCCATGCCGTTGGGCCGGCCGATTCTTTTCAGGACCAGGTGCAGCGATCCGTCCGGGTCGAGGCGATAAAGCCGGCCCGGGCGGCTGCCGACCGGCATGGTTCCGCAGAAGACGCGCCCCTCCGGGTCGGCGATGACGTCGTTGAAGCGGGTGTTTCGTTCACTGGAGATGTAAGGGAGGATATATTCCATCCGGCGGCCGTCCCATTTGGCGACAGCGCCTGCCGTCATGAACAAAAGCAGCGCCCCGTCGGCCTGAATGGTAAAGCCGCCGACCGGAATACCGATATAGAAGGAAATGTATCGGTCTGTTCCGGGATCGTAGCGGTAGAGTCTCCCCCGCGTGATGTCAGTCCAGTAGAGGCATTTTTCCAGGGAGTGCCACAGGGGATTCTCGCCGATATGGCATCCGCAGTCCACGACCAGTTCGGGTTTCATCGTCATAGATCACTCGAAGTGATTGTCTGCAGAGCTTGTCCGTAAGGCATGGGCAGCATGCTTTCCGGGTGCCTGCCGAGGTTCTTGGTGGCCGGTTTTTTTACGATCCGCCCAATGATTTCCAGGTCCGTGCGCAAGAGATGTGTTGGTTCGCCGGATAAGAAGGAGCCGCCGGGATCGCGCAGGAGAATCCCGACGGTCATCTTTTCAGGTCGGCGGGACACTTGCAGGCCCCCATCTC
>CAYPKE010000179.1:0-4447 GCA_964411235.1 uncultured Syntrophales bacterium
GTCTTGATGATGCAGGATCGTAGATTTTAAACTTATCATGAAGCAGGCGCTTTGACAAATCACCCATCATCCCGATAAAGGCCCCATGCATCTGCCGATGAATAGCCTTCATATTCAATTCACCGGTCAGCAAAAATTCAAGGTTAGCCCTCCCTTCCCGAAAATTCTTACCGCTGTCTATATTCAAACCATAATCATTAATCAGGTAAATACTGCCGCAAAGAAATATAACCAAGCAGATAAAAAGAATCCATTCCGGCTTGAAAGCTGAAAGGCTTTGGAGCCACCGTGAAGCGCTTTTGCTCTTTGTTACCGATTTTATTGCCCCGGATTTACGCGATATTTGTTTCTTGGTATTTGCCATGGGCGGGAGTATAATGCGCCCGCCCTTCCCTGTAAAGGCACAAAAATCGATCTTAAAGGAGGAAGCCGAACTTCGTGATTGACGTCTCCATGGTCGTCCCCGTGAAGAATGAAGAAGAGAGTCTCTTGCCGCTGGCCCGTGAAATCGAGGCAGCTTTTTCCGGCAAATCTTATCAATGGGAGTGCATCTGGATCGATGACGGATCGGAAGACGGCACCTTCGAGCGGATCGCTTCGTTGTGCCGATCCGATCCACGCCACCGCTACCTCTCCTTTGCGCGGAACAGCGGGAAGTCGGCGGCCTATTGGGCTGGTTTCCTTGCCGCCCGGGGGGAGATTGTCTGCACCCTTGACGGCGACGGGCAAAACGATCCGGCGGATCTTCCCGCTTTCCTCGAGTTGCTTAAGTCAAGCGGAGCGGACCTGGTTGCCGGATATCGCGGCACACGCCGGGACAACTGGCTCAGAAAAGTTTCCTCCCGCATCGGAAACGGATTCCGGAACCTCCTGACAGGGAAAACCGTCAGGGATACGGGATGCGGCACCCGGGTCATGCGCAAATCGGCCCTGTTGACCCTTCCCGTTTTTTCCGGTATGCATCGTTTTCTCCCGACCCTGTTTGTCATTATGGGTTATCATGTCGTCGAGGCGGCGGCCAACCACCGCCCGCGCCTTACGGGCATAGCGAAATACGGCGTGTGGAATCGCCTGGTATCGGGATTTGTGGATTGTCTCGGCGTCTGGTGGCTGCGGCGTCGTGCTTTACGGTATACCATTGCAAAAAGTTCCGATCCGGATGGAAACGGAACATAAGGAGGTTTGCTTGCTGGACAAATATTGGCTGTTCATCGGCTTCTGCGGTCAGACGGTCTTTTTTTCTCGTTTCGTGGTCCAATGGATCGCAAGTGAGCGGCAAAAACGTAGCGTTATCCCGGTTTCCTTCTGGTGGTTGAGCATTTTTGGCAGTCTCACCCTGCTGGCCTATGCCATCAACCAGCGCGACCCCGTCTTTATTGTCGGCCAGTCCTGCGGTGCCCTGATTTACCTGAGAAATCTTTACCTGATTAGGCATCAGAAGCCCGAACCGGTCTGAACCACAACCCGTTTTGGCTTTCAGAAATGGTAATCGACGGATGCCTTGCCATCTCAAAAAGCAGCACAAAGGGGAGAAAAATCCCTTAAAGGGAGGGGATGGTAACGGAAAAAAACCCTTCCCGGCATTAAATTCATCTCCGGCTCTTATATTCCGTATCTTGCGGATCTCCGGCACAGCGGGGTCCTGGTCGCAGGACAGGAACCCCGCCGGCAGAAAGAATGGTGGATAACCTCTCATATCCCCAGCTTTTTCTCTTTCCGCGGTTCATTCTTTGGTTACCCGATGATTGGCAGTCATAATGCGGATGAACGCGTCATCCAGGTCAGCCCCGGGATTATCGGGACAGGCCGCACGCACGATCTCTGCGGGTGTCCCCGTCGCCACAATCCTGCCGGCATCGATCATAACGATCCGGTTGCAGTGCAGGGCATCGTCCATGTAATGCGTTGTAACGAATACCGTCATTCCGCCGGCCGCAAGTTTCACAATGAATTCCCAGAAGGCCTGGCGGGTCACGGGGTCTACGCCTGAAGTCGGTTCATCGAGAAACAGGACCTCCGGTTTGTGCAGCAGGGAGCAGCCCAGGGCTAGACGTTGCCGCAAACCCGGTGGCAGGTCGCGGGTCAGACGGTTCTTTGCCTCCTCCAGTCTCGTCATCGCAAGAACCCAGCTGATGCGCTCCGCCCATTGTCTCCCGGGCACGCTGTAAATACCCAGGTAGAAGCGGAGGTTTTCGAAGGGGGTCAGGTCCTCGTACAGGGAAAATTTCTGGGACATATAGCCGATGGCGCTTTTGATTTCTTCCGCTTCCGTCCAGATATCGTGACCGGCAACAGTTCCCTCGCCCGCAGTGGGCCGGAGAATCCCGCAGAGCATGCGAATTGTCGTCGATTTTCCCGATCCGTTGGATCCCAGAAACCCGAATATCTCTCCGCGCTTTACCTGAAAGGTCACTTTGTCGACAGCGACAAATTCACCGAAACGCCTCTCCAGATTCTTTACCGCAATGATTTCAGAGGTCAAATGCGCCATGATCGAGGTCCCTGTCCGCTTCGCGAATCTTGTCCTTGATGGCATCCTCCAGGCTCGCTGCACATCCTTTGAGCTGTGCCGGCAACCCCGCCGCGAGAAGCTTCGACCGGTGCATCAGCCCCAGGTGCTGGCATCGCTCACCCTCATCCATGTAGGCCGTCGCCACGATGATGGTCAACCCGCGGTCGCGCATTTCCGTCAGCATCTCCCAAAACTCCCGGCGCGAAACCGGATCGACACCGTTGGTGGGCTCATCGAGGATCAGCAGACGCGGCTCGTGTACAAGTACGCAGGCAAGTCCGAGTTTCTGTTTCATCCCGCCGGAAAGATTTCCCGCATGACGGTCCATAAAGGGAAGCAGCCTAGTAAAGCCAAGATAACGCTCCTTGCGTTCGGTTCTTTCCTTCCCGGCAATGCCATAGATATCAAGAAAAAAATCCATGTTTTCCTCCACCGTCAAGTCCTGATAGAGGGCGAACCTCTGGGGCATGTACCCGAGCAGCGGCTTGATGTGCTCCCGCTCGGTCCGTACATCATATCCCCCGACGGCGATGTTTCCCTGCTGCGGTTTGATCATCAGGGCGATCAACCGCAGAAGGGACGATTTGCCGGCCCCGTCTGATCCGACCAGTCCCCAGATCGTTCTTTCGGGCACATCAAGACTGACATTCGTCACGGCCGGAACGGAGCCGAAAGACAGGGAAACATGATCCACGGCGACATAAGGCCGGTTTTCAGGCATCATCATGACCGACTTCCCTTCATGCCGATCCGTATCCTTATGGTATTCGGGACGTAAAGATTCCCAGGAAGGGGTCTCATTTGAGCCAGGCGTCGGCAGGCATGCCGGATTTCAGCACCAGGTCGGGATTGGGAACCGATACCTTCACCAGGTACACCAGTTTCACACGCTCCTTACGGGTCTGAATGATTTTGGGTGTAAATTCGGCCTCCGGGGAGATATAGGCCACCGTCCCCTGGAAAACACGTTCCGGAAAGGTATCCACCCGCACGTCCACCTCCTGGCCCGGTTTGACCCTGCCGATTTCCGTTTCCTCGACAAATATTTTGAGATCAACCCGGGAGAGATCGGCTAGGCTCATGACTTCCTGGGCCGGATTAACCACTTCACCTGGCTCCACGTTACGGCCGGTAATGATTCCCGCGGCAGGCGCTTTCAACTGTCCGTGGGACAACTGTACCTCTGCCTGCTTCCTTGCGGCTTCTCCGGAAGCCTGCTGAGCTCTTGCGCCCTGCAACTGAGCCCGGGCGGCATCAATCCTTTCCCGCCTGCTTCCCTCCCGGGCCAGGTCATAGGCTTCAACATTTCGCTCATAATCCCGCAGGGCAATGTCGTAGCGCAATTTGACGGCGTCCCATTCCTTTTCGGAAACGATGCTGCTTTGGAAGAGTCTCCGGTACTTCTCCATGTTCTTGCGCGCCTCTTCCATGACCGCCTGGGCCGCCAAAAAAGCCTGCCGGGCGCGTTCGATATCCTGGGGACGATTCCCCGTTTCAGTTTCCCGAAGCTGAGCGGCAAGGGCCGCCACCACAGTGCGGAAACGCTCGTCATTGGCCTTGGCCTGGTCATAACGGGCCTGCAGCTCCCGAAGATCCAGTTCAGCAAGAAGATCCCCGGCGGCAACGGCATGTCCCTCTTCGGCCAGAACACGCGCAACCTGACCGGGAACCTGAAAGGAAAGACGGTACTGCGTGGCCTCAATGGTTCCCGAATAATATATGGCATCATGGCGGCTCTTCCACTGGCCGTAAAAAACGACCAAAGCAACAAGAACCAGCAGCGCCACGAAAGCGACGGCAATTTTCTTTCTCAAAAGCCTCTCCTGATCAGTTTGAGAATTTATAACATATTTTCCTGGAATTCGTTCAGCAAAAAGAACCCCCCGTTCCCTGAGGGGAACGGGGGGTTCTTTCTCGGATTTCAGTTTTCCGGCT
>CAYPKE010000180.1:0-4415 GCA_964411235.1 uncultured Syntrophales bacterium
ACCAGGTCTTCGTCTGTGATCTGCTCAATGAACCCTCTTTCTTGTAAAACATCGAATGCGCTCTTCACCCTACCCCTCTCCGTGCCTGCTTTCCAGCTTGACGCTGATTCTTGTTATCGCCCTGCTTTTCCCTGTCTTTTCGTCCGCGTCAATGACCACCCCCTGCAGGCGGACATCCTTTTTGGCCACGTCAAAGCGATTGGGCACCTGGCTCAGGAAACGCTCGAGTATGGTCTCGGTCTTGATGCCGATCACCGAGTCGAATGGCCCCGTCATGCCGACATCGGTAATGTATGCAGTGCCCCCGGGCAGAACTTCCTCGTCCGCCGTCTGGACGTGCGTGTGGGTTCCCAGGACAGCCGTGACCTCTCCGTCCAGAAACCAGCCGAGGGCTTTTTTCTCCGACGTCGCCTCGGCATGCATATCCACGACCACAATGCGGGCTCTGCCCTTCACCTTGCCGACTTCTTCCTTTGCCTTCTTGAATGGGCAGTCGAGAGCACGCATGAACACCCTTCCTTCCAGGTTGATCACGGCGACCATCTCGCCCGAGACAGCCGGTTTGATCACGGTTCCCCGTCCCGGATTCACGTCAGGATAATTGGCCGGCCTTAGCAGGTTTTCATAATCATCGATGAAATCGAGGATGTCCTTTTTGTCCCAAATATGATTTCCTGACGTCAACACGTGGATATCATCGTGTAACAGTTCTTCAACAATTTCTTTTGTTACGCCGAAGCCGGAAGCGGCGTTTTCACAATTCGCGATGACAAAATCCACGTCATGGTCCTTGACGATTCCGGACAGAAGTTCCCGTACGGCCCGCCGACCCGGCTTTCCTACAATATCCCCGATAAAAAGTATCTTCATCTGCACCACGGCGCCGCATACCGGCGAAACTGATATCTACTTGGCGTAGTCGGAAACTCGCGTTTCCCGGATCACGGTCACCTTGATCTGCCCGGGATAGGTCATGTCCGCTTCTATTTTCTTGATGATGTCCCGACACAGCATAACCGCGTCATTGTCGGATATCTTCTCATTTTCGACAAGAATGCGGATCTCCCGGCCAGCCTGTATGGCGAAGCACTTGTCGACCCCGCTGAAGGACTTGGCAATCGCTTCCAATTCTGCCAGGCGCTTCACGTAGGAATCCAGCATTTCCCGTCTGGCGCCGGGCCTTGCGGCGGAAAGGGTATCGGCCGCCTGTACGAGGACGCCGAGCAGCGTATTGGTCCTGCCGTCGTCGTGATGGGTGGCAATCGCCTGAATAATCCGCGGCGATTCACCGAAACGCTTCGCATAGTCCGCGCCGATGGCCGCATGGGTGCCTTCGATCTTGTGGTCGACGGCCTTGCCGATGTCATGCAGCAACCCGGCCCTTTTGGCCTCCTTGACGTTCATTTTTAATTCCGCCGCCATCATTCCCGTCAGATAGGCAACATCCACGGAATGCTGAAGGACATTCTGGGAAAAGCTGGTCCGGTACTTCAGGCTTCCCAGGAGATAGATGATCTCGGGATGGATGTCGTGAACGCCGACATCGAAGGAGGTCCGTTCTCCCGTCTCGCGGATAATGGTGTCCACCTCCGTCCGGACTTTTTTCACGATATCCTCGATACGACCCGGGTGAATCCGGCCGTCCGTGATGAGGCGCTCCAGGGAGAGCCGCGCCACTTCCCGCCGGATGGGGTCAAAACTCGACAGGACAACCGCTTCCGGTGTGTCGTCCACAATGAGATCGATACCGGTCGCCGCCTCGATCGCCCTTATATTGCGGCCTTCACGGCCGATGATACGGCCCTTCATTTCGTCGTTGGGGAGGCTCACGACAGATACCGTATTTTCCGCTACATGGTCACTGGCGTAGCGCTGAACGGCATAGGCGATAATTTCCCGTGATTTCTTTTCCGCCGCAACTTTCGCCTCTTCCTCGATCTTGCGCACCAGGGCCGCCGCGTCTTTCTTGGCATCGCTTTCGATGGTCTGGATCAACTGATTTTTGGCATCTTCGGAAGAGAGTCCGGCGATCTTTTCGAGCCGTTCCTTCTCTTCTTCAATCAATCTTGACAGTTTATCCTGTTTTTCGCCGATCTGGGCTTCTTTTGCAGAAAGACTTTTTTCCCGCCCTTCCATGCCGGATTCACGCTGGGTAAGACTTTCCGCTTTTTTCTCGAGGCTTTCCTCCTTGGTCCGGAGCTTTTTCTCGAGGTTTTCGATTTCCGCCTTCGCTTCTTTCGTATCCTTCTCAAATTCGGATTTCGAGAGGAAAAGGTTCTCCTTGGCCTGCAGGGTCGCTTCCTTCTTGATGGTTTCCGCCTCTTTCTTCGCCTCATCGACGATACGACCGGCCAGGCTCTCGGAAGAATCCAGTTTTTTCTTTGCCAGCCTTACCTGAAAAAGATATCCCAGGACCACACCGAGGCCGATGGATCCGAAAACAATTAAAACAATCATAAGTGTATTCGATGACAATGTATGTATACCTCCCTTCGGGGTTTGTCCGGAGGAGACTGCCGGCATTCTTCAATAAGGAGATTCCGACGGTAACCGGATCACGGATGCCGTCGTTCAGGTGGGTTTTATTTCTTACGGAAAGGGTGTTTTCAGGCCGGGTATTTAACCCCCGCCAATGCCGTGTTAACTTATTTTTTGAACCTTGGGACCAAGTGGGTACCTTAAAGGCTTATGCTTCAGGCTTTCTGCCACCCGCAAAAGGATTTATGCAGCCATGCACACGGCACAAACGGAAAGATTCCCGGTTCTAAGGTGTTGGCTCAAAAAACGAATGCTAATCACGCGCATCGCAGGGGATTGTCAACTGCGATTCACTCGGTCGATCAGGTCAATTAATTCCTGGGTTTTTTGCTCCAGTTGCTGACTAATCAGAATATTCTCTCCCTTGGTTTTAAATAACTCTTCCGTAATATTTAAGGCAGCTAAAACGGCGATCGTCAAGGTATTCAAATTATTCCCCCCACTCCTGATTTCGGATACCTTGTCGTTCAAGTACTGGACAACCCCTGCAACAACCTTATCATCTGAGTCACTGACGACGGTTAACTTTTGCCCCAGTATTTCGATATGAAAGCTTCTCTTCAATAAGTTAACCTCTGGATTTACTGAGCCGCATTAATATCCTGAAGCAAATCTAAAAGCGAATCCACCTTCGACCGTATTGTGTCCCTTTCCTCGTTTAATCCCCTTATTTTATTGTATGTCTCCTGTAGTTCCAAATCCCTGTTTTTTAACTGTTCCTCCAGTTTTTGATTCCTCTCCTTTAATTCCGCATACGCCATAACAATATTTTTGATCTTTTCTTCAAGATCGGTAAACTTTGTCATTTCCACCGTCAACCCTCTTTTCTTACCCGATTTACCGGCTTTCGCCGGCGAAATTCAGCCCGATTATGCCTAGGGGCCCGGCAAAAGTCAAGGCATTAATTCCAGTGTTATTTCAAAGACATACCTTCGTCAGCCAACAGCAAATCAAAAGTCTCCCACATCTGATCGGGAGACGTCAAAGCGGCGGCGGCGTGCCGAAAACGCGCTCCCCCGCGAAGCCCCCTTGTATACCAAAGGAGATGCTTCCGGAAACTTCGGTAGCCGATCTTTTCGCCCGCATAGGCCAACTCCCTGTTCATGTGGTCCTCAATGATCGCCCTTCGCTCCGGCAGTGATGGTGCGGCTACGGTATCGGCACCGTCCAGGGCGGCAATGATCTCCCGAAAAATCCAGGGAGATCCCAGAGCACCCCGCCCGACCATGAAGGCGTCACAGCCAGACGCATCGCGCATGCGCAGCGCATCCTCTCCCGATCGCAGGTCCCCGTTGCCAACCACGGGCACCCGAACCCGGCTTTTTACCGCACCGATAATCTTCCAGTCGGCCTGACCGGCGTAGCCCTGCTCGGCGGTCCGACCGTGAACGATCACCGCATCCACACCGCAGTCTTCGGCGATGGCCGCTATATCGGGTGCGTTGACGGTGCTCCGGTTCCAGCCGGAGCGTATCTTGACGGTCAGGGGGATCGTGATGGCCTGCCGGACGGCCCTCAGGATCGCCGCAATCCTTCCCGGCTCCTTCATCAGGGCGGCGCCTGATCCCGTTCGGACTACCTTTTTCACCGGGCAGCCCATATTGATATCGATAAGGGCGGCGCCGTCCGCGGCGACGATCCTCGCCGCCTCCGCCATGACATCCGGATCGGCGCCGAACAACTGGACTCCGAGCGGCCGGTCCTCCGGCGCCGTATCCAGGTACCGATAGCTTTTAACGGTACCCCGAACAAGACCCATGGCACTGACCATCTCCGTGAAAGCCAGATCACAGCCGAATTCACGGATGAGCAACCGGAAGGGCAGGTTGGTAATCCCCGCCATGGGTGCCATGATGACACGGCATTCCCGTTCCAGT
>CAYPKE010000181.1:0-4351 GCA_964411235.1 uncultured Syntrophales bacterium
TGCTTTCAGACCAACTTTGCCTATTCTCAAAAAATACGAAGCCCCCTTGTCGCACTCCGACTTTTATCGTCTGCTGAAAAATGGCGGAGAGAGGGGGATTCGAACCCCCGTGGGAGCTTTTGGCCCCCAAATCGATTTCGAGTCGATCCCGTTACGACCACTTCGGTATCTCTCCGCAAGAATTCTCTGTTTCTGAATCGTTAGGTGCTATTACCCTTTTCTCCCGAAAAAATCTACTCAAAATTTCCCCACAGCATTCCCTTCGAAGTCCGCAGGCCGTTTCCACAATATGATTGAGCCTTTTATCCTGCAGTGCCCGGTACAGAGTGACAACCGCACCGGCCTTGGAATCACAAGCACCGAAGACCACTCGGGAAATCCGTGCCTGAAGGATAGCCCCGGCACACATCAGGCAAGGCTCAAGGGTCACATAAAGCGTTGTCCCCGGAAGACGATAATTCCCCGTCTTCTCTGCCGCCAGACGGATCGTCAGCACCTCGGCATGCGCCGTTGGATCGGAAAGTTTCAGGGACCGGTTATGACCCCGGGCAAGGATGTCATCTCCCAGCGCGAGCACCGCGCCTACAGGCACCTCTCCCTCCTCATAGGCTGCCTGCGCCTCTTCCAGCGCCAAAGACATCATCCATTGATCCCGTTCATTAAAATTCATTATTATATTACCGATATATCAGCATCCGTTTACCTTGCAGGAGCCGCTACACAACTCCGACGGCTTTGTCAAGACAAATCAGCCTCAAACACACGATAGGGCACGATAAATGCGGAGAAATTTAAGAATGATGGATGTGAAAGACCTCACCCGCAGGGTGCCTCCTGAATGAAAAAGAGGAAGATTCCCTTGATAAAGCATCTTCAACTCCTTTATACTGCCCGCCTTAAAAAGGGCAAGGAATCATGATCACCGACAAAATCCTTCTGCTTTCAATTATCGCATCGCTTTTCATCCATGGCGTTGCCCTCTATATGACCGGCATGGTTCCGATGAGACAAACAATCCCGGAGGAAAAAATACTGACCGTCGAACTGAAACAGGACATCGCGGAGGAAGAGAAAAACCCGGCGGCGGAAACGGAACAGCCCGAAGATGTGCCGCCGGTATCCGCACCCGTTAAGCAGACGGCACCTCCGGCAGAGGGAAAGAAAGAAGATACAGTCGATCTGGGGGACCCGAAGAACACCCGTTACCGCCCCTATTTGCTTCAAATCAAGAAACAGATAGAACGAACATGGGCTTATCCCTCCTCCGCCGCAAGCAGAAGAATCGAAGGCACCGCTATAATCCTCTTCTCCGTTTCCCCTGATGGGGATCTGAATGACGTCTTCATCACCCGCTCATCAGGATCACCTGTTCTGGATCAGGGCACCATCGCCGCCATCAGGTCTGCCGCTCCCTTTGAGCCGTTGCCCCCGGCCTATGGCCTGTCGAAATTGAATATACAGGCATCCTTCGAGTACAGAATGTCAAATTGACCGGTTCTGGCCTTATGGATGCTATCTCTTGTGGACAATGTCCAGGAGGCTTTCGTTTACCTCCATCAGGCGATCCCTGAGCTCCGTTTGATCCGCCCATGACTTTGATTCAAGAACCTTTTTTTGTCCGCGCAGCAGACTGACTCGTGACTCCATTTCACCAATGAGACGGTCCCAATCAATGCTTGGGGTCGCCTTCTCGGGAAACTCTTTGTATTCGGGCATTTGCCCCGGCATAAGCAAAGACTCCTCAAGATAATCCGGAATGTGGACTCCATACCCGAAACGGTCCCGGATAATACCGGCCAAGACCTGCTGGGCCGTATATTCACCATGGATAAGGAAAACCTGCATGGCTTGGTTTGAAAAATGTCCCAGCCATTCCAGAAGTTGACTCTGCCCCGCATGGGCTGAAAAGCCGTTGATGGTGAAAATTCTGGCTTTCACGGCAATGTCTTCATTAAATATCTTTACCCTTTCTGCACCATCAATGATTTTGCGTCCTGTCGTGCCCTGTGCCTGAAATCCGACAAAGACGACGCTCGCCCCCTCCCGCCACAGGTTGTTCCGGAGATGGTGCTTGATTCGGCCGGCATGCGCCATGCCGCTGGCGGAAATAACGACCGCCGGACCGGGAAACGTATTGATTTCCATTGATTCCTGCGTCGTCTGGGTATAGCGCAGTTGCGGAAGCTTGAGAGGATCTTCTCCATTTTTCAAAAGGGTTTTGGATTCGTGATCCAGGTATTCCCAGCAACGTCGAAAAATTTCTGTTGCCCGAATCGCCAGGGGGCTGTCCACAAACACGGGCATGTCATCGGGCAAGCGACCATCTTTTGACAACATATGCAAAGAGTAAATAATTTCCTGGGTCCTGGCGACGGCAAAGGCAGGAATAACCACCTTCTCGCCTTTTTCATAACTGTAGGCAATGGCCTCCGCCAGTTCATCCAGACTCGCCTGTTCGTCTTTGTGGTCTCGATTGCCGTAAGTCGACTCCATGAAAAGAAAATCCGCATCCGTGATGATGGACGGATCACTTACCAGCAGTTGGTAAGGTCGACCGATATCACCGGAAAATACCAGCTTGATCGCATTGCCGTTTTCCTGCACCCACATCTCGATCATCGACGCACCCAGAATATGGCC
Source organism: uncultured Syntrophales bacterium (assembly GCA_964411235.1). Taxonomy (GTDB): domain Bacteria; phylum Desulfobacterota; class Syntrophia; order Syntrophales; family JAAYKM01; genus JAAYKM01. The sequence continues at coordinate 2,641 of CAYPKE010000181.1, forward strand.
AGCGTCACGCAGAACGACCCGGAGCCCCGAATAAGGTTCGAAAGACTCTCCATAGGAAATGTTTTTTATCAGGGGAAATGTTTTTTCCGCATCCGCTTGGGTATAAAGGGGAACGATCTGCTTGCCACCATGCCGCAAGTATTTGTTGGATTTCCATAGAGCTTCCATTTCCTGGATATGGGCACTGTCCAGCAGCATGATCTTCAGCAGCTCGCGGGTTGGAGGCGTGGTGTAGATCGGACCGCGAAACCCCTTTTGTACCATGCGCGGCAAAAGGCCGCTATGATCCATGTGGGCATGGGTGATAACAAAAAATTCTATTTTATCGGGCTCATAGATATCCACATCCCAGTTACGATTCTCAATTTCAGCATTACCCTGATACATGCCGCAGTCCACGGCGAAACGATGGCCCGCAGCCTCTATGATGAAACAGGACCCTGTCACCGTGCGTGAGGCACCCATAAACTTGATTTTCACCACAACCTCCTTATGTGCTTTGTCTTTCCTTGCCTGCTTCTGCCTCGTCATTACTTCATTTAGCAGGAATTTGCAAATTGACTTCTCGATTGAAATGTTCAGCAAATTGTAAGATAAAGGAATCCAATGCGCTGTTAACAGGAATTTGACATATTGCAAAATACGAGATTTGTAACATCCCCGCGGCCCGTTTTACGGAATTTGCTCGTGCGAATTATCAAATTTATTTTCTGTTTATACCGTACGGTGAAGGTGGACAGGAAAAACACAAGAAGGTTACCAGATAAGAAAGCTATTCTCCATGCGAACCACCATGTGATGTTGAGGGAAGAGTAACCCGGAACTCCTCGAAAAAACCCGAAAGAAACAGGAGGAAACCAGATGGAGCATCACGAACAAAAGACTTTGCGTTTGCCCGCTTTGATCCTGGGGCTTTGCCTTCTTGCCGGGCTAGCCCTCGGCGGTTACTTCATCGGCAAAGGTTTTACCCGTTTCAAGTCCGATACCCGCACCGTAATTGTCAAGGGACTGGTAGAAAAGGAAGTCAAAGCAGACCGGGCTGTCTGGACACTTTATTTCCGGCGAGCGGGGGATGACCTACAGGAAAACCACGCCAAGGTCACCCGTGACCGTGAGACAACCGTTGATTTCCTGAAAAAAAAGGGATTCAAGGACGAGGAAATACTGCGTCAGCCGACCCGTACTATCGACAAGTATGCCCGTGAATACGGGCAGGCCAACGAAAGATTTCGTTACCTCGTCAGTGGGTCCCTGATTGTCAGAACAGAAAACGTTGATCTGGTCACACAAACCATGGGGGCCACAGAGGAGCTTCTTCAATCGAGCGTGATTCTTGATGGCCAACATGAGAGCGGCATCGCAAATCCCAGATATATCATCAGTTCGTTCAATGAGTTGCGGCCGCAGCTGCTCGCCGAAGCGACCAAAAACACCAGGTTGACGGCCCAGCAGTTTGCTGCGGACTCCGGTGCTCAAGTCGGCCGCATTCGATCTGCCAACCAAGGTATGATCCAGATTTTTGGTTCAGACGGCAATGATGAATCGGCACCCTACAGTACAACGAGTACGCCACTTAAAAAAATCCGCGTCGTCAGCACCTTTGAATTTGAAATGAGATAAAATGTTCCCAAACGCTGTTCTTTGATCTCCAATTACAAGGGGCCCCTCTTTGCGGGAGGGGCCCCTTGTATTACCCGGGGTCTTACGACCC
>CAYPKE010000182.1:0-4299 GCA_964411235.1 uncultured Syntrophales bacterium
CCGGCCAGCACCGAGTGCTCAAGAATGTGGGGCAATCCCGTCGAATCCTCCGGCGGCGTCCGAAAGCAGATGGCGTACAGATTTTCCCGATCATCATTGTGCAGATGGAGAATCTTCGCGCCTGTCCGGTCATGCGTGATTTCATAGGCCGTCTGGCGCACATCGGGCAGGCACGTCACCCGCGTGATGGTAAAATCCAAAAACCTTGCCCCGGATTGAAAAATCGGTTCGGGACAGCTAGCACCAGAAGCCATGTTTCCTCCTTGAAAGGCTGGAATGCGGTCAGGTTGCGCACCGTTATCAGGCGTATCTTTCCGGAAATCCGGCGCGGGAAACGATTTGACCGTCCCCGGCTTTCCTCCTGCCCGGCGGTAGCCCGGCACTTCAGGTCATCGATTAATCATCAGGGCTGCCTGTCTCCCGGCAGGGAGAGTGATACGAAGAAAAAAGCATCCCCCCGCCTGACACGAAAAAGGTACCTGTCCTGCTCCGGCTTCCGGGAAAGGATTTCCACGTATTTATCCAGAGAATCAACCGGCTGCCTGTTGATCTCCAGAATAATGTCCCGCGGTCTCAGGCCGGCCTGCTCCGCAGGCCCGCCATCAAAAACCTCCGTAATGACCACGCCCATTAGGCTTCTCATCCGCAGATTTTTCATCATTTCCGGGGTAATTTCCTGAACGGCCAGGCCGAAGGTTTCCGCCAGACCGTCGCGGCCGGATAGCGTCTTCCCGTCCTGCCGCTCGGCGATCGTCACCGGCAGGACCCGCTCTTTTCCTTCCCGCCAGAGTTGCACATTCACCTTGTTTCCCACCGGCAAACCGGCCACGACCATCAAAAGATCACGGGTATCACCGATCCGTTTGTTCTCAATCTCCAGAATCACATCGCCCGCTTTGATCCCCGCTTTCTCGGCCGGTTCATTCTCGAAAACATGGCTGACCAAGGCACCCCGGGCTTCCTTGAGCTGAAGGTTCTTGGCGATGTCCTCGGTGACATCCTGGGCGGAGATGCCGATCCATCCGCGTGTCACATATCCCTTGACCTTGAGATCGTCCAGGAGTTCCTTGGCCATGTTGACGGGAATGGCAAATCCTATCCCCTGGCCGCGGGCGACAATCGCCGTATTGATCCCGATCACTTCGCCCTTCAGGTTGAACAGGGGGCCCCCGCTGTTCCCCGGGTTGATCGAGGCGTCCGTCTGGAGGAAATTGTCGTAAGGACCTGCCCCGATGACCCTCCCCTTGGCGCTGATGATTCCCACTGTTACCGTGTGATCAAGTCCGAAAGGATTTCCGATGGCAAAAACCCAGTCACCCGTCCGAATCTGATCGGAATCTCCGAACGTGACTGCCGTCAGGGGGGCCGGCGGATTGATTTTAATGAGGGCGATGTCCGTATTGGCATCCTTGCCCCGGACTTCCCCGCCGAATTCACGGCCATCGGACAGTTTCACCTTAATTTTTTCTGCCCTCTCGACCACATGGTTATTCGTGAAAATATAACCGTCAGCACTGATGATGAATCCGGACCCGAGGCTGTTTTGACGATACTCCCGTTCCGGCCGGTCGCCGAAGAAACGGCGGAAAAAATCATCATCGCCAAAAAAGTCAAAAGGAAGTTGCGGGCCCGGCATGCGCCGGCTCGTGATAACCTTCGTCGTACTGATATTGACCACGGTGGGGCTCAAGCGTTCCGACAGGTCGGCAAAAGACGGCAACGCCGTCGTGGAAACAGCCGGCACAGCGGCCGCAGCAGGCATGCCCAAACCGAAAACACCGACGCAGCATAAAATGACCCCTATCGCCCACACGCCCATTTTCTGCGTTAAAAACATACGCCTCAACAATATCATAAAACCTCCTCTGAAAGGCGGCCCAGCCGCCATGTTGATCCCATGACTCCCCAACAACCCGGCCGGCCATCTTCGATGCGCCGGATGGAACCCGGAGGGGCAAAGGGGCTCCGCCGTCTGACGGGGTTGCCTTCCTTTAGCCCTCTTTCACCGGGACCGTTTCCCGGCACTGGCACTAAAAACAGACAGGCTGACAAACACCGCCGAAAGAACATCGACTGGGGCAGATCATGGTCATCCGAAAAACTGCTTGCTTGATAATGAAAGATTCCCATCCATGGAAAACAGGTTAAACAGAACTGACTGAGTTTTCTTCAGGCAAAATGCATAGCAGAACGGATGACCGGCTCTTTCGCTTTACAGAAATCTGCCCTCCGAATGTTTATCACGAAGCGGCGAAGAGGAAAAGGGGCGGCCACACCGTCAAAATTGCCAAAAAGACCACACCCCCAGGGAAAGGACCGGCGATACCGCTCTCCATGTAAAAACAGGCGGATACGTCTACTTGAACTGGATATATTTGAAAGAAGCTGTGAGACGGGTCCGGTAGGTTTTAACCGTTCCGTTCTCGATGGTCAGATCCTGACCGGTGACCTCGGCAATCCGCAAATCCTGAATGCTTTTTGCCGCTGTCTCCACGGCATTCTTTGCCGCTTCTTCCCATGAAACGTTGCTGACGCCCACAAGTTCGATCACGTCATAGGTGCTCTCGGGCATTGTCTTCTCCTTTTAATCATCGGGTTTATTATTGGGGAATCGCCGTCGTAAGCGCCAGATTCCTGCTATGGACTTTAAGCACAAAGCCCGGACACTGTCAATTCAATTTCCCTTCTCCCGACCGGGCTCAACCGGCCCGCGAGACTCATCCCGAAATCTGCCGGTAATGCGTCAGGATTGTTCGCCCGCCATCTCAGAACGGCAGAAATCACGGAAATTATTCACGGCGGTGAAGAATTCCCGCATCAGAATGACCCAGACATAACGTCCGGAATCGGTGAGGCGGTAATCTTCGCCAGTGTAGCGTATAGCGCCGATCAAGGAAAAAAGGACCAGATCGAGCCAGAGGTTCCGATAGAGCCCGGCTTCATATTTCTTCTCCAGTTCCGGCAAATGAAGAGAGCCGCCGAACAGGTTCATGAGAAAATCATAACGGATTCGATCACGCTCGGCAAAGGTCCTTGCCGCCATCAGGGGCAGCCGCCCCTGCTCCGCCTGCTGAATATAATCAGGGATATGAAAGGTATTGGCATAACATACGCCGTTCAGATAACCGATAGATCCGCTGCCCAAACCGGCATACTCGTCATAATCGACGATGTATTCATCGATCATGGTCCCCTTACGGGAAAAGCACCAGGCGGAGGAAAAACGATAGAAAGCTTTAAGCCTCCTGACGATTTCACGGTAAAAGCGTCTTTCGTTCCGTCCGCCCGCATCGCCCAAGGCTGCTACGACCTGGCGGCGTGTCGCATCGGAAATCATGAGGGGGTAAAAGGTCACCTGGTCGATTTCGATGTCTGACAGCACATCCAAATCGCGTCCGAGCATGGCCAGATTCTGGGTGGGGAAGTTAAAGATCATGTCGGCATTCAGAGTGCCGAACAGACCCCTGATTTCCTGAAGGCGGCGGGCAATGCTATCCCCGCTCCCGTATTTTTCGTAACGCTCCATTCTCTTCAAAAGATCGTCGTTGAAGCTCTGCACGCCGACGGACAAACGGTTTACATGTGCATCACGTAAGCGCAGCAGATTCGTTTCCGTCAGGTGATTGGGATTCGTCTCCACCGAGATTTCCCGGATTGGAAAGCAGTCCCGGGCAATCGCCAGCGTTTCCGTCAGCTCATCGACCATGACGGTCGGCGTTCCGCCGCCGACGTAGACGGCTTGGAAATCGTAGCCCAGGGCATGATAGAGACAGATTTCCTTCCGCAAAGCACGGAAATAAGCGCGGCAGAGATCCGCTTCAAAAACGACCCGGTTGAAAGAGCAGTATGGGCAAAGCTTCTCGCAAAAGGGGATGTGCATATAGAGCAGCCGGGGATGGGGCGTGTCCCCCGCAGGGGGAAGCTGAGGATATCCCTGCGTTCCAAACCGCATTGCCGCGGCAAACTCCTGCCTGGCTTTCCAACCGATGATCCGATGAATCAAAACAACCTCCTTGCCACTCTGGCGGTGCCGTCCCTTCCCTTTCGCCGCAAGCGCGAAGAAATTATTGCGGCGGGACGCGCACTCTTATCATGAATCATCATAAATCACAAGCGCTTGCAGTAAAGAGCCGACAATGATATAGAAGACACCGGAAACAATTGGAAGGAGCATCATAAAATGTCAGAATCGAAAATTATCACCCTCTGGTCCGATGACCGTATTAATGAAGAGTCCGTCAGGGTCCTGAGAACGACCTGTGAAGACCTGCCCCTGCCCCTGACCCCCGAAGGGGAAGA
>CAYPKE010000183.1:0-4262 GCA_964411235.1 uncultured Syntrophales bacterium
TGACGGCATAACCGACCCACAGAATCTGGGAGGAATGATTCGCACGGCCCACTGTTTTGGCGTTAATGGCGTTATCATCCCCGAAAATCGTGCCGCATTACCAACGGCAACGGTGATGAAGGCTTCGGCCGGGGCCTTGGCCCATATGCCGGTTGCGATGGTCGTCAATCTGGCCCGAACGATCGATTATTTGAAGCAACAGGGATTTTGGATTTACGGAGCGGATATCGAAGGTACTCCGGATTTGCATGTCTATGACCATGTCGGCCGTCTGGGTTTGGTCATGGGTAGCGAAGGAAAGGGAATCCGTTCCCTGATCCGCAAGAAATGCGATTTTCTGGTGTCCATCCCGATGGCGGGGAAAATCGGCTCGCTCAATGTTTCGGTGGCGGCGGGGATTATGATTCATCATATTACGGCTGCTTGGAATGAGCATTCGGGAGACCTCGGATCAAAAACCCGGTGATGCCGGAGGGCTGAAAGACCTTGACGTTAAGCTACGGGGGCTCATAAGCGAATGGTCCTTAATCGGGATCTTCAGGTCCTGTTTCGGCGGAGCCGGTCCGCCGTTTAAATCTTTGCGTCATCGCCGTGTCCTTTACAGAAGAATCTTCATGTCGCCGGGCGAATCATCTCCTCAAAAACTGTTGATGATAAAAGAACCGATTCAGTGAATCTTTCACGGCAATTTACTATTTATTCTTGAAAAAAATGAAGGGTTGGTGCAGACTTCCCGTGCGGTGCCCCTTCCCGAGGCCCGGTGTTCCTTTCTAAAAAAGGAGGAAATTATGCCTGTATTCTTATGGGACGCGACAAACAGAAAAAACGAACAGAAAAAGGGAGAAATGGATGCATCCGACGAAGCCGCCCTGCGGGGGCAGCTTCGTCGGATGGGCTACAAGAATATCAACGTCAAGAAAAAGCCCAAAGATTTGCTGGAGTACCTGCCCTTCAAAAAAGGCGTCAAGGAAAAGGAGATTGTTGTTTTTGCGCGTATTTTCTCAACGATGATCAATGCGGGCCTTCCCCTCATCCAATGCCTGAATCTTCTGGCTGAGCAGGAAAAAAACAAGGCCTTTGCTAAGATTATCTACACGATACGTGACGATATCGAAGGCGGATCAACCCTTTGCGACGCCATGAAGAAACATCCGGCGGTTTTTGACGAGCTCTTTATCAGTCTTGTCGCTGCCGGTGAAAGTGGAGGTATTCTTGATGTTATTCTGCAGCGGCTCTCCAACTATAAGGAAAAGGCGCTGAAGTTAAAAAGAAAAGTTAAAGGCGCCATGACTTATCCGGCAGCGGTGCTTCTTATCTCCGTCGGTGTGGTAAGCCTGCTCCTTTTGAAGGTGATTCCTGTTTTTCAGAAGATGTTTATCGATATGGGGGGGCAGTTGCCGGCCCCGACCCAGATTCTCATCAACCTCAGTCAGTTCATGCAGGACTATTTTCTCTTTATCGTCATCGGTGTTGTCCTTGCTGTCTTCGCTTTCAGGCAATTCTATAAAACGGAGAAGGGTCGTTACATCGTGGACGGCTATGTTTTAAAAAGTCCGGTTTTCGGTCCACTTCTGCGCAAGGTAGCCGTCGCGAAATTCACCCGGACCCTTTCCACCATGATGGCCTCCGGTGTACCGATTCTGGAAGGCCTGACGATCGTCAGCAAGACGGCCGGCAATGTGATTGTTGAAAAGGCCCTTCTCAAAACGAGGCAGAGCATCAGTGAAGGGAAAAGCATCGCTGAACCGCTTCAGGAAAGCGGCGTTTTCCCGTCCATGGTGGTGCAGATGATCGCCGTAGGCGAGGCGACCGGTGCGCTTGATGCCATGTTGACTAAGATTGCCGACTTCTATGACGATGAAGTCGATGCGGCCGTGGAGGCCATGACGGCCTTGCTGGAGCCCTTTATGATGGTTTTTCTGGGAGGGGTCGTCGGTGCCATGATCATTGCGATGTACCTGCCGATTTTCCAGATGGCCTCCGTTGTCGGCGGATAACCGGCGATACTCACGGACAAAAAAATGGTCGGGATGGCGCGATTTGAACGCGCGACCCCTGCGTCCCGAACGCAGTGCCCTACCAAACTGGGCCACATCCCGACAGGCGAGTGTGTATATATAATTTGCATTTAAATGTCCATGTTTTTTTCTCCTACCGATCTGAACGGCCCAGAACCCTGTTGACAGAATGGTGAGGTTATGTCAAAGGCTGCTCTTCAATGACATGTTTCATGGAGGAGTTTCCTTATGATCGTTTATGATTTACGTTGTGACAACGATCATCTTTTTGAAGGCTGGTTTCAACACCGTACGGCCTATGAAGACCAGCAGAGCTGCAAACTCATCCTTTGTCCTGCCTGCGGATGCGACCGGGTCCGGATTGCCCCTTCGTCGGTGATGCATGTCGGCAAAGCGTTTCCGGCAAACCTTGAAGGGAAGGCTGGAGAACTCAATCAGCAGAAGGCCTTTCATTTGTTAACGGACAGCATTGCACGTCATTGCGAAGATGTCGGTGATCGTTTCACGGAAGTCGCCGTAAAAATGCATCGAGGCCTTGAAGAAGAAAGAAACATCAGAGGAACGTCAACCGAAGGTGATGAGCGTTATTTGCAGGAAGAGGGAATCAGCTATTTTAAAATACCTTCGCGAAAACTTGACAGTTAAACATCCTGCGGCATGTGGATTTCTGGGCGGTATCTTTGCCACGAAGGTGCCCAATCCAAAGCGTTTTTAAGTTCGATTTTTAACAGGTGGTTTATCATGCAGAACGCCTATCAGAATATTGTCGCCGCGATCGGTAACACGCCGCTCATTGAGATCCAGCGGTTGAATACAAACCGGAAGGTCCGGGTCTTCGCGAAACTGGAGGGCTTTAATCCCGGTGGGTCCATCAAGGACCGTATCGCCCTTTTCATGGTCGAGCAGGCAGAAAAACGAGGCGACCTGACCAAGGACAAAATTATTCTGGAGGCGACCAGCGGTAACACAGGGATCGGGCTCGCCATGGTCGCCGCGGCCAAGGGGTATCGTCTTTGTGTGATAATGTCGGAATCTGCAAGCGAAGAGCGGAAGCGCATTATGAAGGCCCTCGGGGCTGAACTGGACTACACCGCCGCCAACCTCGGCACGGACGGCGCCATCGAGGTTGCCTACCAGCGGATGCGGGAGAGCCCGGATCTTTATTTTGCCACAGACCAGTTCAACAATATGGACAATGTGATGGCCCATTACTGCGGGACCGCCGAGGAAATATGGAAACAAACCGATGGAAAGGTAACGATGGTTGTGTCCACCTTGGGAACCACGGGAACGGCCATGGGTATTTCCAAACGGCTCAAGGAGTATAATCGGCAGATTCGCATTGTCGGCGTCGAACCTTATCTGCAGCACAAGATCCAGGGTCTCAAGAATATGAAAGAATCCTATCGTCCCGGGATTTATGATAAAAGCCGTCTTGATGAAAAGATCAATATTCTGGATGAGGACGCCTTCGCCATGGCTCGCAGGATAGCGCGGGAAGAGGGACTCTTTGTCGGGATGAGTTCCGGAGCCGCCATGCATGTCGCCCTGAAAAAAGCCAGGGAAATGGATGAAGGCCTGATCGTGGCGATCTGTCCGGACGGCGGAGAGCGCTACCTCAGCACTGAACTCTTCGCTGATGACGAAAAATCCAGTCTGAAGCTCTTCAACAGCCTCAGCCGGGAAAAAATTTTTTTCCGGCCAATCAATCCCGAAAAGGTGCTGATGCACTCATGCGGCCCCACGGTCCATGAGGTTCCTCATCTGGGAAGCCTCCGAAGATTCGTCGTATCCGACCTGATCCGCCGCTACCTCGAGTTCAAAGGCTATCCGGTCCGCCATGTGATGAACATCATCGACCTGGCCGACCGCTCCATCAAGGGCGCCGAACGGGCCAACAAGGATTTATCTTCCTATACACAGGAGCATACAACGGCTTTTTTGCGGGATATGGCATTTTTGAATGTGAAGCAAGGGGACGAATATCCTCAGGCAAGTGAGAATGTGCCTAAGATGCTTGAGCTTGTGGAAAAACTGGTTGAAAAGGGATTTGCCTACGAAAAGCTGCGGTCGGTTTACTTTGATATATCGAAGCTTCATGATTACGGGCGTCTTTCGAATATCGACCTCGGACGGGTCAAGCATGGTCTCACAGTCGATTTGGACGATTACGAAAAGGACAGTCCCGGTGACTTTACGCTTTTGAAGAGAACCACCCTTAACGAGTTGAAAAGAGGCATATAT
>CAYPKE010000184.1:0-4244 GCA_964411235.1 uncultured Syntrophales bacterium
AGGAACCGATTAAACCGCGCGCGACTCGTCAAACTTCCCTTTTACAAGCGACCAGCGTGAACGGCATACACATAGGCAGCCCTTTCCTGATCTCATATAAGGCACGATGACCATCTCACAAGGAGGAAAACATGGCAAAAGCGAATCCGGATGACCGGCGATACACCAAAGAACACGAATGGGCCCTTGACAACGGTGACGGGACCGTCACCATAGGCATTACCGACCATGCACAGCATCTCCTGACGGATATCGTCTATGTCGAACTCCCGGATATCGGAAAGAAAGTGACCCAAATGGACCCCATCACGGTCATCGAATCGGTCAAATCCGTATCCGATATCTATTCACCGGTCAGCGGAGAAGTCATCGCCGTCAATGACGCGCTGCAGGACAGGCCGGAGTTGATCAATGAAGACGCCTTCGGCGAAGGCTGGATCGCCAAGCTGGCCGCATCCGATCCGGCAGAACTGGCCTCCCTCATGGACGCTGCGACATACACGGCTCTGGTTGCAGCGACAACTGACGGGGGCCATTAAACACCCGAAAGAAAATCAGACGGATATATGGATTACGTACCGCACACAATGGATGACATCGCCGTCATGCTTGAGACCATCGGGGTCGACTCCCTGGAGGAGCTTTTCTCCGATATTCCGGAAAGATATCTTCTGAAGAACCTGCCCGCCTTGTCGCAGCCGCTCTCGGAACAGGACGCCTGGCGTCATCTGCAAGATATGTGCGGACGCAATATCACCCCTGTCATGACCCTCATGGGGGCCGGCGCCTACCATCACTACATCCCGGCCGTGGTCGGTCACCTGGCCGGACGCGCCGAATTCTACACCGCCTATACGCCCTACCAGGCTGAAATCAGTCAGGGAATCCTGCAGGCGATCTACGAATATCAGACCATGATCTGTAAACTCACTGGCATGTCCGTCGCCAATGCATCCATGTACGACGGGGCATCGGCCATGGCGGAGGCCGCCGTCCTGGCCGGGAAAACCCTGAACCGAGACCGGGTACTCATCGCCCGGTCCGTACATCCCGAATACCGGCAGGTCGTCGCTGCCTATTGCACTGCCAACGATTATACCCTGATTGAGGTTCCCTATACCGCTTCGGGCCGCCTGGACGCAAAGACGCTCGCGCAGCTTCTGGACGGGCATATAGCCGCCGTTTGCGTTCAGAGTCCCAATTTCTTCGGCATTATCGAGGATCTCCGAACCTTCGAGCCGGCCGTTCATTCGTCTGGAGCCGTGCTGATTTCTGGTTTTACCGACGCCACCTCCCTAGGTCTACTCAGGGCTGCGGGGGAACTGGGAGCGGATATTGTTTGCGGAGAAGGCCAGAGTTTCGGCAACCCCCTGAACTACGGCGGCCCGTTCCTCGGCATCTTCGCCGCTTCGGACAAATTTCTCCGCAAGATTCCGGGACGCCTTTCCGGGATGACTGTCGATCAGGACGGCAACCGCGGTTTCGTCCTGACCCTTCAGGCCCGGGAGCAGCACATCCGCCGCGAAAAGGCCACCTCGAACATCTGCACCAATGAGGCCCTTTGCGCCCTGGCGGCCTCCATCTATCTCGCCAGTCTGGGAAAGAATCTACGCGGGCTGGCCGAACTGAACGTGCAAAAAGCCCTGTATCTGAAGCAGCGACTTAGCGCCCTTCCTGGCTGGGAGGCAGTTTTTGACTCTCCGTTCTACAATGAATTCGCCCTGAACTGCCCCGACCCAGCCAAGGTGAACCGGGCCTGGCAGGAGGAGGATATCGTCGGCGGCTTTGCCCTCGGCCCCTATTATCCGGAATTGGAAAATGCTCTCGTCCTGTGCGGCACGGAAATGCTCAGCAGGGCGGATATCGAACGTGCCGCATCCCTCGCGGCGGACGTCCGATAGGTGACAAGGAGGTGGCAGTGGACCTGATCTTCGAAAAGAGCCGTACCGGACGAACCGCCTCGGCAATCCCCCCGAGCGATGTCCCGGCCGTTCCTCCGGAACAGGTGATCGACCGGGACCTGCTCCGGGACGAACTTGATCTGCCCGAGGTGAGTGAACTTGATCTCGTGCGACACTTTACGGCCCTTTCCCGGCGCAATTTCGGCGTGGATCTGGGCTTTTACCCTCTCGGCTCCTGTACGATGAAGTACAATCCCAAGATCAATGAAGAGGCCGCCCGCATGCCGGGCTTCAACGGTCTTCATCCGTATGCGCCGGAAGCCTTCGCTCAGGGGAACCTGGCCCTGATGGATGCGCTGCGACTCATGCTCTGCGAGGTGTTCGGCATGGCCGATTTCACGCTTCAACCCTCCGCAGGGGCCCATGGCGAACTCACGGGCATCATGATCTGCAAACGTTATTTCGAGGCGGCGAGGGAGAAACGGTCCCGGATCCTGATTCCCGATGCCGCCCATGGCACCAATCCGGCGTCCGGTGCCCTTTGCGGTTTTGAAACCGTCACGATCCGCTCGAACGGAGAAGGGGGCGTGGACATCGCGCAGCTCCGGGAAACCATGACGGAAGACGTCGCCGCGCTGATGCTGACGAATCCCAACACGCTGGGATTCTTCGAGAAGAATATCGAAGAGGTGGTGGACATTGTTCACGGCCGCGGGGGGCTTCTTTACTGCGACGGGGCGAACGCCAATGCGTTCCTGGGACGGACCCGGCCCGGCGATATCGGCTTCGACCTGATCCAGCTCAATCTCCACAAGACCTTCTCGACTCCTCACGGAGGCGGCGGACCCGGCAGCGGTCCGGTGGGCGTGCGGGAAGATCTCGTCCGCTTTCTGCCGGTTCCCCGGATCATCCATGACAAGAACGGTTATCATCTGTCCTCAGATTATCCCGAATCAATCGGCAAAATGAAGGCCTTTTATGGCAATTTTAATGTCATGATCAAGGCATACACTTACCTGAAAATGCTCGGTGCGGAAGGATTGAAAAGATCCGCCGACATGGCAGTCCTGAATGCCAATTACGTCAAAACGAGACTGGAACCTCACTACGACCTTCCCTATAAGCGTGCCTGCATGCACGAGTGCGTTTTCTCGGGCATGCGGCAGGTCCGGGACCACGGGGTACATACGCTTGACATCGCCAAACGGCTTATGGATTACGGATTCCACCCTCCCACCATCTATTTCCCCCTGATCGTCCCGGAAGCGATCATGATCGAGCCCACGGAAACAGAAAACAGGGAAACCCTCGACGCCTTCTGTGACGCCATGATCGCCATCGCGAAGGAGGCAGAAACAGAGCCCGATCGGGTCAAGGGAGCCCCCTACACGACACCGGTCAAACGCCTGGACGATGTTCTGGCGGCCCGGAAGCCGAACGTGGCCTGGCGGGCTGTTACCAAGGAATGACACGTCCATGACAACTGTCGGTGAAAAGCTATTGCGCAAACCGTCCTGGCTCAAGGTCCGTCTTCCCGACACGGAGATGGCCGCGGGAGTTTCCCGCCTGATGGCTGCCTGCCGGTTGCATACGGTCTGCCGGGAAGCCCGCTGTCCTAACATGGCCGAATGCTTCAAGGCGGGGACGGCCGCCTTCCTCATCCTTGGCGACTGCTGCACACGCAACTGCCGTTACTGCAACGTCCGTCATGGCAGCCCGGAACCGGTGGATGAGCAGGAAGTGGAACGGATGGCCGAGGCAGTCGGCCGCCTCGGTCTTTCCCATGCCGTCATCACCTCCGTGACCCGCGATGACCTGCCTGACGGCGGGGCGGAAGTCTTTGTCCGCTGCATCCGGCGCATCCGTGATCGCTTTCCCGCCTGCCGGGTCGAGGTCCTGGTGCCCGATTTCAACGGGTCTTTTCCGGCGCTGCAATCCGTCATTGCAGCCAAACCGGCGGTCTTCAACCACAACATTGAAGTGTGCCGCAGCCTTTTCCCCATGGTAAGGCCCCAGGGCCGTTATGAGCGTTCCCTGGAAATTCTGCGGCGGGCACATGATCTTGACCCGGCCATGATCATCAAAACGGGCTTCATGATCGGCCTGGGCGAAATTGGTGACGAGATTACTGCCCTGCTGACCGATCTGCGCGGTACCGGATGTCGGCGCTTGACCATCGGGCAATATTTGCAACCCTCGAGAAGCCATTGGCCGGTTCACAAATACTACCACCCCGACGAATTCGACGAGCTGCGGCATAAAGCCCTCGCCATGGGATTCGCTTCCGTCCTGGCGGGACCGCTTGTCCGTAGTTCCTACCATGCCGCAAAGATGTCCTAGGAG
>CAYPKE010000185.1:0-4240 GCA_964411235.1 uncultured Syntrophales bacterium
ATCGATTTCGGCGCTAAAACAGCGGGGGAATCCGCCGACATGGTGATCCATGACCATGCCTTTTTCGCGCGCGTTGCACTCCGCGGCGATATCGGGCTGGGCGAATCCTACACCGATGGAGAATGGGACAGTAGCGATCCCCCCCTTCTTTTCAAGCTCCTTTTCAAAAATCGTGACCGGCTTTCGGACGGGAATTTCTGGACTGACACCTTTTTGCGCGTCATCGACCTGGCTGCGCACCGCCAGCGTCCCAACACGCTCCGCGGGAGCAGCCGCAACATCAGTGACCATTACGATCTGAGCAATGAACTCTACAGCCTTTTCCTGGATTCGTCCCTGACCTATTCCTGCGCCCTGTATGAATCGGAAAACGACTCCCTGGAAACGGCGCAACGCAACAAGTTCCTGCATGTCATACGCAAAGCCCGGATAGGGCAGGCGGATCATGTCCTTGAAATCGGCTGCGGCTGGGGAAGTTTTGCCGTCGAGGCCGCCCGTACCACCGGATGCCACATTACCGGCCTGACTGTCTCGCAGGCGCAATACGATTTCGCCCGGGAACAAATCCGCCGCCAGGGGATGGAGGATCAAATCGATATCCGTCTCGCCGATTACCGTTCCGTCGAAGGACAGTATGACCGGATCGTCTCCATCGAAATGGTGGAGGCCGTGGGACACCGTTATCTTCCCGCCTTTTTTCACCGCTGTGAGCAACTCCTCAAGCCCGGGGGGATCATGCTCCTTCAGGCCATCACCGTTCCGGACAACCGCTATGAAGCCTACCGCCGCGGGACCGACTGGATCCGCAAGCATATCTTCCCCGGCGGGAATCTTCCCAGCCTGGCCGTTATCCGGGAGATCGTCTCCGCCAGAACCTCCCTGGTTATTGAAGAAATCGATGAGATCGGTCTTCACTACGCCCGCACGCTCCGCGAATGGCGGCGTAATTTCAACGCCCATCTGTTCGAAATCAGCCGGCTGGGTTTCGGCCGATCCTTTCAGCGAAAATGGAACTATTACCTTGCCTGCTGCGAAGGGGGGTTTGCCGCCCGCGAACTGGGTGACGCCCAGATCATTCTGCTGAAGAAATGAAAGGAGCCGACATGACGACTCTCTCCCTGTTTTCGGTTCTCGTTATTCTGGCAACCTGGCCCGACCCGGTGGCGGGTACGGCAAACATGTCCTGCGGGAGGCTGCCCCCCTGCCCCGACAAGCCGAACTGCGTATCCTCCCAGAGCGCGGTTCGCACGCACGCCATCGAGCCGCTGCAATACGAAGGCACAAAAGAAAAAGCATGGTGCGCCCTGGTGGAGGCAGTCGCATCATCGAAACGGGCGCGCATAGTGACCGATGACGGCGATCACCTTCATGCCGAGTTTACCTCGGCGGTCTTTCGCTTCGTCGACGACGTTGATTTTCTGTGCGACAGGGAAAGAAAGGTCATCCACGTCCGTTCCGCCTCGCGCATCGGCTGGTCGGATCTGGGGGTGAACCGAAGGCGGGTGGAAGACCTCCGGATTCGTTTCCAGCAAATTCTAAAAAGAGGAGAGTAACGATGAGTATCCGAAAAGCAGGGCAATTTTTCGCTGCGGTCACCGCGATCATGGTCATTTGCGGGTGTACCGCCAACACAGGGGAGGGCGATGTCATGGCAAGGTATCTGAAGTACCTGGAGGCAACCGATCCGGGGCAAGTCAGGGGACTGCAACCAGGAACGGCGGAAGAGGAAATGGGCATCCATCGGTTCAGGGAATTCTACCGGGTCTTTTCAGCGGAGGTGATCAGGAAGGGGCTGCGCGATCTTTACGCTGAAGAGTCCTATTTCCAGGACCCCTTCAAGGAAGTGATCGGCATCGGGGAAATCGAAGCGTATTTCCTGAAAAGCGCCGAAGGGGTTCAGACCTGCACCTTCGACATTCAGGACCTGGCCGTGCACGACGGGAATTATTATTTTCGCTGGGTCATGCACCTGACCCTAAAAAGGTATCCGAACGATCCGATTCAGGCCCTGGGGATGTCCCATGTCCGCTTCGACCGGGAGGGAAAAGTCATTTTTCACCAGGATTACTGGGATACCGGCTTGATTTACGAACGCGCCCCACTGATGGGGTCAGTCATTCGCTGGGTCAAGCGCCAGTTCTGATCGCAGCGAAGGGCTTCCGAATCGCCGGACAAGGCAAAACGGCAGAAGAGGCGGATGCCGCCCCTTTTCATTCGTACCTCAAGGCCTCGATGGGATTGAGCTGGGAGGCTTTGTAGGCGGGGTAGAAGCCGAAGAAGATCCCGACCAGGGCCGAGAAACCGAAAGCAAGAAATATCGAACCCGTTGAAATCACAATCGGCCAGCCGGCCATCATGCTGAGCAGCTCCGCCCCGCCAACACCCAGCACGATTCCGATCAACCCGCCCATGAGCGAAAGGGTCAGGGCTTCGATCATGAACTGCAGCCGGATATCCCAGGTTTTGGCGCCGACGGCCATCCGGATGCCGATTTCTCTGGTCCGCTCCGTGACGGAAACCAGCATGATATTCATGATGCCGATTCCCCCGACCAGCAGGGAAACGGATGCGATGGCGCCTAGCAGCAGGGTCATCACCCGAGCCGACTGTTCCGCCGCCTGCATCATCTGCGTCAGATTGCGCACCTGGAAGTCATTGTCATCCCGCGGGCCGAGACGATGCCGCTGTCTGAGCAGAGCCGTGATATCCTTTTCAACCTGCTCCAATTCACCGGCGCTTCTCACCTTGACCCCGATATTCCTCACCATTCCGGGAAACGGCGTGCCGAAGATTCTTTTCTGGGCTGTCGTCAGAGGAATGTAGACGACATCGTCCTGATCCTGCCCCTGCATGGATTGCCCTTTCTCCGACAGAAGCCCGATCACCGTAAAGGGGACCTTCTTGATCCGGATGATATTGCCGACCGGATTGGAGGCACCGAAGAGATTATCCGCCACGGTCCGCCCCAGGATCGCCACCTTCGCGGCACTGCGAATATCCTGATCCGTGAAGATCCTTCCTTCCGCCAAGGACCAATCCCGTACCACAAAGATCCCCGGAGTGGTGCCGTAAACGCCTGTGGACCAGTTCTGGTTGCCGTACACCACCTGCGCCACCCCATGGAGCACCGGCGCGACTTCCTGCACGCCGGGGATATCCGTGCGTATAGCCTCGGCATCGCCGTGGGTCAGGGTCGGCTGGGTTCCCATGCCCATCCGCAGGCCGCCTGACGTCGTGCTGCCCGGCAAAACAATAAGAAGGTTGCTTCCCACACTGGCGATCTGCTGCCTGATTTTTTCTCCCGCCCCGGCGCCGACGGCCAGCATGGCAATGACCGATCCCACGCCGATGATGATCCCCAGCATCGTGAGTCCCGAGCGCATCTTGTTGATGCGGATCGCGCGGAGCGAAATTTTCAGGGTGTCCGGAACGTTGATCATTCTTCAATCCGTTTCATTGCAGGTTTTGCACACACGACATGTTCGGTTCATCGCAAACCACGCGGCCGTCAAGAAAGCGGATGATGCGCCGGCTGTATGCGGCGATGTCGTGCTCATGCGTTACCAGAACGATGGTTACGCGGGATTCCCGGTTCAGGCCGGCCAAAAGTTCCATGATTTCGATGCTGGTCTTTGTATCCAGGTTCCCTGTCGGTTCATCGGCCAAAAGCAGCGGCGCGTCATTGACCAGCGCCCTGGCGATGGCCACCCGCTGCTGCTGCCCTCCCGAGAGCTGGTTCGGGTGATGATGTTCCCGACCGGCGAGTCCCATCTTTTGCAGCGCGGCCAGGGCTTTTTCCTTCCTCTGGGCCGCCGTCATGCGCCGGTAGAACAGGGGCAGCTCCACGTTCTCCAGCGCCGATGTGCGGGGCAGCAGGTTGAATCCCTGAAAAACGAAACCGATCATGCCGTTGCGGATATCCGCCAATTCGTCACGGCTGAGAGAATCCGTTTCTTTGCCGCCGAGGATGTACCGTCCCTCAGTCGGTCGGTCCAGACAGCCGATGATATTCATGAACGTCGACTTGCCCGATCCCGAGGGTCCCATGACGGCAACGAACTCCCCCTGCTCAATTGCCACGGAGACCCCATCCAACGCGTGAACCGGTTCTTCTCCAGCTTCATAGATCTTGAAGAGATCCTTTGTCTCGATCACAGCCATCTTATCTGACAAATCCCGGCATGACATTACGGCTGACGTTTTGCCTTTCGTTCGTTCCCCCGGCGACAATCACTTCCTG
>CAYPKE010000186.1:0-4217 GCA_964411235.1 uncultured Syntrophales bacterium
ATCCTTGGTGACGCCGGGATCGCGCAGGATACGCATTATATTCTGGAGCGATGCCTCGTAATCTTGCTCATTGTCAATAAAAATGTTCCTTTCCCGAAACCGCACACCGATTTTCTTAGCAACGTCACGGCCTTTTGAGTTCGCGCTGGTTCGGCTGTCTACAAAGTAGAATCCCCGGTTCTTTATTTCCTGAAGCACGACGGCCAATTTCTCTCCTTCTTCGGTGAAGCGCGATCCCATGTGGTTGTTGACGCCCTGCACGTGGGGTACGGCTTCCAGATTTCTTCGGAAAAGCGCTCTGATTTCCTCATCGGTCATTTCAGCGAAAAGGGCTCCCGGCCCCGGATTCGTCTCCGGAAAAGATTTGGGTTCCATGGGAAGGTGCAGGAGGATCTCTCTTCCCCGCTTGTGGACCTTCTCCGCTGCCTGCTTTGAATGCGGCAAATGGGGAAGAACCGCAAAAGAAAGAGGCGCATCGATTGCCAGCAGGTCATCCACCACATCCATGTCCTGGCCAATATCGTCGATCAGGATCGCGACCTTGAATCTGGTTTTGATCTCCGGGATAACCGGTTCCCTTTTTTGCGGTCGTTCTATTTTGCCCAGAGTTAGGGGGATGTCCTTCTTGGCCTTGGGTGTTTTGACCTTTTCCCGGCTGACGGGTTTTTTCGGCGGTGCCTTTTCCGGCTCCTGCAAAAGGTGAAAGCAATAAAGGGCTAGGGCCGCGATCAATAAAAAGGTTAGAAGTATAAACCCGATCCGGAGTTTACTGCGGGTACGCTTTCTCAGATTAGTTTTTCTTTCCTTTCATGAAAATATTCAAGCTTTTGAGGATGTCTGCCGCGGCTTTGATCTGGTTGTCCTGGGCGAAAGCCACGTCCTCCGCATCCTTTCTGGTCGGTGCGGCAGGCTCTTCTGTTTGAGGTCCGTTCTCCTTGGGTGATTTGATATGACCCTTCAAATCCTTTTCCCGAAGGGGATCGCGGTCTCCTTCCCCGTTTGCTTCCTCTGCGGGCCTGATATACTTGAGCGTAATATCGGGAGTGATTCCTTCGGCCTGAATGGATCGTCCATTCGGCGTGTAATACTTAGCCGTGGTCAATTTCATGGCTGCACCGTCTTCCAGCGGGATCAGGGTCTGGACGGAGCCCTTTCCGAAAGTCTGAGTGCCCAGGATGATGGCGCGTCCATTGTCCTGAAGCGCCCCCGCCACAATTTCCGAGGCGCTGGCCGAGCCTTCGTTGACCAGAACCACGATCGGGCACACCGGTTCATCGCCGTCATTTTTCGCCGAAGCGCTGGTGTCCATGGCCTTGTTTCGGCCCCGGGTGGACACGATTGTGCCGGATTTGAGAAAAACGTCGGAGACTTCGATGGACTGGTTCAGCAAACCGCCGGGATTATTCCGGAGGTCGAGAATGATTCCCCTCAACGGGTTGCCTTTCGGCTGCATTTCTTTGATCGCTTTTCTCAGATCGTCACCTGTCCTCTCCTGGAAGGAAGCGACACGGATATAACCGATTCCGTCATCCATTGGCCTTGATTTGACGCTGGCGATCTTGATAATGGCGCGTGTCAGGACGATATCCCTCGGTTTGGCAAGGTTTTCCCGTATGATGGTAATGGTGACTTTTGTATCCTTGGGGCCGCGCAGCTTTTTGACAGCTTCCTGGATGGTGATATCCTTGGTAGACTCGCCATTGATTTTGATGATCTGGTCTCCCGGTTTGATACCGGCCTGAAACGCTGGCGTATCTTCGATAGGGGACACCACCGTCAGGACATCTTTCAGGATTGTGATTTCGATGCCGATGCCGCCGAAACTTCCTTTTGTTTCGACCTCGAGGTCCTTGTATTCCTCGGCGGTCATGAACGTGCTGTGCGGATCGAGCGACTTCATCATGCCGGAAATGGCACCCCGGATCAGTTCCTGGAGCGTGACTTCCTCCACATAGTTTTTTTCCACCATGTCGAGGACTTCGTTAAAGGTCTTCAGGCTTTTGTAGGTGCTGCGGTCGACGGCGGAAACGCGGTCCGAATTGTAGATCAGCAACAGGAGCAGCAGAAGGGACAAAACGGAAAAAGTTACCATATGTTTCCGAAAGAAGCTTTTCATGAAGACCTCCGGGCGCTTTGACTCATGTGTCATGACTTTTTATGCTATTAAGATAACACTTTATCAGACAATAATTCCATACTTATTTAGCGGCTTTCGCGGCATGCCACAGTCAAAAAGGCCCCGGTATCCGGTACCGGGACCCCTTGAGATTGTTCCTGGGAACTCTGTGGTCTGCGAAAAATCACCCGCCTCCGGGAATGGTCCTCAGGAAGACGATTTTATCGCCGTCTTTGATTTCAAAATCCAGATTGTCTTTCTTTACGAAAAGAACAAGATTGTACCAAACAATGGCATTGCAGATCACGCCTGAATCTCCTTGTGTGAAACGGTCGTAAAAACTCTGCCCGTTACCGGTTTGAATCGTCTTCAGGAAATCGCCGATGGTCTCCCCTTGAAAATCCACAATATCTTCGCTTTTTCCCTCCCAACCCAGTTCTTTTCTGATGGTTGCGCACTGAATCCCGAGCTTGATCTTCATGAAATCCTCCGCTTGCATGATTTTCCTTGATGAAAACCTGCTGTTTCTCACCCGAGCTGACTTTGAAAAAGCACTCCGACCCGTAACCGAAAGCAGGGTCTGCTGTTTCGTTCATTGGAGTACCGGTACGTTTTCATCGTGTGGGCCCTGTCCTTCTATGCCTCTTTCCCCTGTTTTGCAATACATTCTTTTGCTGCCTGCTCCTTGAAGGACTTTGTGCCGAAGATAAGGTCCTGCTTCTTGGTGAAGACCTCCGTATCCGGTGGCACCGAGTGGGTTATCCAGACGTTTCCTCCAATCACGGAGCGGGCGCCGATCACGGTGTCTCCACCGAGAACCGTTGCGTTGGCATAGATGATGACATCGTCCTCGATGGTCGGGTGACGTTTCTGATTGCGAAGGCTTTCACATTCGCTCCGGCTCAGCGACAGGGCGCCGAGGGTGACACCCTGGTACAGCCTGACACGGTCTCCAATGGTTGTCGTCTCGCCGATTACGACACCCGTGCCATGATCGATGAAGAAACTTTCTCCGATGTGGGCTTTGGGGTGGATGTCGATACCCGTTTTGCTGTGGCCGTACTCGGTCATGATGCGCGGCAGCATCGGAACATCCAGGTGGTAGAGGCGGTGGGCGATTCGGTAGACCGTGATGGCAAAAATGCCCGGATAGCTGAAAATGATCTCGTCGAAACTGGTAGCCGCCGGATCTCCCTCGTAGGCGTGGCGAATATCGGTAGCGAGGAGTTCCCGTAATGCGGGCAGGGTCTTCATGAAGTCGATGGCGCTGCGGTGCCCCCTGTCTTCGCAATGAGAGCAGGAAAGGTTGTTCCGGATGCAGTCATGCCGAACGGCCAGCATGACCTGCTCCGACAGTTCTTCGTACAGGCTGGTCACCTCCTGGCCGAAATAATAACCGACATTGATCCGGTCCACCCGCTGTCGGATGAAATAGCCGGGATAGAGAATCCGGCAGAGCCGGTTGATGATGTGGACCACGGCGTCACGTGAAGGGATCGGTTCGGGCCCCACGTGGTCGAAGCAGCCCTCGACATCGCAACTGCTGACCAGGGCGGAAACGATGGCGGGAATTTCATCCCGGTATTGCCTGGCAACGGAGATGGATTCCTTGCATTGGCTCACGTCGCTTTCTGCGGCGACATCGGTGTCCGCGTTCCTGTCCGGCATGTCAGGCATCCTTTCCGGGATTCCAGTAGGGTGACATCCCGCGCAGCCGTTCAATGATCGGTGGGAGTTTTTCAATGATGAAGTCAATCTCCTCCTCCGTATTGTAAACCGACAGGCTGAAACGGATCGAACCATGGGCCATCGTGAAGGGGACACCCATGGCGCGAAGAACATGAGAAGGCTGCAGCGATCCCGAGGTGCAGGCCGATCCGGAGGACGCGCAGATGCCGAATTGATCCATCATCAGAAGAATCCCTTCTCCTTCGACGAATTCAAAACTGATGTTGGTTGTGTTCGGGAGACGGTGTTCCGTATCTCCGTTTACGCGGCTGTTGGGAATTTTTTGCAGCAGGGTCTGTTCAAGGCGGTCACGCATTTGCCTGACGGAGGAATTTTCCCGTTCCAGATTCTGCCGCGCCAGTTCGCAGGCCTT
>CAYPKE010000187.1:0-4076 GCA_964411235.1 uncultured Syntrophales bacterium
ACAGCCTATGTGAGCAACGGGCTTCATCGGTTTGTTGTCAGGATGACAGCCTATGCGAGCAACGGGCTTTATCAGTTGGCGCCTCAGATGACATTGTGGTACAGGCACTTGCCCGGAATGAAGTGCCTTAAAAAAACGGAAAGTTCCCCCGGGTACGAGGTTCCGGATCGCTAATCTGGTTGACATATCGAAACAGGAGGTATTCATGAGTCGGGAAAAATTGATCCGTGATTTAATGGATCGGCATAAGGATGAAAAGATCACGTACACCTGCTGTACGCAGAACGGTTGCTGGGATGCGAACTGCATCCTGAAGGTCCGCACGAAAAACGGCAGGCTGACGGCCATCGAAACGGACGACAGCATCAATGACAACCGGGGACGGGAAGACGCGTACCTGAGCGACGGGCAGATTGCCCAAGGCATGGTTCAGCAGCGTCCCTGTGTTATGGGCCATTCCTGGAAGGGTGAGATCGACGCCCCCACCCGCATCACCAAACCTCTGAAGCGGGTCGGCGGCCGGGGGCACGGCAACGGGCATTTTGTTGAAATCAGTTGGGATGAGGTTATTGAAACCATTGCGGCGAAAATAAAGGAAACCGTCGAGCTTTATGGCGAAAACAGCATTCTCCACACACACCTGACCTTTTTCGAGTTTTCCAGTTTTCCCCTTAACCCTTATTTCAAGGGGGCCATCGCGTCCTGGTCCGACCATTCCGTTTCCGGGACGCTGGGTGGGGAAAAGGCGCATCTGGGATACGAGCCGGCTAAAAACGTCTTTGCCGGTCAGGGCAAGTCCCTGGTCGGCTACGAGGCGCCGGATCTTTTCAATTCCAAGTTGATAGTGCTGTGGGGCTGGGACCCCCTGGTGGGATGGCATGGTTCCGTATCGTATTACCTGAAGCTGGCGAAGGAACGGGGCGCGAAAATCATCGTCATTGAGCCGCGTTACACCCTGAGCGCCGAGGTTCTGGCCGATCAGTGGATTCCCATCCGTCCCGGTACCGACACCGCCATGATGCTGGCCGTGGCCCAGGTCATTTATGAAGAGGAACTGTGGGACAAGGCCTTCGTGGAACGGTTCGTCGAACCGGAAGGGTTCGAAGAATTTCGCCGTTACCTGATGGGCGACGAAGACGGGGAAGTGAAATCCCCGGAATGGGCGGAGGCGATCTGCGCAGTGCCTGCGGAAACGATCCGGGCTTTTGCCCGTCTGTACGCAACGAGCGGTCCTGTTCACCTGCAGTGCCACTACAGCGTCTCCAAGCGTCATTACGGGGAATACGCCGCCACGGCCGCCATGCTGCTGCAGGCCATGACCGGGAACATCGCCTGTCCCGGCGGCTGTGAAAGCGGTTCGGTGCTGGTCACGCCGACCCATTTCCCGTCGCTTCCGGATGTCAATGCCGAATTCAACCGTGCGCCGCGTGAATTTACTCCGAATGTCTGCATGGTGAACAATAAACTTGCCGAAGCCGTCACCCTGCGCCCGAAATACGATGCCGGAGAAATCACCGAAGCCGAATATCGCGCTGCCATCGGCTGCCCGGAGGGGTCGCCCCTGCCGAATATTCAATTCGTTTTCTTTGGCAACAACTGGCTGAACAATCTGCAGGATTTGAACAAGCGCCTGCAATCCGCCTCAATGCTGCATTTCACCTGTGGTCTGGGGTGGCACATCAACTCGCCGACTGTCCAGTTCCTAGATATCGTGATTCCCGCCCCGATTCACCAGCTTGAATCGACGGATCCCTTTCACCTGGACGCGAAACGTTTTCGCACGGGACCCGGCGGGATGAACAACTACATGTTCTACTGCGGCAAGGCCCTGAATCCCCCGGGGGAAATCCGTCCGGTCGAGTGGTTCTGGACGCAGATTGCGAACAAGCTCGGCATCGGCGAAAAGTACAATCCGAAGCTGAAGGATGTACCCTGGGACAAGTGGGACGAGGAGGTCGAAAAGCTCTACCGCGCCGCCTACGAAAAATGGATCAAAGACGAAGACGGCGCGTTGCAGGAGGCGGGAATTGAACTGAAACCCTGGGCGGAATTCCTGAAAAATCCGGTCATCCGGGTACCGATCGACGAACCTTTCCACGCCTTCAAGAACACCATCGCGGACGGAACCGAGGCATTCATGACGCCGTCCGGCAAGATCGAGTTTTGCTCCGGCCTGGTGGCCGATACGGACATCAGCAAGAGATGGGGCGGGAAAATCGATCCGCTCCCGCGCTGGCAGCCCTCGTACATGACGGAACCGCCGCGGGATTCCTATTTCTCGCCGCGGACCCGGGACTATCCGCTGTCGATGGTCACGCCGGTGTCCCTGTACCGAGACCTGTCGTGCCATGACCAGAACCCGCTTCTCAGGGAATGCTACAACCACCGCCTGTGGATCTCACCCGCCGATGCAAAAAAGCGCGGGATCCTGGACAACGACGCAATCGAGGTTTTCAACGAGTACGGCCGGGTCATGATGCACGCCTATGTGACATCCAAAATCATTCCGGGGACCGTCGCCATCCACTTCGGCGCCTGGTACATGCCAAATGAGAACAAGACGGAAGCCATGCCCTACGGCATGGACACGCGCGGGGCCTGCAATTTTCTGATCGGCGACGTCCACTTGCCCCATGTGGTCAACAGCATCCTCACCGCCGGTCTGGTGGAAGTGAAGAAAATGGGAGGGAACGAATAATGTCTCAATACGCATTCTTTTTTGATCAAAGCCGGTGTTACGGCTGCCAGACGTGCAGCGTGACCTGCAAGGACTGGAATTTTCTGGCTCCGGGGGCGGAGAAATGGATGACTGTCTACGATTTTGAAGACGGCGTTTTCCCGGATCTGAGGCTGCATATCCTGGCATTCGGCTGTGGCCATTGCGAAAAGCCGGTCTGTCTGAGTGCCTGCCCGAACGGCGCCATTTTCAAGGAGGAAAAGTACGGCGCGGTCCTCATCGACCCGGACAAATGCCAGGGAGCACGCCAGTGTGCCGTGGTCTGCCCTTACGGGGCGCCCAAATTCGCAAGCGATGCGCCGGGTACGAAGATGAGCAAGTGCACCATGTGTATCGACCGCCTGGAGAAGGGGGACATTCCCGTTTGCGTGGCCTCCTGTCCGTTGCGCGCTCTGGATTTTGGACCTCTGGAGGAGATGATCGCCCGCTACGGCGATTTGCGCCAGCTCGACGGCATGCCGGTCCCGGTAACGAAACCGGCGTTCATCTGCAAGCCGAACCCGCCGAAGCAAAAACTGGTGCCGTACGACAAGGGCAGGGCAGTTGAACTGATGCGTGTACGCAAGGACATGGGTTTCGTTTTCGACCGTGTGGAAGATGTCACGCAGCTTAAGCCGGGAACGGTCAAGCGCTCACGCAGTGCTTTCAAAATGAAGCACGCAAACAATGAAGAACTCATGGACGCCACCCGTAACGATATTGGGTAGGAACGCTGCACAATTCGTTCTATTTTTCTTGTAAGGTAATGGTCTTGGTTGGCTTCGGAATAATTGAGAATAGTTGCGAACAGTTGAGGGACTTCACACTTATTACCCCCAAGGGCGAGATCCTTCGGCAGGTGCCTCAGGATGACAGCCTATGTGAGCAACGGGCTTCATCGGTTCGTTGTCAGGATGACAGCCTATGAAAGAAAAGGGGGCCATTAGCAGGGCTATGCGTTTTGAATGCGGTCTGGATTCCTGCTGCAGTTTATCCCTGCGCCGGCAGGGACAGGAATGACAAGAGTGGAATGGATTCCTGCCTTCGCAGGAATGACAATAAAAAGAGCAGGAATGACATTAAAAATAGGAAGGACGGTAATAAATGTAGGGATGACATTAATTACTTTGTCACCCTCCTGCCTTAATTGGTCACCCCGGGTGCCGCGACACGGTCGTGATAAACGTAATTTTTGTCATTCTGAAAATATTGTCATTCTGAGCGAAGCGAAGAATCTAATCGTTTAAGGCATTTGGAGGGGCGAGATCCTTCGGCAGGTGCCTCAGGCGAGATCCTTCGGCTGGCGCCTCAGGATGACAGCCTATGTGAGCAACGGGCTTCATCGGTTCGTTGTCAGGAT
>CAYPKE010000188.1:0-4054 GCA_964411235.1 uncultured Syntrophales bacterium
AACGGCATGTAACCTCATTTTTAAAGGACACCCTCGCCGCGTCGGTGGAATGCCACCCGTCCGTGGGACTGGGGACGGACTGCCGGTTTGACTCAAAGAAGATTACCGGCTTTGCCCTCATCCACGACAACCAGGTGATCCACCTCTGCGTCTTTGCAAAGCACGGCACCGGCATCCCCACGGGATTCACTTCCCGGATGGGGCGATACTCACAGCGGAGGAGGACCCATTAGAGAACATCGTCGTCCCCGACAGAATGAACGCGATGAAACGATGACACGCAATTCACCAGGCCCACCACATATTCACATGTGGGAAGGATCCACCACTCACCACGGCCCGCCTCAGAGTGCCTCGGGTCCTTCCCGCCTCCACCTGTGAAAAGAACAGGTTCCAATGCGGCCTGATTACATATCTGAAGAGAAGTCCTTACCCGTGTTTGCGCCAGAACAAGCAACATCGGACAACAGGCAAATTTATGTTAACTATCTTGCATTTACCGCTATCAGGGGTTATAAGAACAGCGGGCACTACGGAAGGGAACAGTCAACTATTTTTACCAACGTGGAAATTTCTCCACACTTCACACAAGAAGAAGCACCACATAACACGGTCTAAGGAGGGAACCGTGGCAAAGGCTACTTTTATCTAATGTTGAAAAATTAGTAAAATCTCTCAGCGGAAATCGTAATTGACTTCACATCTGTCGCAATCGGGAGAAAAAACCAAACATGGATAATCGATTTTTTGAAAAGCCTGTTATTAATTCCCCATACGAGTATCCTATGAAGAACTGGGAACTCGATGACCAGGGCCAGCCGACGCAGCAAATTATTGAAAGACGTCGCCGGGCAGAGTTCATCACACCAATTCCTAAACCGAGAAAGCGCAAAGGTGCAGATTCCCAGCAGCGTATAATTTTTGACGAAGGCAAGGGAATTTCAACTCAGGAACAGCAATACGATCCTACTCCAATTATCAACGAGCTCCGCCGACATGTGGATCAATGGCGCACTATTCCAAATCCAAATGACTGGGGAGTTACGCCCGAAACCGCACGCCTGCTTCAGCACTGGCGGCACCACCAATTCAGCAGTTTTCGACCATTCTTCTGTCAGATCGAAGCCGTCGAGACAGTTATCTGGCTTACAGAGGTTGCCCCAAAGTCCGGCAAGACCGGCAAGAAGTTTCTCGAACACATCGCCGCTGCAAATGAACAGGCCAACCCCAAACTTATGCGGCTAGCGCTGAAAATGGCGACTGGATCAGGAAAGACGACTGTAATGGCGATGCTGATTGCATGGCAAACGATCAATGCGGTACGCCATCCCAACAGCAAACAGTTTACCCGTGGCTTTCTGGTTGTCACTCCCGGAATAACAATCAAAGACCGGCTTCGTGTCCTCCAGCCGAATGACCCGGACAGCTATTACCAATCCCGTGAGTTGGTTCCCGGTGATATGCTCGGCGAACTGGAACGGGCAAAGATCGTCATCACCAACTTTCACGCATTCAAGCTTCGCGAGCGCATTGAACTATCGAAGGGGGGTCGTTCGCTGCTCCAGGGAAGAGGAAAAGAGCTCAATACACTTGAGACTGAAGGCCAGATGATTCAGCGTTCAATGGGCGATTTGATGGGCATGAAGAATATTATGGTTATCAATGACGAGGCCCATCATTGCTATCGCGAAAAGGCCGATGGAGACGGCGAGGGTGACCTCAAAGGTGATGACAAAAAAGAGGCGGAAAAAAACAACGAGGCCGCCCGGCTGTGGATTTCGGGTCTCGAAATCGTCAAACGCAAGCTCGGAATTGCGCGTGTCATTGACCTGTCGGCAACGCCCTTTTTCCTTCGCGGCTCCGGTTATGCGGAAGGCACCCTTTTCCCGTGGACAATGAGCGATTTTTCTCTCATGGACGCCATCGAGTGCGGTATCGTGAAACTGCCGCGCGTGCCGGTGGCAGATAACATCCCCGGCAACGACATGCCCAAATTCAGAAATCTCTGGGAATATATCGGAAAGCGAATGCCAAAAAAACGCCGCAACAAGGCGACGACACTCGACCCGCTCAGCATTCCCGTGGAATTGCAGACAGCCATGGAAGCGCTCTACGGCCATTACAAGAAAACCTATGACCTGTGGAAGGAAAACGGCATTCGCGTGCCGCCCTGTTTTATTGTTGTCTGTCAGAATACCTCGATTTCCAAACTCGTGTACGATTACATCTCAGGCTTTTATCAGGAAAATGAAGACGGATCGACCACGCTTGTAAACGGGCGCTTCGAACTTTTCCGTAATTATGACGAGCATGGGAACCAGCTTGCCAGACCCCACACCATCCTGATCGACAGCGAACAACTGGAGTCGGGCGAAGTTCTCGATAAAAATTTCCGTGAGATGGCTTCCGACGAGATCGAACGCTTCCGGCGGGAAATTATCGAGCGCACCGGCGACCGGCGGCAGGCAGAAAACATTACCGATCAGGATCTGCTGCGCGAGGTCATGAACACCGTAGGCAAGGAAGGTCGACTTGGTGAGGCTATCAGATGCGTTGTTTCGGTCTCCATGCTTACCGAGGGCTGGGATGCGAACACCGTGACACACGTCCTCGGTGTGCGGGCCTTCGGCACCCAGCTATTGTGCGAACAGGTGATCGGGCGCGCGTTGCGCCGACAATCGTACGATCTCAACGAAGAAGGTTTGCTGGGGGTAGAATACGCCGATGTCTTGGGAGTGCCCTTCGACTTTACGGCAAAGCCTGTCGTCGCGCCGCCGCAACCGCCGCGGGAAACCATTCAGGTCAAGGCAGTGCGTCCGGAGCGGGACCACCTCGAAATCCGATTCCCCCGCGTGAACGGCTATCGGGTCGAATTGCCCCAGGAGCGTCTTACCGCAGAATTCAATGAAGATTCCATTCTGGAGCTGACCCCCGATGTGGTCGGCCCCTCGATTACGAAAAATGCGGGAATCATCGGAGAGGACGTGGATCTCAGTCTGGAGCATCTGGAAGATATGCGGCGGTCAACGCTTCTCTTCCATGTAGCCAAGCGTCTCCTGTACACCAAATGGCGCGACCCGGGCGAAGAAGCCAAGCTCCACCTTTTCGGGCAGCTCAAGAGGATTACAAAACAGTGGATCGATAATTGTCTGGTCTGCAAAGGCGGCACCTACCCGGCACAGCTCATGTATCAGGAACTGGCCGACATGGCCTGCGAACGGATTACCGCAGGCATCACTCGGTCTCTTGTGGGTGAACGGCCGATCAAGGCAATGCTTGACCCGTACAATCCTACCGGCTCCACCATGTATGTGAGGTTTAATACATCCAAAAAGGACCGATGGGCAACTGATGCCCGGAAATGCCACATCAACTGGGTCATCCTCGACAGCGATTGGGAGGCAGAGTTCTGTCGTGTCGCCGAATCGCATCCGAAGGTCAGGGCCTACGTCAAGAATCACAACCTGGGCCTTGAGGTCCCCTATCGCTACGGCTCCGAGACGCGCAGGTACATTCCCGACTTTATCGTTTTGGTGGACGACGGCCGCGGAGACGACGATCCCTTGCGCCTGATCGTCGAGATCAAGGGGTACCGGCGTGAAGACGCCAAAGACAAGAAGATCACTATGGAAACCTACTGGATACCCGGCGTCAACAACAACGGCCATTACGGCCGCTGGGCCTTTGCGGAATTCACTGAAGTGTATCGGATCGAGACAGATTTTGAAGCTAGGGTGGAAGCTGAATTTAATAAAATGATTGATTCAGCCGTCACACATGCAGGGGTGTAAGGAAACGTCATGGCAAAGAAAACAGGAAAAAACAGAATAAATAAGATCGTCGAGACACTCAAACACGATGAGGCGCGGCGAACCTACATCCCCACCGTCGAATACCAGTCGGTGATGGTGAAGGACGAGCAGGAACCCATCCGTGTCGCCTACGAGCGGCGCAACCGCGACCTCGATCCGCAGCTCGTCTGGCGGGGAAAAGACGAACAGAACTGGTCGGACCTGGTGGTGCAGGCGCCGCCGCTCTACATCCAGGAGAAGGT
>CAYPKE010000189.1:0-4021 GCA_964411235.1 uncultured Syntrophales bacterium
TTCCAGGGTCAGATCACCGATGTTGGGTTTGCGACCTGTTGAGAGGAACAGAGCATCCCCCTCTATCAACTGCTTAAGGCTGTCATCTGCCACGGAGGCAACGGTTAAACGGATTGTTTTCCCCCTCGCCTCCACCTTGACCGCTTTGGTTTTCGTCAGAAAGTCGACCCTTTCCGCTTCCAAACGGTCCTTGAGGGTCTCGGCCACATCTGCATCTTCCGGCCCCAGGATTTGATCCATGAATTCAACGATGGTGACCTTTGATCCCAGGCGGGCAAATGCCTGGGCAATTTCCAGGCCGATGGGTCCGCCGCCGAGGACAATCAGGTGGCCCGGAAGGCGCCTTTGGGAAAAGACCGTTTCATTGGTCCAGAAGGGCACGGTGGCCAGGCCTTCGACAGGTGGTACCACGGGGCTTGAACCGGTGGCGATGATCCAGTTTTTCGCGGAGATGCGTTTGCCTTCCAGTTCAACAACGTGTTCATCGGCAAAAGCGGCCTTCCCGAAGCGGACCTCCGCTCCCAGGGTGCAGAAGCGTTCCGGTGAGTCGTGGTGCTGGATTTTTTGAATAACGCCCTGTACGCGATCCATAACCTTGCCGAGATCAGCTGGCGGCAAGGTCAATTCGGGCAGGCCGAATTCACTGGAACGCCGCGCCAGGTTCCATATCGCTGCGGTTCGGATCAGAGTTTTCGAAGGGACACAGCCGTAGTGCAGGCAATCGCCCCCCAGCCGGTCCGATTTTTCAATGAGGATGGTTTTGGCGCCGAACTGTGCACCGCCCGCCGCCGCCGTCAGACCGGCCGCGCCGCCACCGATAATGCCGAGATCATAATCAAAGCTTGCCATCATGAATCCTTTCTTCCTTTTGTTGCAGGAGCCGGTAAGCAAGGTGGATCAGCAGCAGAAGCAAGACCGCCGCCGCCGCCAGAACAAGGACCAATGTCCAGGGTACGCCGCCCTCCACGATGGCCGTGGCGAGGGTGTCGGCGCCAACGACGTAAAAAACGGTGCCGGGGAGCATGCAAAGCCATGACCAGAAGGCGTACGTCTGGAAGCGGACGCCCGTAAGACCGAAGCCGTAGTTAACAACATTGAAAGGAAACAGGGGGATCAAGCGCACGAGGGCGACAATAATCGCACCGTGCTTTTCCGTCAGACCGTCCAGACGCTGATACATGTCATGGCCGGCAAACCGCCGGGTTATGGCCTCCCGGGCGAAATAGCGTCCTACGAGAAAGGCCAGGCATGCCCCCAGGGTTGATGAGAGGCTGACGAGCATGACGCCGTAAAAAGACCCGAAGACCCCCCCGGCGATCAGGCTCATGAAGGTGCCGGGCACAGCCAGAATGGTCAACAGCGCATACACCGCGACGAAGACCAGAGGTGCCCAGACTCCGAGAGCGTGAATCCAATTCTTTAAATCGAGAAGCTTGGCATCCCAGCCGAAAACTCTGGCCAGGACGGCAACACACACCACGGTGACGAGGAGCATCACAGGCTTCCAGAAATCACGGGGGCCTTTGCTGCTCGACGGATCCGATGCTTGCGGGGTTGCCATGGTGCTCTGCTCGTTTTTGTTTGCAGTTAAGGGACGGATGAGGAATAATGCGGTCCCGGTTTTTGTGGGAGTCGGCAAAGACCATATGAATCTCTCATTTAGCCTATAAGGTATAAACGATAAAAAGTCAAAAGAGTGTTTACCATGGGAATCCGTGATGAAAGCGCTGATCGGGGTTGAAGCCGGCATATTCAAGCTGACTCTTTTTTTCGGGGGAATCCTCCTCTTGCTGCTCCTGGAGAAGGCGATTCCATACCGAAAGCCCTCGGTATCGAAGGCCGGGCGCTGGGGAATAAACCTTTCTCTGGCGGCGTCCAATTCACTTTTCCTTTTCGCCCTGTTCGGCACCGGCATGGCGGCGACCCTGGCATATGGCGCGAATTACGAACGGGGACTGCTGTACGCCGCCGCGCTGCCCGGATGGGCGAAAATTCTGATCGGTGTGCTTATCCTAGATTTTCTCCTCTATGTCTGGCACGTGGTCAACCACAGAGTTCCCTTCTTCTGGCGTTTCCACCGCGTTCACCACAGCGACCTGAACATGGATGTTTCCACGGCGGCCCGTTTTCATGCCGGCGAGCTGGCCATGTCCAGCCTGATTCGTATGGCGGTGATTCTGCTTATCGGCGTCGGCTGGCGGGAAATTCTGATTTTTGACTGCCTGGTGATGGTATGCACGCAGTTTCATCACAGTTCCCTCAAAGTCCCCGCCGGATTCGAGAAGGTTTTCTGGCTGCTCTTCGTGCCGCCGTCGATGCATCGCATTCACCATTCTGTTATAATCCGGGAGCGAAACAGCAATTACGGCGCCATTTTTTCCTTGTGGGACCGTTTATGCGGAACCCTGTTGACGCATGTTGATCAGGGCGGGATCCGGATCGGCGTGGGAGCATACCCCCGGCAGGCGGAGCTGAGTCTTTACTGTCTGATGATCATGCCCTTCACCCGGCCGGTGAAATAAAATCATCTCCCGGACAGAAAATCGTGCTGTTAATAAAACGGGGAGAGCTGTCCCGGCAAGGCTTTGTCAGCCTGTCCGGGACCGGCATTCCCGATCGTTTTTCGTTTTATCGCTGCGGGAACAGTTTCAGGTAGCGACCGTATCCCTCTTTCTCCAGGTCTTCCCGGGGGATGAATCGCAGTGCCGCCGAGTTCAGGCAGTACCGGAGCCCCGTCGGCGGCGGGCCGTCATCAAAAACATGTCCCAGTTGCGAATCGGCCAGCCTGCTTTTGACCTTTATCCGCTTCATGAAGAGAGTGTCGTCTTCCGATTCAATGATATTAACGGGTTCGAGGGGTTTGGTGAAGCTCGGCCAGCCGGTTCCGGAGTCGTATTTGTCGAGGGAACTGAACAGGGCTTCTCCGGAAATGATATCGACATAAATGCCTTCCCGCTTGTTGTCCCAGTATTCGTTCCGATAGGCCAATTCGGTCGCTCCCTGCTGGGTAACTTTATATTGCAGCGGCGTAAGCATTTTACGCAGTGTCTGATCATCAGGCTTCCGCCAGGTTTGGGGCGATATCTGGCCCGTTGCGTCTTGTTGCGTTCCCCAGTTTTTTTCCAGGAAACGGTCACGGCCGGAGTTGCTGCGATAAAATTTATAGCGCAACGGATTCTTCCGGTAATAGTCCTGGTGATAATCTTCCGCCTCGTAGAAGCGTCCGAGTTTCAGTATTTCCGTGGCGATCGGTCTTATGAAGTGTCCTGAAGCGGCCAGGTCTTTCCGGGATTGTTCCGCGATCTTTTTTTCCTCGTCGGTCTGATAAAAGACGGCGCTGCGATACTGCGGTCCCCGGTCGGTGAACTGACCTCCGGCGTCCGTCGGATCAATGTGCCGCCAGTAAATATCGAGGAGCTGTTTGTAGCTGATTTTCTCCGGATTGTAATAGACCTGAACAGCTTCGATATGTCCCGAGCGGTAGTAGTTCTCATAGGTTGGGTTGGGTTCCGTACCACCGGTGTAACCGGAGATGACCTTGATCACGCCCGGCGCCTTTTCAAAATCAGATTCGACACACCAGAAACAGCCACCGGCAAAAGTGGCGGTCCTGCCGGGTTCAGTTTTTAGATTCATGTTTTTTACCTCCTGCTGTCCATTTACAGTGCACTGGTTCAAGAACAGATACAGGAGGAACATGAGTCCGATTAACATGGTTTTTCTCATGTCGGGCCTCCTCGGGTTTTATTTAAACTTACGGGATTATGATATAGACGAACCGGGTAATGTCAAACCGGGTGACGGGTTTTCACAACGCGCACCGCTAAAATGATGGTGTCGGATGCCACTGTTTTTGAATGAGAGAAAATCTGCTTAAAGTCAGTGTCTGATGTGGACGGGGTCTGGCCGGCATTGGTCGAAAGAAGAACGGGAGTCAGGCTGATCCTGTGTCGTCGTATTTATTCTTTAGGGTCTGGACTAGCTGAGCACTGCTATACGTGCTAAAAGGCTAGTCATGTCA
>CAYPKE010000190.1:0-3994 GCA_964411235.1 uncultured Syntrophales bacterium
GCGAAAGCTTCAGGAAAGCCTCCAGGATGCCCTGGCGAAAGTTTTAAGCGGTTATCTGCCAATATGCGCCGTCTGCAAGAAAATCCGCGACGAGAACAACAGGTGGCGCGTAGTGGAATCCTACATACGGGATCATTCAGAATTGGTTTTGTCGCAAGGGATATGCCCCGAGTGCGTCGAAAAATTCTGCGCTCCCGATGCATCATAAGGAGATTATCCCTGTTACCGGACAGTCGCCTACCGATCAGCGAAAACAGAAGACGGTCATCCCCTTTCACGGCGGAACCGCCGACGGGAAACGACAGAAAGGATCAGGCAAGCCAAGGGCTTTTCTCTCCGGATTTTATACAGCGGCCGGATATTTCGACCACATTCGGAGATGGAAATCTTCCTGGCAAATGATAATAAGGATCTTCAGGGACTGTCATACATGAAAGAAACCAAGGACAAGAAAGAACATAGTCCATCCAATCCGTCTCCACTCATGAAAGGCGGATCCTCCTGCCGTCCGGAAGCTGTTCCGCCTTCTGGGGGTGAAAATCCGACGATGAGAGGGTATGGCCAGAACATGGATTTCGGTGACGGGGCAGATCTCATCGCAGCGGAACTCAATATTTTCCGTGATGCCGTTCCCCATATTAAACTGCGGTTGAGTTCAGAAGGTATGATTCTTGACTGGTCCGCCTGGCTGCCGGCAGACCAGGCCCTTCCCCTGCGCCTGGAAAAGGGGGATTACATCCACTATATATTCCCCCTGCCTGTGGTCAACCGGTTCATCAAAGCGATGAAACATTGCGTGGAACAGCGTGCCATCATAAAAACACCGTATTCGTTGAGTACACCACAGGGAACCATGCTTTTTGAAGCCGGTTTTCTCCCTCTTTCCGCAAATGAGATCATCGTTGTCAATCGGGACCTGACGGAAAAGATCCGCCTGGAAAACATTGCCGAATCCGTGCAGATGATGAACAACATCGGTTATATTTTTTCCGGCATAAGACATGAGATCGGAAACCCGATAAATTCCATGAAGATGGCCATGCGGGTTCTGAAAAACAATCTTGGCAATTATTCTCAGGAAAAGATCATGGAATATGTGGACCGTGTCATTAACGAGATCAATCGCGTGGAATATCTGCTGACCTCGTTGAAAAACTTCAACATGCACGAAAATCTGAGGCCGAAGGCCCTTTCCCTGAAGTCCTTTATCGAACGTCTTTTGCCTCTGATTGAAGAAGATTTCGGCCGGCGCGGGATCCGGGTGAAGACAGAAATTCGAACGATGGACGACCTCGCTTTTGCCGATGCCCGCGCCCTTCAACAGGTCATGCTCAACCTGCTGAGCAATGCCGCCGATGCCTTCACCGATCCTGACCAGAATCCCACCATCGTCATCGGATTAGCCGCGAAGGGCAAAACCCTTGAACTCAGCGTTCGCGACAACGGTATTGGCATGTCTGCCCATCAGATCGAGAATCTGTTCAAACCTTTCTTTACTTCCAAACCGCATGGAACCGGCCTGGGACTGGTCATTGTGAAAAAGCTGATGCTGCAGATGGAAGGGGATATCCATATCGATAGCGGTTCGCAACGGGGAACACTTGTCCGTCTGACTTTGAAAGCCATAGACAATGAATGATTTGCCCGTCAAGAAAACCCTTCTGGTTATCGACGACGACCCGTTCTTCTGCGATGCCGTACGGGAAACCTTTTGCGGCACCGTCCTGGAAGTCTTCACGGCTTATACGGCGGCAGCCGGCCTCGACATCTGCCGGAATATCAACATAGACATTGTCCTGCTAGACGAGAATCTCCCGGATCGGCAGGGTCATCTGATCTGTGCGGAGATTCTCGAACTGAACGAACAATGCAAAATTCTGTTCATCACGGCCCATCCTTCCTTTGAGCATGCCATTCAGGCCATTCGCTCCGGAGCCCATGACTATCTGCTGAAACCCTTTGAACTCGAAGAACTGCACCTGTCCGTCGAAAGGGCGTTGCAAATGAACATCCTCGAACGCGCCCAGTTGCTCCAATCATACAAGGCATCGAAAGATCAGGAAAATTCCATCATGGTCGGCATGCTCGGACAACGCGGTGCAGCTTCTCAAATCGTGAGGCGGGCGGCAGAGGTGCGCTCGCCCATTTTGATCACCGGAGAGACGGGAACAGGGAAGACCGTACTGGCCCGCCATATTCATTACGGCAGCATGTACCGGGAAGCCCCTTTCGTCTTCGTCAATTGCGCGACCCTGCCGGAGAATCTGATCGAATCGGAGTTGTTCGGTCATGAAAGGGGTGCATTCACCGGCGCGGTTTCCAGCCGCAAGGGCGTCTTTGAACTGGCAGAAGGGGGAACCCTTTTCCTTGATGAAATTGCCACGATGCCCCTGCATTTGCAAACGAAACTGCTGGCCACCCTGGATAACGGATCACTCCGCCGCCTGGGAGGGCAGTCCGAAATCAGGGTCACCGTGAGAATTATCGCCGCCACCAATGCCGACCTCGAATCTCTGATCCGGGACAATCTCTTCCGCAGAGATCTCTATTACCGGTTGAACGTCCTTTCCATTCATATTCCACCTTTGCGTGAACGTCCGGAAGACATATCCGAATTATGCCGTCATTTTGTTACGCTCCTCGGACGGAACCCGAAACGTGATCTGGACGACAGGGAGATCGGCCTGCTGAGGCAATACGACTGGCCGGGGAACGCCCGGGAATTGCGTAACATTCTCGAACGGTCCTGTATCCTTCACCCCGGCCGCCTTCGTCCCTCGGAACTGCTCTTCGGCCTTAAGACACAGACGGAAAATCGTCCTTCCATCAGTCCCCCTACTGCTACGATAAACCAAGCGGATACGTTGACACTGGAGGAGATCGAACAGTGTCACATTCTCGACATGTTGCAGCGTCAGAGAGGCAACATCACCCGGACGGCGAAGGCCCTGGGGATTTCTCTTTCAACCTTGAAACGAAAAATCAAGCGATACCAGAAAAACAGATGAGGTCAGACTGAACCGGATCCGGCTCATTCTGACCTGCTCATTCCGCCCAACGGCGTACTATAAGGCCGTGTAATCGGGGTTTATCCTTCCGAAAACCGCACCATCCCGGCATCTCACGATCAGTCTTTTTATGGCATCATTTATGCTAAAGATAAGCGCACCAACGGGAAGCAATCCGTTCGTAGTAATTTCTATTCAATCGCCATCATAGGGGTTTGCCGTGCCGATTATTCTGATTGTAGATGACGACAAGAATTTCCTGCTGAGTCTCGTTGAGGGATTAAAAACACTCGATAAGGAATCTCAAATCATGACGGCCGCCAATGGAAAATTGGCAGCCCAAATCCTTGAGGAGGAAGAGATTGATTTGGTCATCACCGACCTGAAAATGCCCGTTATGGACGGCTTCGAGTTGCTGGCCCACATGAGTTCGCGCTACCCCCGGATTCCGGTAATCGTCATGACGGCATACGGCACCCCCATCATCGAAGACAGTGTCTCCGACCTGGGAGCAATCCGTTATCTGGAAAAACCCCTGGAATTCGATCTCCTGGTTGAGAACATTCATAAAAGCGTGCAGCCCCGGGAAGACCGTTACCTGGATCGGGTGCCGCTGGTTTCCTTTCTCAAGCTGGTCCAGATGGAGAAGAAAACCTGCGTGCTGACCATCCGGACGGAAGAGAGGGAAGGAAAGCTCTTCTTCAAAAAGGGAACCCTGCTGGATGCCGAAACCGAATCAGGACGGGGCGAAGCGGCGGTGATGGAAATCCTGGACTGGGAACAGGCGGAAATCCAGATCAGTTCGAAATTCTTTGTGCGGGGCAAGTACATCCATAACGACCTGGACTTTCTGATCATGGTTTTCGAGAGCCGTCGACCAGTCCGGAACGGTTCCGGAAACGAACAGCTTGCTTCCGCCGGTTATCATGACAGCGCTCTGGATGACATATTCAATCTGGGCGGTGGACGTGAGACTGAAGAACCGG
>CAYPKE010000191.1:0-3980 GCA_964411235.1 uncultured Syntrophales bacterium
CCATCGATTCGGCGATGATGTTGCCGATATCCTCGTCGTTGTTCGCCGAAATCGTCCCGACCTGGGCAATCTCCTTCTGGTCCTTCGTAGGCTTGCTCTGTTTCTTCAATTCGCCGACCACCGTTTCCACGGCCTTGTCGATGCCGCGCTTCACATCCATGGGGTTGCTGCCGGCGGCGACCGTCTTGGCGCCTTCACGGTAGATGGCCTGAGCTAAAATGGTGGCCGTGGTTGTGCCGTCACCCGCGACGTCACTGGTTTTGCTTGCCACTTCACGCACCATCTGGGCCCCCATGTTTTCAAACTTGTCTTCCAGTTCGATTTCCTTGGCAACGGTTACCCCGTCCTTCGTAACCGTCGGAGCGCCAAAGCTCTTGTCCAAAATGACATTCCGCCCCTTGGGGCCCAGGGTTACCTTCACGGCATCCGCCAGTGTGTTCACACCCTTGAGGATAGATTTCCTTGCTTCTTCATCATACTGTAAGATCTTTGCTCCCATTATAAAGACTCCTCCTTCTTATCCCGGTTATTTCTTTTCAATTATGCCCAGTATATCGTCTTCTCTCATGATGAGATAATCCACGCCGTCGATCTTGACTTCCGTGCCGCCGTACTTGCTGAAAAGGACCCGGTCGCCCACCTTGACATCAGGCTTCACGACCTTGCCGTCCTCCAGAATGCGACCCTTGCCCACTGCAATGATTTCGCCTTCGATCGGCTTTTCTTTCGCCGTATCCGGGATGATTATTCCACCCTTTGTCTTCTGCTCCTCCTCCAAACGCTTTACGATGACTCTGTCCTGCAACGGTCTGATTTTCATCGTCCCACTTCTCCTTTCAGCCAATTATATTTTTTCATACATATCGAACGCCTCTCGTCTAAATCGTCGCTATAATAAACATGAAATCTTTCCTGTCAAGGCCGCGTACAAAAAAAATTACGCCGGCGGCTCAACATCAGGGAAGCCGCCGAGACCTTAAAGGGTGCG
The DNA here is from genome assembly GCA_964411235.1 of uncultured Syntrophales bacterium. Taxonomy (GTDB): domain Bacteria; phylum Desulfobacterota; class Syntrophia; order Syntrophales; family JAAYKM01; genus JAAYKM01. The sequence goes on from CAYPKE010000191.1 coordinate 989, forward strand.
CCACACTGCGAACAGGGATCATTCTTCCGATAACGGCAGAATCGCGACCTGGTCATCCTGCCCTGCCGTCAAGGACCCGGCGCACCAGTTCCGACAGATCGTTCATCGTAAAAGGTTTCTGGATGAAGGCCTGAAGACCCTTTGCCATGATCTCCGCGGCCTGGCCGTTGATGCTGTAACCGCTGGCCAGAATGCATTTCAGTTCCGGATCGATCTTTTTCAGGGCGTCGTATGTTTCACCGCCGCCCATCCCTGGCATGACCATGTCCATGATGACCAGGTCGATTTTCCGGCCCGAATCACGGAATATTTGCAACGCTTCCCTGCCGCCCTCTGCGGTGACGACCTGATAACCGAGTTTTTGCAGGATGAGTCTGGTCACTTTTATATTCAGTTCTTCGTCGTCCACAACCAGGATGGTTTCCGTTCCTCGGCAATGCCCTGCCTCAAGCGTTTTGGCCGCCCGCGACACCTTTTTCAGCGAACGGGGAAGATAAATGGTAAACGTCGTTCCCTGCCCCTTCTCGCTGTAAACATGGATAAATCCCCCGTGGTTGCGGATAATTCCGTAAGCGGACGCCAGGCCCAGTCCGGTGCCGCGTCCCCGATCCTTCGTGGTAAAGAATGGATCGAAGATTCGCTCCTTGGTTTTCTGGTCCATACCGACCCCTGTATCGGACACGGAAATCCGTACATAGTCACCCGGCATCATGCTTTCGGGACAATCGGCGATCGGCGGTTCGATGTGCAGGTTCTCCATCTCTATGTAAATCGTTCCCCCTGCCGGCATGGCCTGCCAGGCGTTGACGTACATATTCAGCAGCACCTGTTCGATCTGACCGCGGTCAACTTCAACAGTCCAGAGATCCGGCCTCAGTTTCATCTCCATCAGGATTTCCCGGCGGGTTCTTCCAAAAAGCTGGATGCTTCGATCGATGACAGTGTTAACGTTGGTTGGTTTTGCCTCGTATTTGCCGCCTCGGGCGAAACCGAGAAGTTGCCTGGTCAGTTCGGCGCCGCTTCGCACCTGTTCTTCGATACTGCGCAATTTTTCATAATGCGGATGATCGGTGTCCAGATCGTAAAGAATCAGAGAGGCATACCCTTCGATGCCCATCAAAAGATTATTGAAATCATGGGCGATTCCTCCGGCCAGGGTGCCGATTGACTCCAGTTTCTGCGACTGGAGAAGTTGGACCTCCAGGCGCTTGCGGTCCGAGACATCCTGAATGAGTGTCAGGACATAGTCGGGGAAACCGTCACGGTTGAAAACGATCCGGGAGGAAAGCAAGGCATGGACATGGGTTCCATCTTTTTTGACCATCCGTACCTCCACGTTACTCAGATCCCTCTTTCCGAAATCCCCAATGCGTCCCTCCAAGCCTCCATGCCCTTGTTCTTCAGATACAAACAATGAGGCCCAGGTCATCCCCAGCATTTTCTCCCGCGTGCAGCCCAGGATGTCGCATAGCTTGTCATTGACGTCGATCCAGTCCATCTGAGGCGTCGTGATGGCGATGCCCACGAGGGACAGCTCAAAATAATTCCGGAAGCGCTTTTCACTCTCGGCCAGGGCCTCCTCAACCTTCTTTCTTTCGGTAATGTCAAGGGCGGTGAAAATGACACCCGCCAGGAGGTCCGACGCATTCAAAGGCACCACGGTCAGGAGTACCTCAAGAGGGTTTCCGTCCTTGCGAATCCACCTTGTTTCAATGTTTCCGATCCCCTGCGCCGTCAGTTTGGTCCGCATGGTATCTTCGATGAACTTCGCCTGGCGGGCGGTCTGGTAAAGCATGCGGGGTGAGCACCCGGCCAGTTCCCCCTCGGCATAGCCCAGCATTTCGCAAAGGCGTTCGTTGACCCGGCGGATCTTCCGGTATGATTGCATGGCAATGCCTACCGGCGCCGCCAGGAAAAGGGAACGCAGACTGGCTTCCTCGCTTCTCAGGGCTTCTTCCGTCGTCTTGCGCGCGTGACTTTCGAGGACCAGGGAAATCATCTGCGCCAGGGCCGCGGCGAAATCCTGATCTTCGTCACTCCAGGAACGCGCCTCTCCGGTATGATCAATGCAGAGAATCCCTGCGACCCTCCCCTGGAGCCGGACCGGGACATCCATGGTGGCGCAGATACCGTTTTTCCTGAAGTAGGCCGCCAGTTCAACCATGTGCGGATCCCCGCTGACATCGTCGGCCACAAGGATGCGCGCCTCTTCCAGATAACCGAAATAGCGGGGATGCCTGGAAACATTGAGGCTGCGACCCTTGCCGGTTTTCCCGCCGTCTCTGGCACGAATATCTTCACAGACCAGCCGCGTCCGGCCGGCATCGAACAGCCAGAGGCCCAGGCGGTGCGCATCCAGTGTTTTAAGGCCCATGTCCAGCATCTTGCCGATGGCGCCCGTATAATTCTCCTGTTCGGCCTTTGACAATTCCAGGAGGGCCGCCTGGTAGCGTATGATTCTCTCTGCGCGTTCCCGGGCGGCGCTTTCCGACCTCTTTCTCTCGGTGATGTCCCGGATGATCAGGATCAACTGGTCCGCGAACAGAGGTATCATCCGGGCCTCGAAGCAGAGAGCCCCCTGATCGGGATCGGTCGCGGTATATTCAAACGATACTTCCTGTCTTCTCCGAAGCGCCGCCGTAAGTTTCTCCAGAAACAAATCGGCCTTTCCATCCGGAACCAGATCGGCCAGCAATCTGCCTGAGGGATTCCCGGGTTTCAGTGGCGAAATCCGGCTGTCCGCGCTTTTGTGTTCCAGCACCGTCCCGTCGGAATCGATTCGGAAAAAATGATCCGGAAAAGCCTGCAATATGGCGCGCATCTCGGCATTCGACTGCAGAAGTTCCTGTGAGCTCAGTTCCAGAGAACGCTCCATCATGCGCCGGTCTTCGTCGCTTTCGTAATAAGCTGCATTCACAGCCTCCAGCAGCTTCTCAACGGGTTCCGGCATGGGTTCGCCGGACGGCAGGAAGCGACGAATCTGCCTTTTCAG
>CAYPKE010000192.1:0-3977 GCA_964411235.1 uncultured Syntrophales bacterium
GGCCAAATCGGCGCCCCGTGAGCCATGATTCCAGTCAATGCCATCGTTTTCCCTGCGCGAATCGTGAAAGACAGAGAACAGCCTGATGATCGTCGTATCGGCTCCAGTCTGGCAGGCCAGGAGCAGCCCGTTTTCCTGCACCTGTCTCCAGTGGGAAGGGCCGTGCAGGGAGTCTATGCCCAAGGGGAACTGGGCGGTTACGACATCCCATAACTTTTTGTAGTCAATGGACGGCATTTGCAACTGGTCCTCAATGTCCGACAAGCTGAAGGAGCGACCTGGAACAGGTTTCCGGAATAGGTCTGCCATCGCCATAATACCCCAGACGGCTGCCGTTATCCCCGTGAAAATCGCTTCCTCCCGTTGCAACAAGATCATACTGATTCGCCAGTTCAAGAAAAAGGGCGACATCCTCGTCATCGTGGATGCCGGCATATGCCTCGATGCCGGCAAGTCCCATATCCAGACAACCTTGAATGAACCGGTCGTACTCCGCAAACCCATTACAGTTAAGCGATCTGGGATGGGCCACCACCGGAAACCCTCCGGCACCCCTGATGAGTGCGAACGCCGCTTTCGGCTCTATTTTCTCCTTCGCCACGTATCCCGGAGCACCCCGATTGAGATAGGTCCTCAACGCCTCCTGAATATCGGAAGCGTATCCTTTCCTCACCAGGGCACGGGCCACGTGCGGCTTTCCGGGGACGTCCCCGTTCAGTTCATTCTGCACGTCATGGTCGCTCAGTTCGATTCCGGCTTCATTCAATGCCTCAAGGATGCGTTTGATCCTGTCCTCACGTATTCGCTTCAACCTGCCGAGTTCTTCCCTGAACGCCCGATTCTGATACTGAATCCCATAACCGAGCAGGTGAAAAATGCCGCTTGGATAAGCGATGGACAATTCGATGGCAGGGACAAGGTAAATCCCCTCTTGTTGTGCCGTCCGGACAGCCGCGTCAAGACCATTCACGGTATCGTGATCGGCGATCGCCAAAACGGCAATCCCTTCCCCGGCTGCCTGCCTGACGATGTCGGTCGGCGATACCAAACCATCCGATGCGGTCGTATGACAATGAAGATCCGTCATGAATCGCTACACATCCGTTGATCCGCATTGCCTTGCGGAAATCCTTCGATCTTGTATTCTCATGTAACAACCATATTCCCAACTCGCCGGCTTTTGCAAGTTTTATGTCCCGATAACGTTCTTGCGACATGAGAGCTTTTCGCCCTTCATTCAAGTTTTTATCTGTCGTACCGGGCTCAACGATCGCCGGGAAATGTTCCCGTCACCCCTTCTGACAAGCGAGCGGGCTCGGCCTTTATATAACATGAAAGAAGAACTATTGGGGATCGTTTAGAGTGAAAAGCACAGGGGGGAAAGACCTTTTACACAAAAAAAGGGCGGCAAACGTTCAGTTTGCAGCCTTTGGTTTTATGTTTTACGTACAGTCTATTCAAAGCCAGCCTCCGTTGTAAATCTCTTTAATAATCTCGTAGAACACGAGAAATACAAAAGCAGCAAAGCTCAGCTATCTCGACCTTATGGGAAAATCACCTTACATTTGATACCTGACGGTAAACGTTGACTCGGATTGGCAAGGCTGAGTCGCACACCAAAAGTCCCGCTGGCTGCATCAACAACCCGGTCAACAATCACTACCGTTGCCAAATATTCCCCCCTTATGGGGCTTTCCGGAATAACCCGCGCTTTAGTTCCCACACGTACCGAACCATATTTATCCAGAGGAAGAATTACTTCGATCTTGAGCGGATTGATCTCCGCCAGTTTCATAATGGGCTGATTTTCAACATACTCGCCCGGTGACAGGAATAGCTCAACAACAACTCCATTTATCGGACTGCTAATTTTCATCCGTCTTAAAGCTTCATAGGCATGCTTATACTCTGCTTCAGCAATGGCACTCATCGTCTTTGCTTCATCCATATTCAGGGGTGCCACCAATTCCTGTTCATACAGAGGTTCCATACGTTCTTTCTTACTATCTGCAAAATCCTTGTTAGCCTTCTTCAAATCGACAAGAGCCATTTCAACTTCGGATTGAAGGGTTGCCAGCACCTGACCTTTTTTAATGCTGTCACCCCTTTCCACATCAATCGTTGAGATGATACCCTGCTGAGGGCTTCCCAGATTGACGACGCGGTGTGGCTCGATGAGGCCATCTGCCTGAAAAGACAGGGCAGGCACCGTCATGAAGATAAAAAATATGGATATTATCGCTGATATTAATTTCATATGAACCTCCTTATTCTTGACGACCGGAGAAAGCAAGAGCATCATTGATTTTTTCATCCATTTTTAACAGATCGCTTCGCATATGGGCATGCAGTTTTTCTGCTTTCCGTTGTGCGTTGCTGTAAAGATTCTCTGAAATCAACCGAACGAAAAAGATTTTACTCGAATATTTAAGCAGGATAGCCATCAGTTTCAGTGGCAGCTTTCCAATATGGACGCTGATAAGTTCGTCTTCCAGCGATACAATGGCTTCGCAGCTTCCAGGCTCCCCCTGCCTGGCACAGCGGCCGAACAACTGGCGATCGATACGTCTGGCTTCATGACGCTCGGTAGCAATAACATGAAGCCCGCCCAAGTCTATGACTTCAGGGCTGAGGCGAATGTCTGTCCCACGTCCTGCCATGTTGGTGGCCACCGTGATCCTGCCCAATTCACCAGCCAGAGCGATAGTCTCCGCTTCTTCATGGTTCTGTCGAGCGTTCAATACCCGGTGATGGAAAGAGGCTCTATCAAGCATGGAGCTGAGATGTTCGGATGCGGCAACAGATCTCGTTCCGATGAGTACAGGCCTGCCGACATGATGCATATTCGAAATGGCTTCGACAACATTTTTCCACTTCTCTTCCGCTGTGGCATAAAAACGAGGGGCATAATATTTCCGCTGCAGAACCCGATTTGTCGGCACAGAAACGACACGCAGTCGATAGATAGACCAGAGTTCCGTCTTAATTTCTCGCGCCGTTCCGGTCATGCCGGCAAGCTGCCGATAACGTCGGAAAAAGCGCTGGTAGCTGATACGGGCGCGGGTTGCCTTTTGGCTTGTAACTTCGCAATTTTCCTTGATCTCAATCAGTTGATGTAAACCGCGCTCCCAGGAGCGGTCAGCCATGACACGGCCCGTATATTCATCTACGATCTGAACTTTACCGTCTTTTACGAGGTAATGTTTGTCGAGGACAAAGATATATAGGGCCGTCAAGGCCTCCTTGACCAGTTCAATGCGCTGCTCGACATTTGTACCCATGCACTCGTTCTGCCATGAAAACGCTCTGATTTTCTTTTTCCCCTGATCTGTAATCTCAACAAATCTTTCTCCTTTTTCTATTTTGAAATCAACTGGTTGCTCCAGATTCCCGGCAATTTCCATTGCCTGGCGATACAGACTTTCCTCTGTCGAGGCGTCGTGCGTTTCCGATATGATCAACGGTGTCCTGGCTTCATCGACCAGTACGCTGTCCGCCTCATCGACAATGGCGTAGTGGAGTCCTCTCATCAGCAGTCTGCTGACTCTTGAATCTCGACCGGATAAACGTTCCAGTTGAAGCCTCAATTGACTGGGTCTGTCCCAGAGCGTAATCCTATCTTTTAAATAATCAAAAGCAACTTCCTTGTTGGTGCAGTATGTCACGTCACAACGATATGCGTCTCTCCGTGCTTGCGGATCCAGACCATGCTTAATGATGCCCACGCGGAGCCCAAGGGCTTCATAGATCGGCCGCATCCAGTTTGCATCTCTCTCTGCCAGATAGTCATTCACTGTAACGACATGGACAGGAATGCCGGCCAGTGCGGCGGTACAGGCCGGCAATGTGGCCACCAGCGTTTTGCCTTCGCCGGTGGCCATTTCCGCGATCATTCCCCCGAGCAGGACGAGCCCTCCAATAAGCTGGACGTCAAAATGCCGCATGCCGAGGATGCGATCGGAGATTTCACGGACTGT
>CAYPKE010000193.1:0-3872 GCA_964411235.1 uncultured Syntrophales bacterium
GTGCGTCAGGATAAGGAACCTGATCTCGGCCGGTTTCGCACCGGTCGCTCTGACGTTCTCTAGAATTTGCGAAACGCTCGAACCGGCCCCCGCATCGATCAGCAAGGCCTCGTCACCGAAAAGGAGCAGAAACGAAGCGGCGTCATCAGGATCCGTCAATCCCTGACCCGCAACAAGGTAAATACCCCTGGCGATGCGCTCTGCTTTTCCCATGAAATACCCGGCAAAGGAGGCAATTAACTTCTCGCCTCTGCATTTCTATAGAAACATATTTTTGATTTATATCATAATCGGCGATGACACACATCTCTTTAATGAAACAGCGCTTTCCGGAACATCGGGTTGAACCGGAGGCCGCATCGCCGGATCGGCCGTATTCAGATGACTGAAAAATGGACATGCAGGGACACGCGGGAATCCGGAGATTGCTTCCCGGGGAAGCCATGACTGGGCAATGGTATGATAAGATGCTGCCGGAAAGGCGTTTCTCAAAATTTCCGGATGGAAAGGGGGTGGCAGGCGCCTTCCTGCAAAGCCTTCACCAGATCCTGACAGTTCCTGACCGGGTAATTGAAGTGGGTTGCAGATTTTCCCAGCTCGCTCAGATGATGGGCATCGCTGCCCCCGCATTGGACGAGTCCGTAGCGGACGGCTATTTGCTGTATCCTCCGGTTTTCCTGTCTCCGGTTTCTCCCGTTGATGCTTTCGACAATGCGGCACAGGCCCTCTTTCCAAAGAGACGGGTCAACCGCCCGATCATTGCGGCAGGGATGCGCGGCCACCGCCACGCCGCCTTGCCGGGCAACCAGGGCGAGCATTTCTCTGGCTTTCATGCCGGGTTTAAGGTTATCGCAGGAACCGAAAATCAGGAAATCTCCTTCCGGCGTATCGTATTCCATGCCGAAAATGATGCACAAACCGTCATTTTGGACTCCTTCCGAGATCTCATTGCGGGCGGATAACGTGTTGTGATCCGTGACGCAGACTCCGTCAAGCCCAAGCAACCGGGCATGCCGGAGGATCTCAGCCAATGACAGGCCGCTGCAGGAGGAATGGGTTGTATGAACATGAAGATCAAAAATCATGTTGTTATAATAGGCATCCTCATATAAGATTTCCAATAGTTACTCTGCATATATCGCCATTTACTATTGACAACAGGAATACCACCCTGATCGATGTCCGGCAGGCCAAGCCTTCCGTCCGGACTCAGTTGGCAGATGAAAAAATGTCTTCTCCTCATACTTGACGGACTGGGAGACCGCACCTATCAGGCTCTTAGTCATCGCACACCCCTTCAGGCAGCCTGTACCCCCGCACTCGACAAGATGGCGGCAATTGGCGCGAACGGCCTTTATCATGCCGCCCGGCCGGGAATGGCCCTTCCCAGTGAAAACGCCCATTTCGCCATCTTCGGTTATGACCAGATTGATTTCCCCGGACGCGGCGTCCTGGAGGCCCTGGGGGCGGGTATCAACCTGGAAGAGCATGACGTAGCCCTCCTGATCCATTTCTCGTCCATTTCCTTAGAAGACGGAACTTTTTTTCTTCACAGGGATACACCGCCTGCTGCAAGCGACGAGATTGAAGCCCTGATCCCTTCTATCAGTCATTACACAAGCCATGGCATCGATATCATTTTCCATCACATCAAGGGGCTCTTCGGCGTTCTGGTTCTCAAGGGGGCTGTAAGCCCTTATGTAACCGATACGAATCCCATGCGCGACAACGTTTTCGTCATGGATCTTCTTCCCTGGCAAAGCCATGCCGATGATCCTGCAACCGTAAGAACCGCGAAAGCCCTGAAAGCCTATCTGATTCATGCACACACCCTCTTGGATAAACATCCTCTCAATCTGGGACGAAGCAAAAAATCACTTCCGCCCCTGAACGGTCTGGTTACGCAGCGTTCCGGCCGTCTGAAAAAGATTACGCCGTTTCCCGTCCTTTTCGGGCTTGCAGGTCTTTCCATAGCTGCGGGTGTCGTCTTCGAGGGACTGAGCCGGTTTATCGGTCTCGATTTCATGAAAGCCCCTGAATCGGGTGACGCGGAAACAGACCTTGCCGAACGCCTGACCATGGCGAAAGAAGCTTTTTCAACCTATGATTTCATTCATGTCCATACCAAAGCCCCGGATGAAGCGGCCCACACGAAAAACCCGATAACCAAAACGAGGATCATCGAGGCGCTGGACCGGGCGATAGGCCGTGAAATGAAATGGTTTCTGGAAAATCCCGCCATGCTGACCGTGGTTACCTCGGATCATTCCACACCCAGCAGCGGTCCCCTTGTTCATAGCGGGGAACCGGTCCCCCTGACCTTTTGCGGAGAGGGAGTCCGGCGTGACAGCGTCATTCGCTTCGACGAAGTGTCCGCAGCAACGGGCGCCCTGGGAACCGTGCGTGACCGGGAGCTGATGTACATGATTCTCAACGGTCTGGACCGCATCAAGCTGATGGGAATCATGGACACCCAGGAGAACCAGCCTTTCTGGCCGGGGTTCTACCGTAGGTTTACAATCGACTGAAAGGGATGATCCGTCATGATTCCTGCCGCCGAAAACGGCCATGCGCCGGAGCTACCTTACGAACAGGGGGTCATACATGGCCGCTTTCAAATTCTGCACAATGACCACCTGAAATATCTTCTGGCCGGGAAAGCACTCTGCAAGCACCTGATTGTCGGCATCACAAACCCCGATCCGCTGTTGACAAGGGAGGAGGAAACCGATCGTCTCCGGAGCACAAAAGAAGCCAACCCCCTGACGTATTTTGAACGTTATACCCTGGTCACGCAAACCCTGCTCTCCTCGGGGTTAACCGCCAATGACTTTTCCGTAATCCCCTTTCCCGTGAACCTGCCGGAATTATATTTCCATTATGTACCCCGAAATGCCGTCTTTTTCGTTTCCATCTATGATGATTGGGGACGGAAAAAAAGAGACCTGTTTTTGAACCTGGGCCTTGAAACACACGTTTTATGGGAAGTGTCGCTCGAACAAAAGGGCATCAGCGCCGCCGATATCAGGGAAGCCATGATCGCGGATTTGCCCTGGGAACACCTTGTGCCAGCCTGTGTGGCAGATCAGATCAAGGCATGGCGGATTCCCCTGCGCCTTAAGAAAAGCGGGATTCGGCCGTTCCGGGCATAAATAAAGCCCAAGCCGCCGGGAAAAAGCCTGAACCATCTCCTTGTTGTCGGCATTCGATGACGAGGGATGCGAAAATGGGGCACCTGATTCTAGCTTTGGTATCGGATTTTTTCTCATGATCGGTTATCTTTTTCAAAACCTATAACAATCTCATGGAGAACGTATGTTGACCTTCGACATTCCCGGTTACAAGTTAATGCACCTGGAACACCTCGTCCTTGATTACAATGGCACCATCGCCCTGGACGGGAAACTGATCGAAGGCGTCAGCACACGTCTGCTTGAATTGAGCAAGGTTCTGTCGATTCATGTGATCACCGCTGACACCTTCGGCACCGTTGAGTCCTGCGTAAAGAACCTGCCCTGTCGGATCATCGTCTTGGGAAAAACCGATCAGGATCTGGGAAAGCGCAATTTCATCCGGAAACTCGGATCCAACCGTACGACATGTATCGGTAACGGACGCAATGACCGGCTGATGCTTCAGGAAGCGGCACTGGGAATCGCCATGATTGAAGGGGAAGGGAGTGCCATGACCGCACTGACGGCTGCCGATGTCGTCTGCACTGGGATTCTTTCCGCGCTTGACTTGTTGCTCAATCCCCTGCGCCTGACGGCGACACTGCGGTCATGAACAATCCAGACATGGCCTTATGTGATGCCTTAATTGTAAGTTAACTTAGCGTTGTTTACATATTCGGGATTTCCTATACAGGGAAA
>CAYPKE010000194.1:0-3853 GCA_964411235.1 uncultured Syntrophales bacterium
AGGGGAGATCATTCGGTGGGGTTTGCGCCTGGGGGTTGATTACGGTTTAACGCACACCTGTTATGATCCGACGTCCGAAGGGTTGGCCTGCGGTCATTGCGACGGCTGCCTGTTGCGGAAGAAGGGCTTTGCCGAGGCCGGCTTCCAGGATCCGCTTCCCTATGCCTGTTGATAAGGCCATGCTCGAGAGCCGCAACTCTGCCAATCCCCCGTGGACACCCTTGTTTTAATATGGTAAAAAGCAGGCGAATCCAGACAGTGGGGTTGTCATGGCCATTAAAAGAATCGGAATCATTGCGAATATCGAAAAAGAGCAATCCGCCGAATACACGGTACAGTTGCGGGATTGGCTTTTGGCGCGGGGATTGAAGGTCTCCCTTGAAAAGCACATCGCCCGCAAGGCAGGCTTGGAAGGCGGTATGGACCGGCGTCATCTGGCCTCGGAGGTCGATCTGATGGTGGTTTTCGGCGGCGATGGGACGATACTGCGGCTTGCTCACTTTATACGGGGCATCGAGATTCCCATTGTCGGGATCAACATGGGGGGGTTCGGGTATCTAACGGAAATCAACCTGAGCGAAATGTTCAGCGCAATCGAGCGGATTCTGGCAGGAAACTTTGAAACGGAAAAAAGGAAAATGCTGGATGTGGCGATCAAGGGCCAGGATACGGAAATCGAGGAACAGGCGGTCCTCAACGATGTGGTCATCGGTCGGGGGAACCTGAGCCGTATGGTGGAGTTGGAGGTCTTTGTGGACGGCAGGTTCCTGACGACGTTCAAGGCTGACGGGATCATCGTTTCGACACCAACCGGATCGACCGCCTATTCCCTGTCGGCTGGCGGGCCGATTGTCTATCCCCAGATGTCCTGCCTGATTATCAGTCCCCTTTGTCCGCACACGCTGACCAACCGGCCGATCATTTTGCCCGGTGAAGTCGTGGTCACGGCGACCCTTTTGACAAGAGGTTCGGGGGCAACGGTCATGCTGGACGGCCAGGTTTCCTACGACCTGACGACGGGAGACACCGTGACGATCTGCCAGTCTCCTTACGTGACAAACCTGATCTCGTCCCCGCTTCGGGATTACTGGGAGATTCTGCGGACGAAGCTCGGATGGGGAAGATTGCCGGAGGGAACGACGAACGCCAAGTCATGCTGACCGATCTCAGGATCAAGAATTACGCCATTATCGGGGAACTGCAGGTTTCTTTCGGTGCAGGTCTGACCGTTATGACCGGTGAAACCGGGGCTGGGAAGTCCATCATCATGGGTGCCCTGGGCTTGATTCAAGGCGGACGGGCCACACCCGATCTGATCAGGACCGGCGAAGACGAGGCAACGGTGGAGGCGGTTTTCGATGTCACGGAATACGAAACGCTCCAAGACAAATTGACCGTGATGGGACTCGAAGCCGGCCAGGCGCTTGTCCTGAAAAGGATTGTTTCCAGATCGGAGAAAAATCGCGTATTCATCAATGGTTCCCCGGCGACGCTGGGAATGCTCACGACCCTAAGCGAGTCCCTGATTGATATCTGTGGCCAACGGGAACACCAGGTCTTTCTGAATCCGGATAATCACATCGATATGCTGGACGATTTCGGTTTTCTTCTGGGCTGCCGCCAGGTTTATTTACGGGTGTATGATCGATACCAAGCCCTCCGGGAGCAGCGCCGGGAACTGCAGGCACGGGCCAGAAACCGCGCTGAAAGGACCGATTATCTCGTCTTCCAGTTACATGAGATCGATCAGGCCGCCTTGCGGGAAGGCGAGGAAGAAGCGCTGCTTGAAGAGAAAAAGACCCTGGCCAATATCCGTCAGTTGGAGAATCATACCGGCGAGGCCTATGACGAGCTCTACGGACGGGAAGGATCTGCCCTTGAGAGGCTCCGGTCCGTGCAGTCCCAAGTCAGAATGATCAACGACATAGACAGCCGGTTTCCGTCATCATGGCAGGATCTGGAGACTCTTTATTATCAGTTGGAGGAAATCGCGTTTAGCCTTCGGGATTATCGCAAAACCCTTGTCGTTGATCCCCAGCGCCTGACCGCCATCGAGGACCGTCTGGAGCTGCTGCAGAAATTGAAACGAAAATACGGCAACTCGATCTCGGACATTCTGATGCAGCGTGCGAAGCTGGCTGCGGAGTTGGATGAATTATCCAAGCTGAGCGAGGACCTGGAGGGCGTCGAAGGTCAGCTAAGCGCCTGTTTTCAGGAATTGGAGGAAGAGGCTCGAAAGCTGTCCGAAGCGCGTCGGGACGCGGCTTTCAGGATGGAGCAGGCAATCGAAGCCGAGTTCAAGACGCTTAAAATGTCGGTTGCCGCCTTTGAGGCAAGGTTTGCACGGCAGCAGGAAAAGGGACTTGCCATGGGACCGAAAGGATGGGATCAGGTCGAATTCTATCTATCCACCAATGCCGGTGAAGCGCTGAAACCCCTTACACGTATAGCTTCGGGAGGCGAGCTTTCCCGCATCATCCTGGCAATGAGACGCATCATGCTGCAGGGGTATCCGGTAGCCACGATGATTTTCGACGAAGTTGACAGCGGTGTCGGCGGGGCGACGGCTGAGGTGATCGGTGACAAGCTCCGTGACCTTGCGACGAAACACCAGATTCTGTGCATCACGCATTTGCCGCAGATTGCCTGCTTCGGAGACTATCATTTCCGTATCTCCAAGGCCATCGCTGACGGCCGGACCCATGTCCGGCTCAATGTCCTTAACGAAGAGGAGCGCGTCGACGAAATCGCCCACATGATGGGAGGCGAAAGCTTCACGGAAGCGGCAAAGAAATATGCGGGAGAGTACCGGCGTGTTCTAGGCCGGAGAGCGACCCGGTCGGCCTAGCGGTGTTATCGGACTTGCGTCGGCCGGCTCCGGTTCTTCTGTGTTGATCAAGGCACATCTTTCCGAAGCATCTTTTGCGACGGAGAGAGGTTTTTCCTCAACCGTGCATTCCGAATACCGGACGGTGCGGCGCGAAACAAGAAAGGAAATGCGGATTCATGTTGAGAAAAGCGCGTATCGGTGACGTTCGTTCCATCCATAAAATGATCAATAAATCTTCTCAAAAGGGAGAGATGCTTCCCCGTTCCCTGATGGACATCTACGGCAGCTTGCGGGATTTTTTTGTCTTCTATGACAAGGACGAGCGGTCCATTATCGGTATCTGCGCCATGAGCATCATCTGGGAGAATCTGGCCGAAATCCGTTCTCTCTACGTGGAGGAGGATCATCGCCGCCAGAGGATTGCCAGACGACTGGTGGAAGCCTGTATATCGGAGGCGATCACGTTGGAGTTATTCCGGGTCTTCACGCTGACTTCCCAGACGGAGTTCTTCGGGCGCCTCGGGTTTCACGAAGTGGACCGTTCGACCTTGTCGGAGAAAATCTGGTCCGATTGTTTCCGCTGCTCGAAATATCCCGATTTCTGCGACGAAACGGCCATGATTCTCGAGTTATGAACGGGCTGATCTTTCATTGAGTCCTGGTTTTGCTTCCCGTTTACATTTTTTGGGGGCTGATTTTTTTGGTCCACAAAACAGCGGTGACAGATTAAGGATCGGGGCAGGCAGTGTGGTTTTGCCCTGTGATTTTCCGGATGAATTCCGAAAGCCCCGCCAGATACATTGTGGCCCCTTCAATCAAAATGTCGTTATGACCGGTCCGCGGAATAAAAACCGAACTTTTCCGTAGGGCACCCGAGAGCGTATACAGAATTCTCCCCTCCGTTACGGGGATGATTTCATCTTCTTCGCCGTGAATGATCAGGGTGGGCAGGGTGATATCACGGATTTTCAGGTCATTGCCGAATCCGATAGGATCAGGGTTCTCCTGCAGCAGATGGGCCAT
>CAYPKE010000195.1:0-3685 GCA_964411235.1 uncultured Syntrophales bacterium
AACACGCCGACCAAAACCTACGGCATCGGCGCAGGAATGGCAGCGGACCTGCAATACTGGGAAAAGACGGCCCGTGAAATCCTCCAACATTCGCATTCCTCGAAAATCGTGATTGAAAAAAGCACGTTCCCGGTAAAAACCGCCCTGGCCATGCAGCGGATACTCAGTGCGGGCAAAAACGGATGTGAATTTGAGGTTCTTTCCAACCCGGAATTCCTCGCGGAGGGGACCGCGATCCGGGACCTCGAGGAGCCGGACCGGGTTCTCGTCGGCTCCATGGAGACCGAGTCGGGCCGGCAGGCCCGGGATGTGCTGGTCGAAATCTTCGCCAACTGGGTGCCACGGGAGCGCATTCTCACCTCCAACATATGGAGCTGCGAGCTTTCCAAGCTCGTCTCGAATACGTTCCTGGCGCAGCGCGTATCCTCCATCAACGCCATTTCACACCTCTGCGAAATGACGGATGCGGATGTGGGGGAGGTGGCCCAGGCCGTGGGCATGGACAGCCGCATCGGCCCGCGCTTCCTCAACGCCAGCGTCGGTTTTGGCGGCTCCTGCTTCAAGAAGGACATTCTGAACCTGGTTTATCTTTGCCGCTACTACCATCTTCACGAAGAAGCCGACTACCTGGAGGGAATCGTCAAGATCAATGAACATCAGAAAGCACGCTTTCTCCGGAACATGATCAGCGTCATGTTCAATACCCTGTCCAACAAACGGATCTGCCTGTTCGGTTTCGCCTTCAAGGCCGATACGGGGGACACCCGGGAAACTCCGGCGCTTGCCATTGCCAGGGGGCTTCTGGAGGAAAACGCCGAGGTCGTTATCACGGATCCGCAAGCCCTGGACAACGCCCGTATCGATCTGCAGGACATGGATACCACCAAAGTGTCCTTTGTTGGAGACCCCTACGAGGCCGCCGCCGGTGCCCATGCCATTGCCGTGATAACCGAGTGGAATTGTTACCGGCATCTGGATTACCGCAGAATCTACGACGGCATGGTCAAACCGGCCTTCATTTTCGATGGCAGGAATATTCTTGATCACCGCCGGTGTTTCGAGATCGGGTTCAATGTTTACCCCATCGGGAAGCCTGCCCTCAGCCACTTTTAGGAAAGCGAAATAATTAAGGATGCGAAAGCCCCAAACCGGTAAAAGAGGCGATGCGGGAAATTCTGGAAACACGTCCATGCCGGTTTGCCGCAATGAAGGGACGCCATGTTTCAGGACGGCGCGGTAGACAGGTTCATCGACACGGTCCGGCAAGACCTTTCCGGCGGTTTCAAGAAAGGTCGGATTCTTCACAGCCTTTCCATCGTCATGACCGGAACGGCCGTCGCCCAACTGTTCGGCCTGGCCATGATGCCCGTTGTCAGCAGGCTGTTCACGCCTGCGGATTTCGGCGTATACGGCACATTCTTTTCCATTGTGGGCATCTGGGCATCCGTCATCACGCTTGCCTACAGCCAGGCCCTGGTCCTGCCCAAACTCAAAGATGATGCCCTGAACCTTTTTATGGCATCGCTTTTATCGCTCTTTGTGATACTGGGTCTGACGGCGGTCGCCGTGGTGCTTTTCCCTGGCGGCGTACAGCATTTGCTGAAGGTTGAAGATCCTTGGTACCTTCCCCTGTTTCTCGTCGCCATTTTCGTCATGGGACTGAACCTTTGTCTCGACGGCTGGTGCACGCGCGCCAAGGCGTTTGTCGACCTGGCTGTTTCGCAGGTTCTCCGGATGGTTGCCGCGGTCGGCCTCTGGATCGTTTTCGGTTTATACGGACTGGGAGCCCTTGGGCTGGTTATCGGCGTGATTTGCGGAGATTTTCTGGCCGGCCTCAACCTGGCGAGATATTTCCGGCGCGATATACGGGAAACCTTGCCTTCAGTTACCCCGGATAAAATCAGGTTCATGGCTTCAACCTACCGCGATTTTCCGCTTTATGCCATGCCCAGCGGACTGATCACCGCGCTCTCGCACGGCCTGCCGGTTATCCTGCTGGGTTATTATTACGGGGTTGCCATTGCCGGTCTTTACGCTTTCGGTATCAGAATTCTCCAGACGCCGACCGGTTTTGTCGCGGAGCCGCTCTGGCGTGTCGTTTTCCAGCGTGGCAGCGAAATCCATAACCATAACGGCGATCTTTTCCCCTTTTTTTACAAATCAACCGGTGGCATTCTGGCGGTTGTCCTGATTCCGGCTGTTCTCATGTTTGCCTGGGCTCCTCAGCTCTTCTACTGGCTCTTCGGCGCTGACTGGTGGGAAGCGGGGATTTATGCCAGGTGGCTGATTCTGTGGGTTTCCGGGATACTGGTCATCATTCCGGCAGGGGCTCTGGCCCGCATACTTCGGCAGCAGCGAAACCTTTTTTTTCTCAGTTGCCTCATCCTGGTGGCAAGGGCCTCGGTTCTGGTCCTGGGTGGGTTATACCTGGGTGTACTGAACACCGTTATCGCTTTTTCCGTCGTGAGTTTTGTGATCCACATGGGCTTCGTCCTCTGGATAGGCACGCTCCTGCTTGTCAGGAGGTCCCGCCAGACCCTTGAGACGGCATAATCCATTTCAGGAGCGCGCACACCCCTAACTTTGATATGGAGATTCGGTATAAGGCATGGGATCCGCAATTACAGATAAAAAAGGAGAGAACGCTGCCCTTTCCGTCTTCATCTCCGGAGATTTCGCCCCCTGCATGATTCCCCGGGAATCGGCACTGAAGGAAAACGCTGCGGAGACCCTGTTGGGGCTCTTATGCAATGTCATCCGGGAGGCGGATTTATCAATCACGAACCTGGAGAGTCCCCTCACCTTTTCCAAAAAGGCAATCAAAAAAATCGGGCCGGCTATGAAAGCACACCCTGACTGGGCCCGCTTTCTCAAATCCGCGGGGTTCGACGTGGTTGCATTGGCGAATAACCACATCTATGATTACGGCGAAGAGGGCTTTTCGGATACCCTGGAAGCCTTAGGAAGAAACGGTATTCAACATGTCGGCGCAGGAAAGACCTTAAATGATGCCCGGGAAACGTTCTATACCGAGATCAGGGGTATACGGCTTGGCATCGTCAATTTTGCCGAAGTCGAATATACCTGCGCGGAAAGAACGCAAGGCGGAGCCAATCCGATGGATTTGATCGACAATGTTCATCAGATAAAGGAAGCGAGAAAAAAAGCGGATCATGTTCTTGTCATTGTCCACGGCGGACATGAATTTTTTCACTATCCCAGCCCAGAGGTCAGGAAGCGTTACCGTTTCTATGCCGAAGCGGGCGCGGCGGCGGTTATCGCCCATCACACTCACTGTATCGGAGGCTACGAACGCTTCGAAGGCGTACCCATATTCTATAGCCTGGGGAATTTTGTTTTTCCGACAGCGAAGACGATGCCGTCTTCCTGGTACGAGGGCTATGCGGTGGTACTGCAAATCAACCGAACAGCTGTTGCATTCGAAATTCTCCCCTACGAGCAGGGCAAAGATAGGAATTTTAGTCTGGATCTCAGCCGGGATAAAGAAATCAGGTTAAAAATCGATGCCATAAACCGGATTCTGAACGATGATGACGCCCTGTCGAATCAATGGGAGCATTTCGTGTCGGATCATGCCTATTATTATCTGGCCGGCGGGTCGGGCCTCACCCGCTATCCGAGGGAAATCCTCCGGAGATTGCGGATCCTGGCTCTGTTCAACCGT
>CAYPKE010000196.1:0-3629 GCA_964411235.1 uncultured Syntrophales bacterium
CCTCATCTTCCCAAAAAAGTTCTTAAATCCTGATGCCTTGCTTCCTGACACAGGGAACGCGCAAGGGCCGCTAAAAGCCTTGTCCGCATTGGCGGCGGGATGCCGCAGTCACCCATTCCTCCCGGAAAGTCAATGGCCGAAAAGGCCTCCCTTGCCTTTGCCGCGAACTCTTCGTGCAGTTTTTTCCGTTCCGGCTTGAAGAGATTTTTCCGGCCCACCAGCATGGGATTGGTGTTGATCTCCCATACCTGAATTTTGTCGTGCCACATACCATAATCGATCCGTCCGTATTCGATCCGCGCCAGGTCAAATATCTTCATGAGCTGTAATTCATGGGGGTTTGTCTTGACATAGTCGCGCTCTTCCCGGATCGTCTCCTCGATAACCAGGTCGGCCTCCTTGATCATCCAGTGCCGGCTGAAGAACAAATGCCTCGGGATAATCCGGTCGCCGATTCTGAACGCTGAATACTTCCGATAAATCCCCGATCCGTCGGCCGTATCCAAAAATTCTACCACCAGACGCCGCCATATTCCCGTGCCCGGGTTGCCCGTTTTTCGGACGACACGATCAAATTCGGCCTGATTGTTTATCAGCGCCGTAATGTTCCCCTTGTGATCGCTTTCGTGACGGACAAAAACGGGAAAACGCTTCGGTGCCGGGCATTCAACGAGAGGGTACACAGCAAATTCATTGATGCCGCAGGCGGCTAAACGGTTCAGCAGGTCGCAGCGGCGCATCGAGCCTGCCGGATGATTCAGCACCCTGAATCCGGCCTTGCCGGCGAGTTTATCGCGCATCACAGCCAGCAAGGCAGATACTTCCGGAGACAGGCGTTCCAGATCGGCAAAGATGTATGTGCCCGGGCTGAGGGCACGGCGCAAAACAATCCCGGGATACGGGAGAACTTTGATGATTCCGGCGAGATCCGGAGCCCAGTGTTTCAGGAATTGCTTAACCGTGTAGGTGTGTCTGGCTGTAGAAATGTAATAAATCATCGTTTCCGTATCGGGCGAGAAGCATTTTTTACCCGCCGGGATATTATTTTGAACGCGCCTTTACCGCAGCCTTTATGGATTCAGTCAGGGTCTCAATAAGCTCATCCATCTGATTTTGAGTGATAATCAAAGGGGGGGCCAGTTTTACGACATTTCCGTATGAGCCGCCGACATTAATGATCAGGCCTCTCTTTAATGCTTCCTCATAAAGCAGCTGTCCGGTTTCTTTTGCAGGTTCTTTTGATTTCCTGTTTTTGACCAGTTCAATACCGATCATTAATCCTGTTCCCCTGATTTGACCGACTTCTTCAATGCCGCCAATTTTTTCTTCCAGTTTCTGCCGAAGGTAATCCCCTTTCCCCGCTGTTGTGACTGAGAAATTTTCCTCCCTGAACAGGGCTAGGGCGGCGGCGGCAACGCTGCAGCAGAGCGGATTTCCCGACGTCGTGCTGCTGTAATGGTTGATATGTCCGCCTTTCATGTCGAGTTCGGAGAAAATGGCCTCGTCAACGATGACAGCGGACATCGGCAAGCCGTTGGCAATGCCCTTTCCGGTAACCAGAATATCCGGGATAACACCCTGGCCGGTGCTGTAAAATAAAGGTCCGCATCGTCCAAAACCCGTGATGACTTCATCCGCAACCATGATGATGTCATTTTTTGTACAAAAATCCCTTATTTTCGCCAGGAATCCTTGCGGCGGCATGATGAAGCCTCCGACACCCTGGGCTGGTTCCGCAATAAGCGCGCCGATATTTTTCATCGGATTGCGGCTGTCGTCCATGCAACGCGCCAATTCTGCCAGGCAATAATCAGCGAGCTGTTCGCCCGCAGGCATCGCCCCTGCCCTGTACGGATAAGGATACTCCACCCTGTAAATGGGAATCGGAGACGGGCTTACCCCCAGATGTTTTCTGAAAGATTCATTGCCGCCGAGATGCCTGGTCGCATAAGTTTTTCCATGAAAAGACCCGGTAAAGGCAATAATGCCCTTGTCGCCGGAACACTCGCGGATCAACTGTATTGCGATTTCATTGGCTTCGGCGCCGGATGAACCGATGATCACTTTGGATAAACTGGAGGGCATCTCCTGAGTCAGCGCACAGACAAATTTTTCCCTCGCTTCATGCGAGAATCCAGAGCTGACGCCCCAGAATTTCCGGGCTTGTTCTAAAAGCGCCTGCGTTAAAAGTGGGTGGTTATGTCCCATATTGGCTGAAAACCAACCCGATGTTGAATCCAGATATTTGTTATCTTCCAAATCCCAGACATGGATGCCTTCCGCCCTTTTCCACACAAAAGGGAATTTCTTCTGAAATTCATCGAAGCCTTTTTCGTTGATTGAAGTCCTGGCAATCCCCTGCAAGGCCTGACGGTTGTTTGCTTGTGTCACTTAACTCCTCCTGCTGCCGGTTTGAGAGCCATCAGTAATCCCTGAACCTTTGCTTTCTCTTCACAGGTCAGTCCGTGCATTGCTGTTTCAGGCGGTTCATTGAGCAATGCCTGATAGATGCCCTGCAAATTAAAACGCCTCATTTCCGCGCAACGATTATTGGCGTCAATAGATAATATCAGTTTGTCCGGGTTCTCTCCGGCAATAAACCTGGCCAAGTTGTAATCACAGCCGATGATGTAAGTATCACGCTTCCCGGAAGCCACATATTCCCGCATGGCGCTTGTCCCTCCGATGAAATGTGCATATTCTTGTATTTCGGCTGCACATTCGGGGTGCATCACCAGGCCTGCTTCCGGGTGCTCGTCAAGAAGCGTCTTCAGTTTACCGGCATCGTACTGGTGGACATAACAAAAACCGTCGCAAACGCTTACCACTTTCTTTGCCGTTCTCTGTCCGATATAGTGTGCGATGTGCTTGTCCGGGCCGAACAAAACAACCGGTGAGGCAAAGGATTCTACAATGGAAAGGGCCGTTGACGATGTGCACAAGGCATCGGCCATAGGTTTTAAATGTGAGGGTGAGTTGAAGTACATAACCAGGGGAGCGCCGGGATAGGCCGCTTTGGCCCTTACGATATCCTCCGCCGTCATATGGGAAACCATCTGGCATTGACAGTTGTCTTCGGGGGTCAATACGGTCGCATCGGGGTTGATCAACTTGATTGTTTCAACCATGAACAAGGTTGTACATGCGATAACCCTGGTTGCCTGCCGGTCATAGACGTAAAATCCCAGTTCCAGTGAATCCCCGACGAAGTCGGACACCCGATGGACTTCATCATCCGTAAAATAATGACTGACAATCTGAAATCCCTTTTCAGCCTTGAGCTTTGTTACAGTTTCTTCCAGGTTCATTATGCCACATTGCCTCTACGGAACATCAGGAGTGCGCCTCTTGGGGGAAAAACTCTTTTTCTATTAGCATTGGACAAGGAATAATTCCGCTTCGTTCATAGCACATTCATATGATATCCGGAATCCATCTTTTCCCGATCAGACAATTGTGAGCGCGTCCGTAAGGGCAGCGCCATCTGCGAAAAAGATTCTCCCGAAACAGCCGGCAATTCAAGTGAGCCTGAGGCCTAAGCTCACGCTGAAAAAACCGTCGGCGCATGGGATATTCCCTACCCGCCCATGGGTCCGTCAGATATTAACGAGATTATTACTTCGGCGAGT
>CAYPKE010000197.1:0-3513 GCA_964411235.1 uncultured Syntrophales bacterium
ATTCCACGACGACGGTGCTGATCCTGGGGGAAACCGGGACGGGAAAGGAACTGATTGCCCGGGCCATCCACATGAACAGCCCCCGCAGCCGGGGTCCCCTGGTTCAGGTCAACTGTGCCGCGATTCCCGATACGCTGATCGAGAGCGAACTTTTCGGCCACGAACGGGGGGCCTTTACGGGTGCCGTGCGCCAGAGACGAGGCCGTTTCGAGGAAGCCCATGAGGGAACCATCTTTCTCGACGAGGTGGCGGAATTGTCCGCCGCGGCGCAGGCCAAGCTGCTGCGGGTTCTGCAGGAAAAGCAGTTCCAGCCCCTGGGTTCGTCGAAGATTGTCCGGACTAACGCCCGGGTGATCGCCGCGACGAACCGCCGCCTGGAGGAATGCACGGCGGCCGGACAGTTCCGCAACGATTTGTACTACCGGATCAGCGTGTTCCCCATTTATTTGCCGCCCCTGCGGGACCGGGGCAACGACATCATCCTGCTGGCGGATCATTTCGTTCTGAAATATGCCAAGGAACTGGGAAAGCCGGTCCGGCGTATTTCCACCGAAGTAGTCGAGACATTTTTGTCCAATCCCTGGCCGGGTAATGTAAGGGAGCTGGAAAATTGCATCGAACGGGCCATCCTGCTGGCGGAAGGCGAGTCCATCGAGATGGCCCACCTGCCGCCCTCATTGCAGACAAAAAGCCGGGAAGGTACGGTATCCCGTAAGCCGGATCGCCTCAGCTCGGCGGTGAAAGCTCAGGAGCGGGTGCTGATCGAGGAGGCCCTCAAGCAGACAAGGGGAAATCAAACCCAGGCGGCCCGGATGCTGGGAACCACCAAGCGGATTCTGCAGTATAAAGTCAAGAAGATGGGCATTGATCCCGGACAATTCCGGCAAGGCCTGACCACGCCCGAATAAAAGAGGGGGTTTTGATAACCCGCAGAAGAAATTTGCCCTGCTGAAGAGAGGTTATTACTTCGGCCATTTAATTGCTTAATTCCCGTCATTCCATCGTAAGATGGATCCCATAATGAATTTGAATGGATGTCTGATCGAGAATCTGTGTCGTAATACCTGTTTTCGTTTTTGGTTATTCTGAACAAAGTGAAGAATTTCATAATTCCTGAATGTTAAAGACATAGATTCTTCGCCTAGGCGGCTCAGGGTGACATTGCGATACAGTCTCCGGTTCCGGCATGACGTTTTTGATAGTTACCTGCCGAAGGAATAAGATGGGAAGTGACTTGGGGCAGAAACGGAAGCAGGGGCGGGATAGGTTCCCGCCCCTTTAATTTTGTTATTACACGTTGAACAGCAGATCGGCATAGGTGGGGATCGGCCAGAAATCTTCATCGACAAGCGTCTCCAGCTTGTCGCCATCCCTTCTTAAAACATTCATTTTCGCAAAGACCTCGTCGCGGCAGAAACAGGCATGCCGGAAGGTGTCTCCGTTCATACCTGAGGCTTCGAGGGTCGCTTTTTCAAGGGCGGCGATATTTGTCCGGAAGCTTGCCGTCAGGGCGGAAATTTCCGACAACAGGTCTTCCTGGGCGGAGGTGTCGGCGCTCACCCCTGTCTTTCTGATGGCGTTGATCGAATCGGCCAGCGTCGTAGCGAACTTGATGGCTGCCGGCAGAATCTGCCTCTTTGCCATTTCGAGCATGGTCAAGGATTCGATATTGATCGTTTTAATGTAGTTTTCCAAATTGATTTCAAAGCGCGATTCCAACTCCTGACGGCTCAGGACGCCTTGCTTTTCAAAAAGAGCGATGTTCTTTTCGGCGACGATTGCCGTCAGTGCGGCCACGGTCGAGCTCATGTTGGACAGTCCCCGCTTTTCCGCCTCGGCTACCCAGGCTGCGGAATAGTTGTTGCCGTTGAAGATAATTCTCCGGTGGTTATTGACAATCTCCTGAATGATCTTCTGGACTTCATGAGTGAAATCATCCGTATTTTCGAGCCGGTCGGCGATTTGGCAGAGCATTTCGGCAACAATGGTATTGAGAGAAAAATTCGCGGCGGCAATGGATGCGGAGGACCCGACCATGCGGAATTCGAATTTGTTTCCCGTAAAGGCGAACGGGGAAGTCCGGTTCCGGTCCGTGGAATCCTTCGGCAGGGCCGGCAAAGTTGTGACGCCGATTTTCAGCATGCTTCCTTCAGGGGAGCTGGCCGCACAGCCAGAGGCGAGCTGCTCCAGGATGTCCGTCAGCTGACTGCCGAGAAACACGGAAATAATAGCCGGCGGCGCTTCGTTGGCCCCAAGGCGGTGGTCGTTGCCGGCCGTGGCGGCGGCGGCCCGCAGAAGATCCGCGTACTCATCGACCCCCTCGATGACCGCGCAGAGAAACACCAGAAATTGGGCGTTTTCATGGGGGGTGCTCCCCGGTTCCAGAAGGTTTTGCCCGTCGTCTGTGGACAGGGACCAATTGACGTGTTTTCCGGAGCCGTTTACCCCGGCAAAGGGTTTTTCATGCAACAGGCAGGCAAGGCCCTGCCGCAGAGCGATCTTCTTCATGAGCTCCATGGTCAATTGGTTATGGTCCGTCGCGATATTGGCGCTGGCAAAGATGGGAGCCAGTTCGTGCTGCGCCGGCGCCACCTCATTGTGTTTGGTCTTTGCCGCAACACCGAGTTGCCAGAGTTCCCGATCCAGCTCCTTCATGAAGGCGGATACCCTCTCCTTGAGGCTGCCGAAGTAGTGATCCTCCATTTCCTGGCCTTTCGGGGGCTTGGCCCCGAAAAGGGTGCGGCCGGTGAAGATGAGGTCTTTCCGCAGGTCGAACATCCGCCTGTCGATGAGGAAGTATTCCTGTTCGGGGCCGACGGTCGTGATGACCTTGGTTGCGGTGTTGTTGCCGAAGAGCCGCAGCACACGGAGGGCCTGCCTGCAGAGGGCCTCCATCGACCGCAGCAAAGGCGTTTTCTTGTCCAGGGCTTCGCCGGTATAGGAGCAGAAAGCCGTGGGAATGCACAAGGATCCGTCCTTGACGAACGCAGGTGATGTGCAGTCCCATGCCGTGTACCCCCTTGCTTCAAAAGTCGCCCGGAGTCCGCCGGAAGGGAAGGAAGACGCGTCGGGTTCGCCCTTGATGAGCTCCTTGCCGGAAAACTCCGTGATCGCCTTTCCGTCTGCCGTGGGAGAGATGAATGCGTCGTGCTTTTCCGCCGTGATGCCGGTCATAGGCTGGAACCAGTGAGTGAAATGGGTCGCTCCCTTTTCGATCGCCCAGTCCATCATGGCGATCGCCACGACATCGGCGACGGCGGGATCCAAATCGAGGCCCTCGTCAATCATTTTTTTCAGGGCCTTGTAGGTCGGCTTCGGCAGGTGCTCCTTCATGACGGCATCGCTGAAAACGCTGGAACCGTACAATTCATGTAAAGACATTTTTTCATTACTGTTTTTTGTCATGATCCGATCCTCTTGATACATTAATGTCCTTGCCAAGTGTCTGCCGCCACCGCGACGGGGAGCCACTATAGCAGAAAAAAGTTTGTTTGTAACGACTGTTCCGGGAGG
>CAYPKE010000198.1:0-3393 GCA_964411235.1 uncultured Syntrophales bacterium
ATGCCATTTGCCTGCAGGCACGGGATAAGCCGTAAAGGGGAATCCTTTGAAATTGGTTTTGGACCTCAGCACCTCAAAAGAAGAGGAGGCTTATCAAGCCTGGATGAAGGGGATATCACCGCATCGTCTTGGGAGAATGAATATGCATGCAAAGTTTTCTTTTTTCATTCTGTTGTTCTTTTTCTCTTTTTCCACGGCCTGGGCCGGTCCCTGCGATGATGCGCTGGCCGCTCTGGAGAAAAAAAACTACAAGCGTGCCTTTACACTTTTTGAAAAACAAGCGCAGAAAGGCGATGTAAAATGCCAGTATCATCTGGCTGAGATGTACTATAACGGTCAAGGCATCAAGAAGGATTTTCCCAAAGCGGCTTCCTGGTATGAGCGGGCGGCGCATCAGGGTCATACAGGCGCGCAGCATCAACTTGCCGCCATGTATGAAAAGGGCCAGGGATTACAGCGGGACGAGAATATGGCCCGACGATGGCTGGAAGCGGCCTCCCGGGACGGCAAGCCTTCGGATCACTACAATCTTGGGATGATGTACCATAAAGGACTGGGAGTGACGCAGGACTTGGAACTCGCAGCTACCTATTATGAACAGGCGGCACGTCAGGGTTTCTGCAAAGCGCAAACTGCCCTAGGCATGATGTATAAAGAGGGTTTGGTCAAGCAGAGAGATTACAAACAGGCCGCATCGTGGTTTGACCTGGCGGCCCGGCAGGGCGACCCCTCAGGTCAGTATTATCTGGGGCTTCTCTATGAAAAGGGAATGGGGCTCCCCCAGAGCTACAGCGAAGCGGCACGATGGTATAAGTTAGCCGCCAAGCAGGGCTACGCCGATGCACAAAATAATCTGGGGTTCCTCTATTACAACGGCAAGGGCGTTCCCAAAGATTACATCATCTCCTACGCGCTTTTCAGCATCGCCTACGACAACGGCAACGAAGATGCCTTTCAGAATTGCTATATCGCCGCCTCCTGGCTCTTTCCCAAAAACCACGAAAAAGCGAAGGAGCTTGCCCGCAATCCCCGTAAATTATTTGCCCTGATCGGCGAATGATCCGACCGGGAGGGCACCGTATGAACCCGCTTACGGACCGCCCCGTTAAGGATTATCACTGTACCGCCTCTTATCCGGAAGGCAATGGGTTTCATGAAAAGCGCTCTTTTATGACAAACAGGCGCAAAGGCCCCCTCCGGAAACATGATGCTACCAAGTTGTCCGCCTTTCTACGCCTTTTTCAATTTCCGATGAGGACTTCGCCGGTGTCGGTAAAGATTTTTACCGGCAGCTGAAAAGCCCTCTTGAAGATCTCGAAGACTCCGGTTGCCATGTACTGGAAGGGAATGGCTTTGACGGTCGGATCCGTCAGCTTTCCCTTTGTCTCAAAGTAGGCGTTGATCAGAGTGCCTTCTTTGCCGGTAATGATCCAGCCGACGATAGGGATGCGACTGACTATTTTATCGACGGTCTGCAGCGGCTGGATGCCGATGATTGCATCCACCTCCTCCTTGCTGAGATCAACTTTTCCGACTGCGGCAATATTCATGGCGTCACTCCTGACAAACAGATCCGCCGTCGAGACAAAGCCTTCACGGAAATGGAACGTTCCGTTTATTTCATTGTAGGGCATGCCTCCGACGACCATATCGGGCAATTGCACCTTCAGCAGTTGCGAGACGTTGAGGATGGAAAATATTTTGGCCAGGCTGGAAAACTTTTTCATCATGCCCCTCTCGACCGTCACTGTGACTTCTCCAACCACCGTTTTCTTCAGATCATCAGGGGTTATCCCTTTCGCGGACAGATTTCCCCTTGCCGACATCAGGCCTGTCAACTGACGATCATCCCAGCCAAGCCAATCATGCAAAGCATCCGATGAAATTCTTTCCATATCGAATTTAACTTGGAAAGGCTGTGCTGGCTTTCCAAGATTTATCTCCCCTTCCGCGTGGATATTTCCGCCCAAGATTTCCAATGCCAGACCCTTCAGGGTGTACATCTGGTCAACGATGTTCATTTCTCCGACCAGGTTTTCACATTCCAAGCCCTTCCATTCGGCCTTATCGGCCGTAACAATCAAAGACAATGCTTTTCTTGTCTCCGATTCACCTTCTTTTCCGTTCCGGGACGCCTTGAGAAGGCTCATCACATCACCCATGTCCAGATAAGGCGAAGAGAGCCGAAGAGAACCGCGTATTTCTGAATGGGTCAAGCGGTCGTCCAGGGGCGTATGCAGACGTCCCCTCAATTCAAAAAGGGAGTGATTGTAGCGACCGGCAAGCAAAGGAATCGACCAGTGATGCTCATGCCAGGATATGCGCCCTCGTATATCGGCAAAGTCTTTTCCCCCATCCGCCGGCTTCCATCCGAGATCAACCGGATCAAGCCGGGGCATATCGAATGAAACGTGGAAGGTCGGGTTGGCCAAATGTGCCATTTCCCCCTTGGCGCTGAATGAGGAGTTTCCGATGCGCCCTGTGACCGTTGAGGTTTCCAGCTGGTCACCGTTTAGACTCAGGCTCCCGTTTATGCCGGCAAGCTGCGGATGTCCTTTCGCCGGCGAAAAAGACATATCCCTGAGAGAGATCTCACCTTTCCACTCGATTTTTGCCGGATCGGATATCTGCCCCTCACCCTGGAGGGACAACTGAATCATTCCTTCAGGTTCAAGTGTTGTCAGAAAAGGAAAATATTTAGCCGTGTCCTGAATGAGCATGCGGTTTGTATCGGCCTTCAAGGTGATTTTTCCCGCATGGCGGTGATCGTAATTTGCCGTCACAACAAGGGCCAGGGGAGACAGTTCGTACCGCAGTAATCTGATGGCTACGCCTCCGGGATGGACCCCCCCGGAAAACGCGATGCGGTTGGCTGTTGCAGCCGGTTTTTGGATAAGATTTTCAAAACGGTAAGCAGCACCATCCAATTGCCAGTCTCCGGCCATTGCATAATCGGCAGTGGTGCCCCATCCTTTCATATTCAAGGTCGAATTACCGGCGAAATCGAGTTTGGACCCTGCCTGTGCCCCCAATAGCCAGCGCAATTCCGGTTCCCGGGGTGACATCGTCATGGCAAAGGGATATCCGGCAGGAGGCTCCTTGCAATATCCCGTGATTTTCCCGTTCAGCGTGAAAGGTGACGTGCCGAAGCGGCCGGAGATATCCTGCAGAATGAAGTCTTCTCCCGCGAGGATCAGTTTCCCCCGAATGCCGTTGAAAGGTGGTATGTTATCGCCGAAATCAAGCCTGCCCCCTTCGAGAATGGTGCCTCGAATCGTCAAGACCTTGTGGTTATCCCCTGCTTCCATGTGAGCGATTTGCGAAACCCGACCGTCAAGATGTCCTTCGTCAAGGCGATATGTCCCTGACCGGATAAATGCTTGGATAAAGGCT
>CAYPKE010000199.1:0-3372 GCA_964411235.1 uncultured Syntrophales bacterium
GTTCAGGTTATAACGCATCTGTTCGGGATATACGATCAATTGATCGACCATACGGGCAAAACGGTCAAGCATGAAATCAAGCAGGATCGTCGCGTCCGGTGCAATGACCCGTTCCACCGACGAATGGCTGATGTCCCGTTCATGCCACAGAGCCACATCCTCCATGGCCGCCAGAGCGTAAGATCTCATCAGCCGGGAAAGGCCCGACAGGTTTTCCGAGAGAATCGGATTGCGTTTATGGGGCATGGCCGACGACCCCTTCTGTCCCGACGTGAAATACTCTTCCGCCTCCCGGACTTCCGTGCGCTGAAGCAGCCTGATTTCCTGGGCAAATTTGTCAAGGGAGGAGGCTATCAAGGCAAGGGCCGCAAAGAATTCCGCATGCCGGTCCCGCTGCAGGATCTGCGAAGAAACCGGAGCCGGCCGCAAACCGAGCTTCCCGCATACATATTCTTCCACAGAGGGGTCGATAAACGAAAAAGTCCCGACGGCCCCGGAAATCTTGCCGTAACTGATCGTCTCTTTCGCCCGCAACAGCCTTTCCCGATGCCGGGTCATCTCTTGGTACCAGATGGCCAGTTTCAGCCCGAATGTAATCGGCTCGGCATGGATGCCATGCGTCCGACCGATCATGAGGGTGTGCTTATGTGCCATTGCCTTTACGCGAAGGACTTCGATCAGGGCATCAATATCCTCCAAAAGAATCTCCGCCGACTGCTTGAGCAGGATAGACAACGAGGTATCGAGCACATCGGAGGAAGTCATGCCCATGTGGATAAACCGGCCGTCCTGCCCCACTTTTTCCGTTACGGAAGTCAGAAATGCGATGACATCATGCTTGGTCGTTTTCTCGATTTCGTCGATACGGGCAATATCAAAGCCTGCCCTTTTCCGGATTCGCTGCATGGATTCCGGCGGTATCAGACCTTGCTCCGCCATGGCTTCGCAGGCTGTAACTTCAATGTCCAGCCATGTCTGAAATTTGTTTTCCGGCTCCCAGATCCGGCTCATCTTCTCTCTTGCGTATCGAGGAATCACAAAAGCTCCTTGTCAAACATGTATTCCAATTCAGCCTGTTTTTATTGGAAGAACGATTGGAACCAAACGCCGCGCCTTTCTTATTCGAATGTCCCCGTCAGGTCAAGCGCTATTTACCTCACTCTCCGCCAGGAGAACCCTGAGATCTTCCCCGTCGATCTTCTCCCGTTCCAGAAGAAGTTTCGCACCTTTGATCAGGACGTCCTTTTTATCGCGCAGAATCGTTAAGGCCCTGCTGTATTCTTCATCGATGATGGCCTTGATTTCCCTGTCGATCGTCTCCGCCGTCGCCTCGCTGAATTCGCGACTTTCCGGAATACCCGTCTCTAGAAACAGGGATCTCGATTTCCGGGACAGGTAAACCTGTCCGAGGCGCTCGCTCATGCCATATTCCATGACCATACTCCGGGCAATGTCCGTCGCCCGTGACAGGTCATTATGGGCTCCGGTGGAAATATCGCCGAAGATAATCTCTTCCGCCGCGCGCCCGCCAAGGAGTGAGGCCACCTTGTTGACCAGTTCCGTCTTGCGCATAAGGAAACGGTCCTCCGTGGGCACCTGCATGGTATAGCCCAACGCAGCAATACCACGGGGAATGATGGAAATTTTATGGACCGGATCCGTCCCGGGAAGCGACAGGGCCACCAGGGCATGGCCCATTTCGTGGTAAGCCACCGCTTCTCTTTCCTGGGCATTGATCAGGCGGTTCTTTTTTTCCAGTCCACCGATGATCCGCTCGACCGCTTCGGCAAACTCATCCATCCCCACGAGGGTTTTTCCTCTGCGCACCGCCAATAGGGCCGCCTCATTGACCAGGTTGGCCAGATCGGCACCGACCATGCCGGGCGTCATGGCGGCCAGTTTTCCCACATCCAGATCCCGGACGGCCTTGATGTTTCGCAGATGAACCCTGAGAATTTCTTCCCGTCCCGTTTTGTCGGGCCGGTCCACCAGGACATGGCGATCGAATCGTCCGGGGCGCAATAGGGCTGGGTCGAGAATTTCCGGCCTGTTGGTTGCCGCCAGCAGAATGACGCCGGCTTTTGGATCGAAACCGTCCATTTCCACCAAAAGCTGATTCAGGGTCTGTTCCCGCTCGTCATGCCCGCCCATCATTCCGACACCCCGCGCCTTTCCCAAGGCATCGAGCTCGTCGATGAAAATGATGCAGGGAGCCTTTTCCTTGGCCTGGGTAAAAAGATCACGAACCCTTGCCGCTCCCAGGCCGACAAACATTTCGACGAATTCCGAACCGCTGAGACTGAAGAAGGGAACACCGCTTTCACCGGCCACCGCCTTGGCAAGCAAGGTCTTTCCAGTGCCCGGAGGCCCCACCAGCAGGATTCCTTTCGGGATTTTCCCTCCCAGTTCCGTGAATCTCTTCGGTTCCTTTAAAAAATCAATGACCTCGACGAGTTCCTGCTTCGCCTCATCAACCCCCGCCACATCCTTGAAGGTCACATTCAGCTCATCCTGCATGTAGATCTTGGCCTTGTTCTTCCCCAGAGTCATGAAACCCGCCTGCTGGCCTGTTATGCGTTTCATGAGAAAGAACCAGATTCCCACGAAAAGGACGATGGGAAAGACCCATGAAATGAGGTCTCGCAAAAAGGTGGACTCGATCTGGCCTTTGAAATCGACACGATAATTCTGCAGAATCTCGGACAATTGCGGATCGACGCGAACCGTTTTGAATTCTCTGGATCCCTGGGGCCCCGTGTGGGGTGGCTTGTAAGTACCCTGGATCTGATTGGAAGAAATTGCGATTTCATCGACTTTTCCCTGCTGCAGGAGGGTGAGAAACTGACTGTAGGGGATTGTCGGAACGGCGTACATGGAGGCGATCCAATTCTGGAGAATCAAAACAAACCAGATGCCCAACAAAACATACCAGATAGAAAACTTGTGATGCTTTTTCAATGCGCAACCTCGTCTGATTATTTATAATGGCGAATCCGCATACTGTGACAAATAACCGGCAATGTAGTCTCTGACCTCATCCTTGCCCGTAAAGATCCCAAAGTGACCTTCGCAGAGGATATCGGCCTCCAGGTCCAGCAGGCCAAGCATGGATCGTCGCCAGAGGCTCACGTCCGATTCGAAGGCCGGGTGAAAAGGACCGTGAATATCCTGACCGAAAAGGATCCGCTTGCCGTCCCGATCGAGATAAACGGAAAGAGAGCCTGGCGTATGACCCGGCGTATGCAGACAATACAGCACTTCCTCACCGAAAACATACCCTTCGCTCAAACCTTGTAGTCGGTGGTCTACAGTCACCGGTGAAAGGCTTCTCCCATACCATCCCGCGGCCGTTTTTGTGGCATCTCCCGTCTC
>CAYPKE010000200.1:0-3330 GCA_964411235.1 uncultured Syntrophales bacterium
CCTCTCTGTAGCGGTTAAAAGTGAAACCAACACGAGGAGTGACATGCCAATGCCCAAGAAGCTGAATGAAACATTGCAAACCATACAGAACTATAAGACGGTGAACCCCCATTACGGAGACCTTCTCGACATCCTCGAGGAAATCATGATCCAGAGGGAAGCCTACAAAAATGAAGAGCACCCCGTTGCATTCTCGGTTGATGAAGCGCTCATTTCCCAAAAAATCAAGGGTGGCCTTCCGCTGATCGATCTGGCTGAAGGGAAGTTCGATCTATCGGGGCCGAAATCCTATTTTTTGAAGCTGCTTGCCATTGCGGAAAAACGTATGCCCGGCGAAACGCAGGAACTGGCGAGGAAAATCGAGGAAGAAGCGGATCTCTTTGAAAATATGATCCGGGATGCCGTCGAGGGATATGCCGCAGAAGAAAGCCTGGACGATCCGGACCGGGAAGTCGAAGCCTTGGCGGCATCCGAAAGCACGCAGGGCAAAGATGAAGAATCGCTGGAAGAGTCCTTCGATTTAATTGAACTCTTCCTGGAGGAGAGCCTGAGGCCCGATCTTGAGAAAATCGCCGAGCGATACGGAGAAGCCGTGGCCAAGGCGGAATGGGCGGAAGGATACTGCCCGATCTGTGGAAGGGAGCCCAAAATCGGGGAACTGAAGGATGAGGAAGGTCGCCGCTACCTGTTCTGTAATCAGTGTGGTTACGAATGGTCCTTTGTGCGGATCAAGTGTCCCTTCTGCGGAAACGAGGAACAGCAGTCCTTGGCCTTCTTTACTGTCGAGGGCGATGAGCGGTATCGCGTTGACGTGTGCAATGCCTGCAAGCGCTACATCAAAATTATCGATTTTCGGGAAACAAAGCAGGAAGCGAACCTGGATGTGGAGGATATTGCCACCCTCCATCTGGATATGCTCGCCTACGAGGAAGGTTACAACTAACTGACCGGCAGACGGCGAGTCGGCCATGCGTCGGGAAGCATTGTCATGAAAGACGGCCGTATAGAACAGGTTATCGCCCTGCTGGAGGAAGCCGCAGGGGACTGGGATGTTCCGATCGTAACCCAGTACGCTGATGATCAGAGAGGTCCTTTTGCCATTCTGATTTCCACCCTCCTGAGCCTCAGGACCAAGGATGAAGTGACGGAGGCGGCATCGAAAAGGTTGTTCGCTTTGGCCGACAGGCCGGAGACGATGGTTATGTTGCCGGAAGAAACGATCAGGCAGGTCATCTATCCCGCCGGGTTCTACCGGAACAAGGCCAGAGCGATAGTCGAGGTCTGCCGGGAGCTTATCGAGCGATATGAGTCGAGGGTGCCCGACACGATCGAAAGCCTGCTGACGCTCAAAGGGGTCGGCAGGAAGACGGCCAACCTGGTCGTGACACTGGGCTACGGCAAAGAGGGAATCTGCGTTGACACGCATGTGCATCGTATTTCGAACCGCTTGGGTTATGTCAGAACCCGTACGCCGGATGAAACGGAGTTTGCCCTGCGACGGAAACTTCCCCGTAAGTACTGGATTCGGTATAATACGCTTCTTGTGGCATTCGGCAGATCCATTTGCCGCCCCGTGTCTCCCCTTTGCCGCCGTTGTGCCTTGTATTCCGACTGTGATCGGGTAGGGGTTGTGCGGAGCCGTTAGGCTCATGAAGCAGAAACCTGTTGAAGCAGGTTTTTATTAAGGAAGTCGGGTATGAGAAAAGCGTTTATCGCTGGCAACTGGAAAATGCATAAAACTATTGCCGAAGCTGCCGACTTTGCACGACAGCTGAAGCAGATCGCTCCCCGTTGCGGCGACCGGGAAGTCCTTGTTGCGCCGCCGTTTACGGCATTGTTTGCCGTGGCCCAGGTACTTAAGGGAACGGGTGTACACGTCGCAGCCCAAAACCTGCATGAATCGCCCCAAGGGGCCTTTACCGGGGAGATCTCCGCCCCCATGATTCTTGAGGCGGGTTGTGATTATGTGATTGTTGGTCATTCGGAACGGCGTATCCTTTTCGGCGAAGACAATGCCCTGGTAGGGCGGAAAATCGCCGCCGCCATCAACCATGGTCTGAAGGTTATTTTCTGTGTCGGGGAAACACTCCAGGAAAGGGAGGACGGCCAAATCGCCGAGGTTGTGGAAAGGCAGCTTAAAGAAGGGTTGAAGACCTTAAACATCGATGATATAAGACACCTCGTTATCGCCTACGAACCTGTATGGGCGATAGGAACGGGGATGACAGCCACTCCGGAACAGGCAGAGGAGGTTCATGCGCTGATCCGGTCATGGGTTGATCGCTTTTTTGGCGATGAAGCGGCCGGGACCCTTTCTGTTTTATATGGCGGGAGCGTTAACCCGGAAAACATGGCCCGACTGATGACGGAAAAAAATGTGGACGGTGCCCTGATCGGAGGCGCAAGTCTGGATGTCGGTGCGTTTATCCGCATGATCCTGTTCGATCAACAAGAATGAAAAGAGGTAAGAAAAAATGAGACCTTTCCTGGTTTTTTTTCATGTTTTTGTTTGCCTGATTTTGATTATGGTCGTGTTGCTCCAGGCAGGAAGGGGCGCCAGCATGGGTGCCGCTTTCGGCGGATCAAGCCAGACCATCTTCGGTTCCGCCGGTGCCGGAACCTTTCTGGGGAAGATGACGGCGATTATCGCCATCTTTTTTATGCTGACCACACTGGGACTCTCCTACTTCAGTTCCGAGAAGACCAGTTCCGTGGTAAGAGGTTTTGCACCGCCGAAGGCGGTTGAAGAGACGGTACCGCAGGAGACTCCTGCACCGCCGCCTGCTGCGCCGGCTCCTCAGCCAGGGCAGGGGAATTAGCCTATATCATTTGGAGACCCGGGGCGTTCTATCGGGAATCCGGACCGTTTTCATATTGACAAAGATTATTCCCAAAGGTAGAGTGCCCGACTGTTCCGGGGTGGATTTGATTCGTTGTATCGCAAAACAGCTCTTTTAAGATGCCGAAGTGGTGGAACTTGGTAGACACGCTATCTTGAGGGGGTAGTGGCCCACGGCCATCCGGGTTCAAGTCCCGGCTTCGGCACCATTTTTATTATAAATAGTTTAGTGATAATGGGGATTTAGGATTAGGCTCTAAATCCCCATTGTCATTTGTAACGCTTTTGTAACGTTTTTATTAAATGCAGGCCTGATCCTCGGCTTCTCCTGAACCATCTGCCACCAGATTGAATACCCTCTCCATGAAAGCACTGCCCTCATTACGTTCGTAGTTTTTGATGTAGCTGTAGTACTTCTCGTAGATCATCTGCATAGTTTCGTGTCCCATCATCTAATTCACCCATCCGGGGTGTTCTCCAGCATCCAGCAT
>CAYPKE010000201.1:0-3326 GCA_964411235.1 uncultured Syntrophales bacterium
CCGGATTGACTTGAACGCCAACGGCTCCGGTCTGAATCAGACCGGAGCCGTTTTTCTTTAGTTCCCAACTCTCCCGACAGAAAGACGGCCCCTTACATGCCGGTGATATCCTCTTTAAGGCCCCGGGCCTGGCCCTCATGCCTCGCCCACTAACCCGTAAACTTCCGCGATGGATACAGTTTTAGAACCGATATTTCTTCGTTAACGGCAGGCAGGTTCGGGTGGCATTTTCCCATTCGCAGATCGCTCATCGCCGCAAGTCACACATCCTCGACGACCGGGAAGAAAAGGGAGACCGTCGTGCCCTTCCCCGGTTCGCTTTCGATATCGATGCGGCCGCCGTGAGCCCCCATAAGATGCTTGACGATCGACAGCCCCAGACCGGTGCCTCCCAATTTTCTCGAACGGGCCTTGTCAATCCGGAAAAACCGTTGACCCAGCTTGGGAATCTCGCTCGGAGGGATGCCGATGCCGGTGTCCTTGATGCGGACAACGATTTCCTTTTCCGCCGAAGTCGCCTCGATGGCGATGGTCCCACCCTCGGACGTGAACTTAACGGCGTTGTCGAGGATGTTGATGAAAATCTGCACCAGGCGATCCCTATCCCCCCTGATGCGCGGCAAGGCCGCAGCGATACGACGGACAAGGTGCAGGTTCTTCTCGGCTACGTTCACTTCAACGATGGCCAGGACGCTTTCAATCGCTTCGTTAAGATCAACTTCCTCCAAATGGATGATCGCTTCGCCCAGTTCGATGCTGGACAGGGTGAGGAGATCGTTTACCAGCCTGTTCAATCGCAGGGCGTTATCGCGGATGGTGGCCAGAAAACGCCGCCGGATATCCGGATCCTCACCACCCCCTTCAGCCAGCGTTTCGACAAAGCCGATGATATTCGTCAGAGGCGTTTTAATTTCGTGGGAAACATTGGCGACAAAGTCCACCCTCATTTTCTCCAGTTGCTTCAACCGGGTGACATCGTGAAAAACCAGGAGCGTCTTGTATTCATCAAACGACAAACCATGGATGGCTGAGATTGAAACCATAAGCACCCTCGGGGTTCTCTGGGTCATTTCCAACTCAACGAGAAGGGCCTCCCTGCTCCGACTGAAGGCTTCGACCGCATCATGGAGGTCCGCATTCCGAAACGCTTCCAACAGGGTCTTGTCCTTCAGCTCCGCCACGGTGTAACCCGTCATCTCCGCCACGGGCCGGTTCACCCGCTCGATGCGATTCCGGCCATCCAGAACGATGACCCCTTCCACCATGCTTTCGAAGGCTGCGGTCAGAATTCCCTTTTCCTCCATGGCTACCGAGATCTTCTCTTCCAGCACCGCAACCATCCGGTTGACATTCTCCGCCAATTGGCCGATTTCATCACGGCTGTCCACTTTCAGGACACCCTTATGGGTTCCATCAGCCACTTCTTCCGTGAACAGGGCTATCTTTCTTACGGGAAGGATGATTTGGGTAACAAAAGTAAAGGCCAGCAGAAGGGTGAACAGGATAACCGGAAACACGAGCATCAGCAGTGAGCGCCAAAAATGCCGCGCGATTTTCTCCACCTCCACCAGCGGGCGGGAAAGGCGGACATAGCCGCTGATTTCCCGATCAACTCCGTTGATCGGCAAGGCGATGTAGAGCATGTCGCTTTTCAGGGTTGCGCTGTAGCGGATGCTGATTCCCTGCCCCTTCAGTCGTGACTCCTGGATTTCGGGGCGGTTAAGATGATTGTCGAATGTCAACTCTTCTCCCGCCGAATCACCGATGACGATGCCATTGCGATCGACAACCGTCATCCTGGTCCCGGCATCACGGGTTAGTGCGGTCAGGCGCTTGAGAATCTCCTCCGTTGAGAGTTTCGCGATAATCCTCCCTTCGGCCAGGAGATCTTGCGTAATCTTTTCCGTCATGCCTCTGCGGACCTGGCCTTCCATAAGCACACCCAAGACCGTAAAGGAAAGCAGCAGAATCGCGAGATAGATCAGGGCAAACCTGACGACCAGGCGGCTTCCCATCTCAGGACGCCTCACAGGACGGCTGATGACGTACGCTCTCTCCGGTGACCATATAAATGACCATATCGGCCATACCCGTCGCATGATCGGATATTCGTTCCAGGTTTTTGGAAATCTGCATGATGATCAGGCAGGTGTGGATTTTTCGCGGATCCTCCATCATGAAGGTCAGCAATTCGCGGAAGATCTGCTCGTTCATCTGATCCATGGCAACATCGTCTGCTTTGACTTTGTGCGCCAGATCGGCGTCTTCATGAACAAGCGCGTCAAGGCTCTCGCGGATCATGGTGCGGGCGATTTCCGACATACGTGGCAGGTCGATATAGGGCTTGATCTGGGGAACCTCATTCAGGATCAGAACCTTCTCGGCAATGTTGGCGGCCATATCGCCGATCCGTTCCAGATGCCCGTTGATCTTGATCGCCGTCGTGATAAAACGCAGATCCCGCGCCGCCGGTTGCCTCAAGGCCAGCAGGCGAATACATTTTTCCTCGATTTCCACATCCAGGCGGTCGATAAGG
The DNA here is from genome assembly GCA_964411235.1 of uncultured Syntrophales bacterium. GTDB lineage: Bacteria > Desulfobacterota > Syntrophia > Syntrophales > JAAYKM01 > JAAYKM01. Next base: position 2,537 of record CAYPKE010000201.1, read on the forward strand.
TCGTCATCACACATCACCAGGCGGGCGAGTTCCGAATTCCGCTCCAGCAAGGCATCCATTCCCCTTGCAATGGATTTTTCGGTCAAGGCCCCCATGTAAAGCAAACCTTCCTTGATCTCCTGGAGCTCCTTCTCATATTGCATGCTGGTATGTCTTTTGTCTTGCATTAGCCAACCTCCTCAACCGGACGGTGCCTGTGTTTCTGATATATCATGCCGCACCCTTCTTTACAGACGGCGTCCCGAAAACCGATCCCGATCCTATAGCCTGAATTTACCTGCTTTTACCGAATAATCAAGCTCTTGCTTAAGCACATCTTCTATAAACAAATACCGCGTTTATCCGAAACGACCCGTAATGTAGTCTTCCGTTTGCTTAACCGACGGATTGGTGAAGATTTTCTCCGTCGGTCCGTATTCGATCAGTTTTCCGAGGTAAAAGAATCCCGTCTTGTCGGAGATGCGCGCCGCCTGCTGCATATTGTGCGTAACGATGATAATTGTGTAGCGCTTTTTCAGTTCCTCGACCAGCTCCTCTATTTTTGCCGTAGAAATGGGATCAAGCGCCGATGTCGGCTCATCCATGAGCAGGACATCCGGCTTCATGGCCAGGGCACGGGCGATGCAGAGCCGCTGCTGCTGCCCTCCCGAAAGGGTCATGGCCGACCGGTTCAGGATATCCTTGACTTCGTCCCACAAAACGGCCTGCCTGAGACTTTCCTCAACCAGTTCCGACAGATCGGAATTTCGCACCATTCCCGAAAGTTTGGGTCCGAAAGTAATGTTATTGA
>CAYPKE010000202.1:0-3291 GCA_964411235.1 uncultured Syntrophales bacterium
TGTCATTCCTGCGAAGGCAGGAATCCAGTCCGCAAGTAAAAAGAGGAATCCGGCCCTCGCTGCGGGCGTAACAACCATCACACTGCATAACGGTTGAAAGAACAAAAAGACAAATAAGGTCTAGATACCGGCCTCCGCCGCAGTTTCTGCCGTTGCAAACCAGGAACGAATTGACAAATAAGATAGTGGAAGAGAAAAAACGGTTCTTTTTCAGGCCGGTTTGAAGTAAACTGCAGCGGGTGTGAAATTATGGAAAAGCAGAAAATTATCGAAATCATAAAAAACAAAAAGCCGGAAATGGAGTCCGTTTATGGGGTGAAACGACTCGGCCTGTTCGGTTCCTATGTCAAGGGGAAGCAGAGAAAGAAAAGTGATATCGATATACTGGTCACCTTCAAGCATGATATTGACCTCTTCGATTTTCTGGACCTGCGTGAATATCTTGAACAGCAACTCCACGCAAAAGTCGATCTGGTTATGGAGTCCGCGCTTAAACCGGCGATTGGTAAACGTATCCTGTCCGAGGTTGAATATGTCTAAGGGACGTGAGATTTCCGATTACATCGATGACATCATTGCCGCAGTTTCCGAGGTCGAGGACTTCACACGAGGGATGTCTTATGAAACGTTTGCATCGGATAAGAAAACAATCAATGCGGTGATCAGGAGTCTTGAAATCCTTGGTGAAGCGGCAAAGCACATTCCGGCCTCATTCAGGCAAAAACATCGCGATATTCCCTGGAGCAAAATGGCAGGCATGCGGGACGTTCTCATCCATGATTATATGGGCGTAGACCTGAAAACGGTATGGAAGGTTTCTCAGGAGCGTTTATTGGAATTAAAGCCTCTTCTCGAAGAATTAAAACAATTCTGAAATTTACACGCTTCCGACGAGAGATTTTTTTATATGTCATTCCTGCCCCTGCTTTCGCAGGGATAAACTGCGGCAGGAATCCAGTCCTTTAAAGCAGCCTATCGCCCTGCAAATGGATCCCGGATCAAGTCCGGGGTGACGAAGAAATTACTGTCATTCCTGCGAAAGCAGGAATCCAGTCCTTAGAAAGGATTTGTCATTCCTGCGAAAGCAGGAATCCAGTCCTCTTTTAAGCGAAACAAAGAATTACCGCATTTCTTCCCCGGGGGGGAAACATGGAAGAAAAGCAATACTACATTTACATCCTCGCCAGCAGAAAACACGGCACGCTCTACACCGGCGTGACCTCCAACCTGATCAAACGGGTTTATGAACACAAAAACGAGCTTGCCGATGGGTTCACAAAGCAGTACAAGATTCATCACTTGGTTCACTACGAAATATACAATGACATCCTGCAAGCTATCGCCAGGGAGAAAAACATAAAAAAGTGGAAGCGGGAATGGAAAGTTCGACTTATTGAGGCTGAGAATCCAGACTGGACCGATCTCTACAACAGCCTGCTTTAATATTTGTCATTCCCATATTTTAGTTGTCATTCCCGCATTTATTACTGCCATTCCTATTTTTATACTGTCATTCCTATTTTTATACTGTCATTCCTGCGAAAGCAGGAATCCATTCCGCTCTTATCATTCCCGCCCCTGCTTTCGCAGGGATAAACTGCAGCAGGAATCCAGTCCTTTGAAGTGGCGTTTCGCCCTGCAACTGGACCCCGGGTCTTCGCCCGGGGTGACAAATTAGAAACCCGGGGTGACAAATCAGATAACCCGGGGTGACAAAAGAAATTACTGTCATTCCTGCGAAAGCAGGAATCCATTCCGCAAGTAACAAAGACTCTCATGCCGGACAAGCGCAGCGTGATCCGGAATCCAGTCCTTAAAACAGTTTTTCCACATTCGCTCGAAATGACCATTTTTGTAATTATGACAAGGTTTCACCGATCCGGCATCCGGCCGAATTCATGAGGCATTCCATCCTTCGTCGTCCAGACGGCCATGAACCTGTTCAATTGCCGAAGCAATAAGCTCTTTTCATCCTTGACGCCCGCCCCCTTCTCTGGCATAACAACGACCAACTCAGCGGAAGTACGGAAAAAATGACCCATACCCCAAACAATGCAACCCTTGGCAAACAAACAAAGAAATGGGTTCTTGTCGCCGCCGCCCGCCCCAACTTCATGAAAATCGCCCCCCTCATGCGGGCCATCGCTACACATAACCGCGAAAACGGCAACAACATAAAACCTTTCCTGGTCCACACCGGCCAGCACTACGACGACAACATGTCCGACGCCTTCTTCCGGGACCTTAAGATCCCCCGCCCGGACGTCCACCTCGGCATCGGCTCCGGCACCCACGCCCAGCAGACCGGCCACGTCATGATCGCCTTCGAACAGGTGCTCCTGGCGGAAAAGCCGGATTTGGTCATCGTCGTCGGCGACGTCAACTCCACCCTGGCCTGCGCCCTGACGGCTGTGAAAATGCACACCCCCGTCGCCCATGTTGAGGCGGGCCTCCGCAGCTTCGACCGCACCATGCCGGAGGAAATCAACCGCATCGTAACCGACGCCGTTGCCGACTATCTCTTCACCCCCTCGCCGGATGGCGACGAGAACCTCCTGCGGGAAGGCGTACCGAAGGAAAAGATTTACCTTGTGGGCGACATCATGATCGACACCCTTTTATTCAACCTGGAGCAGGCTAAAGAAACAGACATCCTCCAGCGGCTCGGTTTGCAGGGACCCAATGAGAAGGAAACAAGAAACAACGGCATTCGCCCTTATGCCCTGCTTACACTCCATCGGCCCTCCAACGTGGATGACCCTCAAACCTTCGGGCGAATTCTGGACGGATTAAGGCATGTGGCAGCAAAAATCCCGGTTCTTTTCCCCATCCATCCCCGGACGAGAAAGCAGATTGCGGCCTTCGGACTGGAAGACGCCTTTGTTTTTCATCCGTCGGCTGATATTTCAGAAACTGAATTCCGGAAGGAGGACAACCGAAAAAACCGAATCCACGCATTCGATCCGTTGGGCTACCTCGAATTTCTCAACCTCATGGCCCACGCCACCATGGTCCTGACCGACTCCGGCGGCATCCAGGAGGAAACGACGGTCCTCAACATTCCCTGCATCACCCTGCGGGATACGACCGAACGGCCCATTACCGTCACCGAGGGGACCAACGTCATCGTGGGCGACGACCCGGAAAAGATCAAAGGGGAAGCCGACAGGATTCTGACGGGAAAGGCGAAACAGGGGCAATGCCCGCAAATATGGGACGGGAAAACAGCGGCGCGGATTGTGAAAGTTTTAATAAACGGCAAGTAAAGCAGTTGACAAAAGGCATTCCGAA
>CAYPKE010000203.1:0-3274 GCA_964411235.1 uncultured Syntrophales bacterium
CCCCGCTCCTGACGCTTCTCAAACAGGCCCGTGCCTTCGGACTCGGGGTAGTCCTTTCTACACAGAATCCGGTCGATCTTGACTACAAGGGGCTGTCGAATACGGGGACCTGGTTTATCGGCCGCCTTCAGACAGAACGGGACAAGGAACGGGTCCTTGCGGGACTCGAAGGGGCTGCCGCCGGAGCGGGATTCAATCGGGGACGAATGGAAGAGGTCCTTGCGGGACTGGGACAGCGGATATTTCTCCTTCATAACGTTCACGAAACGGAGCCGGTCATCTTTGAAACTCGCTGGGTTCTTTCCTATTTGCCGGGTCCCATGTCACGGGAACAGATCAAAAGACTCGTGGCGGACCGTAAGACCGATGCGCCGGTAACGGATGCTGCGTCAATTGCCGCCGTTCCGACGGGGCGAACGACTGAAAGTCCCGTCGATACCGGCATTATTTCCGCGGCGCCGCCGGTGGTACCGCCGGGAATTGAAACCTATTACATGCCGGCATCAGGTGCGGGGCGGGAAATAATCTATTATCCAGCCGTGATGGGGGCCCTGGATTTTCATTACGCGAGTTCAAAATATTCGGTGGATGCCACCCAAACGGCCACTATTGCCGCCGAGCTTTCGGACGGGCCGGTAGCGGTGAATTGGGACCATGCCGTGGAGGTTGATGTGGATCCCGCCGATCTTCTTTCGACTCCCCTGGCGGGTGCCGAATTTGCTGATCTGCCCGCTGTCGCACGGCGTGTCGGCGCTTACGGAAAATGGAGCAAGGATCTCATACGATGGGCGTCGCAAAGCCGGTGGCTGAGCCTGTATCATTCCCGCCGTTTCAATATGACCAGCCGGATGAATGAATCAGAGGGTGACTTCCGTGCCCGCCTGGCCCAGTCCGCCCGGGAACGGCGGGATCTCGAAGTTGAAAAGCTTCGCAAGACATACGGTTCCAAATTCATGACCCTGAAGAATCGCCTGATGACGGCGGAACAGGCAATTGCCAGGGAACAGGAACAGTCAAAATCAAGAAAAATAGAAACGGCAATCTCATTCGGAACAGCTCTCCTGGGTGCGTTTCTTGGAAGAAAGGCGGTCAGTGCGACCTCCGCATCCCGGATGGGGACGGCCATGAAATCGGCAAGCCGTATGGGCAAGGAAGGCATGGATGTGGAAAGGGCCCGCGAGAAAGCCCTGGTGATTCAGACTCAGATCGACGAAATGGAAATGCGCCTTCAGAAAGACATAGCGACGCTTGAAGCCGGGTTCGATGCTGTACAGGAAGAACTGGAGGAAATTCGGATCTATCCCAAGAAAATCGATATGACCCTGCATGTCTTCGGCCTCGTGTGGATGCCTTATCGGAAGACAGCGGACGGGCGACTGAACCCTGACTGGATTGAAAAGGTGAGGTGAAGGTGTTACCCGGGGTGCGGTATGCAGGGTGCCGGTAGACATGATTTACGGATCATCGGCCAGCCAGGTTTCAATTTGTTGCATCGTTGTGTCGATGAGCCTTCCATAAGCCTGATCTTCCCGGTCGAATGACGGCGTTTCGCTGCCGGCATGGCCGATAAGAAAGGGCAGGACGGTGACTTCTCCAGGAAAGACCTCGGTGAGAACGGTCGTGGTTTTTTCCTTTCGGGCTTCCACCCTGGCGATGCTTCCATAGTCGTCGCCTTCTTGTTCATTGCAGCCGAAGTCATCCACGTAAAGGACCCGCCGGATATTCCGCAGGTCGAGCCGTGATTTTATGACTTCCCAGAAGCGGCAATCCGCCTTAGGGTGTCCGACATCGGCGGAATTGGCTATGACGGCCGCGTTATCGGCAGGCTCGGTGAAGATTTCACGGGCGGGTTTTGCCGGGATTCCCAGATTCTCCAGAAAACGAGCAATATAATCCGTTGCTTCGGCGTAGTGATCCGTTGCAACGATAACAATGGTCCGGGGATGAAATACGAGTTTCGCCAGGAGCGGCTGCCAGCGCCTGTCCGGCGCCGAGTGAGTGAAATAGGCATTGACGAAACGGGATGCCGCCGCGGCGATAGCGGAGTGACGATCCTCTGCGTCTCCGGATTGTGAAAGTTCGAGGAGTCGTTTTACGATCAACCCGGTATAACCGATGCCGGTAGTGCTGCCTTGTTCCCAGGTAGAGTTAACGATTTCCTCCCAGAAATGATCGAGATTTTCAACACCAAGATCGAAAAGTCCGCTTTCTTTGAGATGCTTCATCAGGGATTCAGGCCGGGCGAACATGACGGCCTCACGGCTGAGAGTGCCTGAATAATCAAATATGACGAGCTGTTCCTGATTCATGGCTGTCGGCTCCGGCCGTGTCGTTCCTTCAAAGCCTCTTCAATGATCTCATGGAGTTCTTTCGAGACGGTGTAAGGGTCCGGTGCAGTGCAGATGGCGGAAACGACCGCTATACTGTCGGCCCCCGCCAGGACTGTCGCTTTCGCATTGCCTGGATTCAACCCACCGATTGCAACGAGGGGGTGACGGGAGAATGCCTTGATTTTTGAAAGTCCTTCCAATCCCCAGCTGCCCTTCGTATCCGTTTTAGTGGGTGTGTCGAAGACCGGGCTTACTCCGAGATAGTCGACGTCGAGTTTTTCCGCCCGTTCCACGTCTTCCCATGTTTCAACGGACAGGCCGACGATGGCGGTGTGCCCCACGAGTGTCCGGGTCATTTCATACGGCATGTCATCCTGTCCCACGTGGACCCCCGCCGCTTTCACGGCCAGCGCTACATCGATCCGGTCGTTGATGATGAGAGGCACGCCGAAGGGGTCAAGGATTTTTTTTATTCGGAGCGCCTCTTCGATGAACAACTTGGTCGACAGATTCTTCTCTCTGATCTGAACGCAGGCAGCTCCCCCTTTTACGGACTGAAGGACTACTTCTTCCAGCGGCTTCCCGCCGCAGAGATCACGGTCCGTTACAAAGTACAATCCTTTCATAATCCCTCCTCGACGTTCAGACGCTCTCTGATGTCGGACTCGCCGAGCCGGTAAAGTGCATCGATAAGCCGAAACTGTAGCGTTCCCGGACCGGGTGCCCCCTTTGCGGCAAGTTCGCCGGCAATGCCCATGACGGCCATCGCTTCAGTAACCGCTCGTGCCGCATCGGGCTGAACCGCAGCAAAGGCGCCACAGAGCGCAGAGGCAGTGCAACCGAGGCCGGTGACCCTGGACATCATGGGATGTCCGTTTCTAACTTGTACGACATTAGTCTTATGGACGACATAATCGGTTTCTCCGCTGATACAGATCACACTT
>CAYPKE010000204.1:0-3228 GCA_964411235.1 uncultured Syntrophales bacterium
GATCTCGGCCTGAAGTTCAGCGGGCAGACCCTCCATTTTCACGTTCAGAAACCCCCGCACAATGAGCGCCGTCGCTTCCTGCTCCGTTAAGCCTCTGGCCATAAGGTACTCGATTTCTTCCTGGGAGATTTTCCCGACTGCCGCTTCATGAGACATTTCAACACCGCTCACCCATCCGTCCAGTTCGGGAATGGCATGGATTCGCCCTTCATCGGATAGAATAAGGCCGCTGCATTCAAGATGCGCCTTGACATCGGCCACCTGGCCGATCAGCATCCCCCGGGAAATGATTTCCCCGCCTGTGGTTATCGTCCGGGAAATGATTTCGGCCTTCGACCCTTTCGCCTCCAGGGACACCTTTCCGCCCACATCAAGCACGGATCCCCGGCAGGCTATCAGAATCGTATTCAGGCGGGCAACGGCATCTGCTCCCTTCAATCGCACGGAGGGATACATCTGAACTGATTTTGCCGGCTTGAGACACACATAGTTAGACAAATATGTTCCTCCCTCTTCGACCCAAACGGCGGTACGTGGCCGGACGATTATGTCTTCACCCCAATGATGCAACATGGTTGATGTGACAACGGCTCCTTTCTCCACATACACTTCGGTTACCCCGATATGCAGGCCTCTTCTCAGGTGCGGCGCCGTTGTACAGCCTGTGATGATGTGGATCTCCGCCCCTTCCTCGGCAATAATGAGGTTGTGAACATTCTGAGCTATCCCCTCTTCGCTCAGATAGAGACAGGCCTGGATGGGAAAGCAGGCCTTGGTTCCCGCCTTCACCCGGAGAAAATAGCCGCTGTGCCGTGCGATTTCAGCCTGGGCCGTATATTTATCGGCACTCACATCAACAGCCTGCCACCAGTATTTCCCCAAGCCATCATATTTCTCGAGCGCATCCCCGATCGGCAGCAACTCCACGCCTTCCTGAGCCACCGAACAATGCACCGGGGTATGACCCTTCAGAAAGAAACTTCCGGACCGGTCTGTCTTATCCACATCGATTCCGACATCGAGCACATGCGATCTCTCTTCTGCAGACATCCGGCCCAAATGGGGATCATCCTGATAGATGGATACGTCTTGCTGATATGCCGACAAGTCGACATCTTCGCCGTAGAGGGCCTTCTTCTCCCGGGAAGCTTCCGCTTTCTCTCTTATCTCTGACATCTTGCACATTCCTCGTATCCGCACTGCTGTATGGTTTCAAACATTTCCCGTGGATTTCCTTCGCACCGGATGCTTCCGTCAAGCATGAGGTACCCATTATCCGCTTCCAGATAATTAAGAATCAACCCTGTGTGGGTGATGACCAAGCCGGACTTGAAACGTTGTCGATGAAGGTTTTTCTGCAACAGACGTTTGATGCCTTTGCCGATGATCTTGATGTTTTCCAGGTCAACCCCCGATTCGGGCTCATCCAGAAGGATCAATTCCGGATTCTGCAATGACAGCTGCACCAGTTCGGACTTTTTGATCTCACCGCCGGAAAAACCTAAATTGATATCCCGGTCGAGAAAGGAGGAAAAATCCAGATTGTCGACAACCTTTCCCACCATCTCATCTTCCTGATGAAATGTCTTGATCAGGTCCCGCGTTTTGAGCCCCCTGATCGTGGGCGGGCGTTGAAATGACATGCCGATACCCCGCTTGGCCCTTTCATGAATGGGCAGAAACGTTATTTCTTCCCCCTTGAAATAAATCGCTCCTGATTTTACCTTGTAACCGGAAAATCCCATGATGGTCATGAGCAGCGAGGTTTTTCCACATCCGTTGCGGCCGAAAAGAACATGCGTCTCTCCCACTCCGATGGCGATATTGATGTTTTTCAGGACTGTCCTTTCGGCAACCTCAACAGTCAAGTCCTTGATTTCCAAAAGCATGTTTACTCTCCCTTCTGATTGGCGATGAATCTTCCGCAATGCCCCAAGGGGCAGGGCCCGCACTTCTGCTTTGCTCCGCAAAAAGTCTTTCCTGCTTCAACAAAAAGAGCATGGAATTGACCGAAATGATCCCGGTCATGAGGAAAATGATCCATGAACAACCTCTGCACCTCCCCGTATGTCGCCTTTGCCCCAATCAGGCCGTGGCGCACCAGGATTCTCCTGGTATAGGCATCCACGACAAAGATCGGCTTCCCGCCGCCGTAAAGCAGAATACAATCGGCGGTTTCCTCGCCTATTCCCTGGACCCGAAGCAGCTTCTCCCGCAAAACCCAGAGTTCATCACGAAACATCCGGTCAACGTCTCCCGCATAGTTCCGTTGAATGAATTGCAGCAGGTTTTGCAGCCGCATCGTCTTGACCCGGAAGAAACCGGTCGGCCGCAGCAGCAACTCCAGTGTCGGCGTATCGATCTCCAATAGACGCCGGATGTCAAGAAGCCGGTTTTTTTTCAGATTGTCGATTGCACGCTCCACATTGGACCATGCCGTGCTCTGGGTTAAAACAGCGCCGATCATGACTTCCAGCTCGGATTCACCCGGCCACCAGTGCAGGTTTCCAAAATGGCCGTCCAGATTCGCATACATGCTAGACAGACACTCGCCCACAGAATATAAAGGATGGCCTTCCCTCTCCAGACAATGCATCTTTCCCTGACACTAACGGATCGGAACATAGAAGGTTGCACGGCCTCGCTTGATCTGTAAAAGAATACTGCTTTCGGGTGTTTTTTTCGCCACTTCCCTTGCAAATTCTTTCAGCGATGATACTGGAACCCGGTTAACCTGTAGAATGATGTCCTGGGGCTGAATACCGACTTCATCGGCGGGACTGCCCGGCTCAACGTCGACTACGATAATCCCTTTCGATTCCCTGATCCCCAGATACTTGGCGATTTCCGGTGTCAATTCCTGCACGCTCAGACCGAGATCGGGGGTCCTGCGCGTGGCGGCAGCCGCGATTTCGTCCTGGTCCTTTCTTTCCGCCACAGTAACCTGAAAGTCCCTTGCCTGGCCGTCACGCATAACCCGGACCCGGACCTTATCACCGACGCGGAACGAGGCGATCAGCATCAGAAGCTCATGGGTGTTTTGTATCCTCTTGCCATTGACATCCACAATGACGTCCCCCGGCTTCAAACCGGCACTGTCCGCAGGATCCCCCGGGAAAACATCCGCCACGATGGCCCCGTTACGATCCTTCAGCTTGAAGGATTTCACCATGTCCTCCGTGACATCCTGAACGGAAATACCCATCCAGCCGCGGGTCACCTTCCCCT
>CAYPKE010000205.1:0-3068 GCA_964411235.1 uncultured Syntrophales bacterium
TAAGGACTTTTATCGCGGATCTGCGGGACCGCGATTATGACGTGGTGATCGATTTTCATGGCCTTTTCAAAAGCGCCGTTCTGGTTTTGCTCAGCAGAGGGCGAAGAAAAATCGGTTATGACAGTTTCCAGGAAATGAGCGGCCTGTTTTACAGCGAGAAGATACGGGAAGACATGTCGAAGCATGCCGTTGACCGCTACCTTGACTTTCCCTTGCATCTGGGGGCTGTCCCGGGCAAACGGGAATTCCGGATCGCAACCGGCCCGGAAAACAAGCGGAAAGTGGATGAGCTGCTTGCCGCAAACGGGATCACTGGCCCTTATATTGCCGTCAATCCTGTTGCCTACTGGGAAACAAAACTCTGGGCGGAAGACCGTTTTGCAGCCTTATGCGACCGCATCGGCGCTTCCCATGGTCTGCCTGTTGTTCTGACGGGACAGCCGGATCCATCTCTCGAGAGAATCCGGTCTCTCAGTTCCGGGGAGGTGAAAAATCTGGAAGGCAGGACGACGCTCAAGGACCTAGCGGAACTGTACCGGCGCTCTCTCCTTCTGATTACGACGGACTCCGGGCCCATGCATCTAGCCGCCGCGATGGGGACGCCGGTTGTCGCGCTCTTCGGGCCGACGGATCCACGCCGGACCGGTCCCTACGGACCAGGGCACCAGGTTGTTCGGACAGCAATACCCTGTGCCCCCTGTTTCAGGAAATCCTGTCGGGAGATGACATGTATGGAGGGCATTACGGTGGATGCGGTTTTCCGGGCGACGGAAAACGTCCTGGCGAAACGGCTCGGGGAGGGAGGCGGCTAAAAAGGACATAGGCCGGAAATCCAATCCGGCAGGTACGGCTATTGGGGCCGGTAATAGGAGAACGTGTTGCGTCCCTTGTCCTTCGCCGCATACATGGCGATGTCCGAATTCCTCAGGAGGATATCCATGTTGTCCCCGTCATCGGGGTAGGTGGCGATGCCGATACTTGGCGTGGTCCGGACTTCATGTCCTTCCAGAAGAAAAGGTTCTTCGAACACGCGGAGAATCTTCTCTGCGATGCGTTTCGCGTTGTCCAGCTGGCGCAGTGACGGCAAAAGCAGGATGAATTCATCTCCCCCCAGGCGGGCCACCGTATCGCCTTTCCTGAGGAGAGCGGTCAGCCTCTGGCCGACGGCCTGGATCAGCAGATCGCCGACATAGTGTCCCAGGGTGTCGTTTACCTCTTTGAACCGATCCAGGTCGACCATCATGACCGCCAATTTTTCCTTGTTTCGTTTGGCCTGGTTCAATGCCAGGACCAGCCGGTCATGAAAAAGCCTCCGATTCGGCAACCCCGTCAAGGTATCCTCGAAAGCCAGCTTCTTGACCAGATCTTCCGCCTGTTTGCGGCGGGTGATATCCTGGAACAGGACGCGGTAACCGGCAGGCCGCCTCATTTCGTCGTTCATGAGGAAGATCGAGGTTTCCGTATGCAAGATGGCGCCGTTTTTCTTGAGCAGCCCATAGTCGATCCGGCGGCGGGGAAGTCCTGTTTTGGCGACATTGGCAAGCGCCGCGGTAAATAAATCCCGGCTCGACGCTTCCAGGAATTTCTCGCAGGACATTCCGATCAGTTCCGGCTTTCCGTATCCGAGCGCCTGAGCGAAGGGTGGGTTGAAAAATACCAGGCAACCGGAAAGATCCATTTCACAGTAGAACAGGTTTATTTCTTCAAGAATGAGCTTGTGTTTTTCAACCTCTCTGCGCAGCAGGGCAATCTCGTCCGAGAATTGCTGAAGCTGCCTCTCCAGGGCTTTTGCCTGCCAGTCTTCCATAGATGATCAACGTTCTCCCGAATATGGTTATCAGTCAGGCTTCCGGTAGCTGAAGAAGTTCCTTGACGGCCCGGAGCAGGTCTTCCAACTGAAAGGGCTTGGCGAAGGTAAGTTCCGCACCCAGGTAAGAGGCGGTCTTGAGATCTTCCAGAGACCCGATATGGCCGCTTCCGGTCATGGCGATGATCTTGACATGCGGGTCATGCCGTTTGAGTTCGATAATGGTTTCCAGCCCGTTTTCTTCCGGCATGATCAGATCCGTAATCACGAGATCGGCGGGATTCCTGGCCTGCATTTTAAGCGCCGTGCGCCCGTCGGGAGCCCCCATGGCGGCATAACCCAAACCGGAGAAATATTCTACGAGCACGTCCCGAAGGGTATCGTCGTCGTCGACAATCAGAATGAGAGGCGCTTTTTCCATCCGCATTTACTTAACCAGCATGACCGGACTTTCGGAGAGAAGGGCGACCTTGTAGCTGATCGTGCCCCAGCTTTGGATCGGATTTTTCAACTCCACCTTGTGAGAATTCATGATAATCAGGCCTATATCATGATCTCTGCTGAATTTCAGAATTTCATGAACCCTGTTCCCATAGGTAATATGGGGGATGATGTGAACCGGTTTGCTTTCATACAGGGCAATCAGGTTATTCATCTGTCGCTGCGCCTTTTTTTCAAGCTTGTTGTAGAAATCCTCATACTCGGTAAAGGTTGTGTCGGCGATGATTTCGACAACATGGAGAAGGTGGACGACGCCTTTGTATTTCGTGGCAAGGTTGGTCGCAATTTCGATAGGGTGGATGTGTTTTTTGGAAAAATCCGTCGGAACCAGAATCTGGCTGAACATAGACGATACCTCCTGTCCCGAGCGGTTCCCTGAGGAACGCGCTCTCGATAAAGTTCCCGCCCTTATGATGCGTGCCGGCGGCTTGTGGCAGGAAACATTCCTGAATCACCTCTCACCCTGGACGCGTGTTTCGATCAGGACAAGCATCGGTAGGTTACGGTCAGCAGGACGAGAATCAACAGCCCGACCAGCATGAGCATAAGCTTCCCAACGGGCCGTAGCCCCAAGATCAGAGTGCGGCAGACCTTGCAACACGTCCATCTGGAGAAGATCGGACTCCCGCATGCGGGACAGACATTGTTCTCCGGAGAGGATCCGGCCTCTTCACGGGCCAGGGATTTCCCGATTGCCTCCCGCACATCATATTGCCCGTTACAACCAGGGTTGGGACATTTCCCCTTGATGGGCTGGTCG
>CAYPKE010000206.1:0-3040 GCA_964411235.1 uncultured Syntrophales bacterium
ATTTTGCCAGAAAGCTCTATTTTTAACATGTCCTATCTTAGGGGAAGCTTACGAACTCAGAATAATTGGATTTTTAACACCGGGTATTTCCTGATAATAAAGACCAAAAGCCGGGGGTGGTAATATATGGGAAAAATGACGGAACTGAATACGGGGAGAAAGGGCGCATAGAGTTCAAATTTATTAGACACGCCCTTTCAGGAAGCTATTGATAGTTGTTTTTACACCTGCGGGAAAGCCATAGTCATCTCATGGCGATTTTTCACCAGTGGGGTTGGTTTCCGATTCGAAGGCCCATGACTTCGCTGGTATCGCTGATGACGACAAAGGCGCCGGGGTCGATCTTGTGGATCAGCCTTTTCAGGCGGGGCAGTTCCCGGAAAGTCACAACGGTATAGATCAGATCGGTCTCCTGTCCTGAGTAGCCGCCCTGGCCCTTCAGAAGCGTGACGCCCCGGTCGAGCTTACGCATGATCGAAGCCGCGATCTCTGTATGGGCAGGGGACATGATCAGGACGGCCTTGCGCTGGCTGAGCCCGGTCACAACGAGGTCCATGAAATAAGCCGTGACGTAAATAAAAATCAGCGTATAGAGGGCGATCTCCAGAGAGAACAGCCATGCCGCCGCACCCAGGACCGCCCCGTTGAATGCCAGCAGCGTGCTGCCGAGACGGATGGAAAAACGCTTCAGAAGCATGACGGAAAGGATGTCCACCCCTCCGGCGGAGCCTGCGGAGCGCAGGATGATCCCCGAACCGATTCCCGTCATGATGCCGGCCAGAAGCGCTCCCAGGAGCTTGTCCTCCACCGGAACGGTGGCCTGAGCCCATTCCACGGTGGCGGAGAATATGAAGGTTCCGGCAATGCTGTAATAAAGGAAACGGGTTCCCACATAGCGCCAGCCGATCAGGTATAGGGGAATGTTCAGGGTGAAATAGAGGATGCTGACGGGGAGCGGCGGCAGTAGATAATGAATGATCAGGGCGAGCCCGGTCAGTCCCCCACTGACAAAACCAAGGGGGATAAGGATGCCATTGATCGCCAGGGCGCAGAGGATGCTCCCGGCCAGGATCAGTCCGAGATGCCGGAACACTTCTGCAACGCGAATGTCCCTTGAGATTTTATGCAATCGCTCTTTCATTTTTTCTTTCATCTGTACCGTTCTTCATGAATGCTTGCCGTCGCTGTGAACAGCGTGCAAAGCAATTATGAAAGTCAGCCTTGCTTGACGCAAGAGAGCGCTATCGTTTAAAAATCCCAGCCCACCCCCAGGATATGTTTGATGTCGGTGCTGGATTTTCCCGGAGCGGGCTTGGCGTCGTAATCAAAAATCGTTCTGAAGTTGGCAAACATCCGCGCCAACATCCGGGCGCGCAATTCAAATGTCGTGGTCAGGTAATAGTCTGAAATGTTTTCAGTGCTGGGGAAATAGGACAGGTTGTTTCTGAACGTCAGCCTTTCGAACAAGGTCATGTCGAAATGGTAGTTCACCTGGGCCGTCAAGCGATCACTGCTGCCGTCATTCCTGTACTTTTCCGTTACGTAGGCCAAGCCCGCCTCGGTTGAGAAATTCATCCTCTCCGTTTCGATCCATTGATAACCAACACCGGTGCCGCCTGTGATGCGGCGGTCCAGGTCCGCCACCTTGTCTACTGCATAACGGCCCTCAATATAGCCATATAGCTTTTCATGGAAAAATAGGTCGTACTTGCCCTGCATGCGCCACCAGTCTTCGCTGGTTTCGTCTTTGCGCGTTATGTCATTGCGTTTTTTGGCACGCCCGTAGTCGGCTCCCAGGGAAGTGCGGTCGCTTTCTCTGCGTTTCATGATGTTCCCGCTCGCCTGGAGGGACTGTGATGACGTGTTGCCGTGAATCGATGTTAAGCCACCGCTGACGCTGCCGGTCCAGGCGGGCTTTTCCTCTGGCGGCGGATTGAGCGCGGCGATGTTTTCCAGGGGCACCGGACCTTCCATGCGCCCTTGTTCATCCAGCAATTGCACTGTGCCCGCTGTGTTTGCATGCAACCGACGGGCAAGTGTCCGTCCGTCGGCCAGGACAATTGTTACCATTTCATCGCTGGACAGCGATTCGATGTGGGTCATATCAATTTCGACGGTCCCAAGCAGCGGTGAACGGAGCTGCAATTTTCCCTCAACAGCCGCAACAATTGTTCCGGTCAGCCGATCACCGTTGATGAGTATCACCTCGCCGGCCTTTGCCGGCAGCGTGAAGGACGTCAAAAAAAGCACGATTAAAACACGTAACAGCCTCACAACTCTTCTCCATTCATGAATTCGGTGTGGGGAACAAACCTTGGGTGTTGTCCCTGTCCGCAGCGCCTTGGCTTGTCCCCTGGTGACATGGCAGCTCTTCTCTGGGCCTGCATGGCGGATTATTCAAGCTTGTGCAGGTGAACATCTTGTTGCGGGAAGGGGATCGTGACGCCCTCGGCATCGAAGCGCTTCTTTACCGCCTCGATAGTATCGAAGTAAACCCCCCAGTAGTCCGTGCTGTTTGTCCAGGCACGCACGGTAAAGTTAACGCTGCTGTCGCCCAGTGACCCGACCAGAATTGCAGGGGGCGGGTCCCTGAGAATACGGCGGTCACGGTCAATCTCCTCCCGGATTATCGAGCGTACCTTGTCGATGTCATCCCGGTAACTCACCCCGAATACAAAATCCGCGCGTCGCTTGTCCTTGGCGGAATAATTGGTGATCGTGTCTCCCATGATCTTGGAATTCGGAACAATGACGGTGATGTTGTTCGGAGTTGAAAGCTGGGTGGTAAAGACCTGAATCTTTTCCACACTTCCGGCGACACCAGCCGCTTCCACATAATCGCCGGCCTTGAAAGGGCGAAAGATGAGAATGAGGAAACCCGCCGCGAAATTTGACAGGGATCCTTGAAGCGCCAGACCGATGGCAAGGCCGGCGGCCCCGATGACCGCGATAAAAGAGGTGGTTTGAATTCCCAGTTGGGCCAGAGCGGCAATTACAATGAAGACAAGCAAGGTGATGTAAACCAGATTGTCCACGAAAG
>CAYPKE010000207.1:0-2967 GCA_964411235.1 uncultured Syntrophales bacterium
GGCCCGTCGTCCTTGAAGATGATGGCGGCACCTACCTGTACTGAACTGCTGACCTTGTCACCGTCATTGTCCGTTAGAGTGACAGTTGCGGTGATAAGACCGTCGAGATCCAGCGGGTCATCATGATCCGTGGGATCAAGATGAAACAGGGCCACATTCTGCGTCACCGTGAGGGTGCCGTTGGCGTTGATAACCACGGTGAAGGCGTTCTGCGTGGCCGAATCGCCATCGACGTACTGGCCTATAATGGTCGTCGAGTTGGTCTGGACCAAGGTGATGGCATAATCCCCCTGTGACGTGGTCAGGCTGGAGGCAGTCGGACCGGTCAGGGAGAGGGTGTAGGCCGTGGGGTTGCTGGCGGCCGCACCGTCCGCGCCGTAGAGTGCCGTGTAGGAAAGGATCGCGGTCGTACTGGTGGTGGAAATCGGTCCTGAGGAGAAGTTTTCACCGGCATCCGATTCGTCCAGGGTGACGGAACTGTCCACCGCCGGTTGGGTTAGCTCTGGCATATCATCATTAAAGGTAATTGATAATGTTCCATTCACGGGGGTGCCGTTGCCATCCGTTACGGTAAAAAAGAGATCGATCGGGCCGGCGTCGTTCTCACCATCGCCGGGAGCATGAAGAACATTGGTCAGGAGATTGACCGTATAGGCTCCGGTAAGTTGATCTTCAATAATTACCTCAAACAAAGGGGTTCCATCACGATCGCCGCCGATGATAGTGGCTGTAAGTGTGTTGCCGCTCCAACTGAAAAGAACGGTTTCCGTGCCAATGGTTTCCGTGAGACCGTCCATGGATGCAAAATCTATGGAACCGGGTCCGTCCAGCCCGTAATCGAAATCCAATGTTCCGCTGAAGGTTGCCTCTTCGCCGGCTTCCGGAATGCCGCCAGGGAGCCCGTCATCGAAGACCGTGGCTTCGACAATGCCGGCAGTGGGCAGGTAATCGAAGCCAGGTCCTTCATCCGTCACTCCCTGGATGGTGTCTACGGTAGTGAATTCGATGCCCCTTGTTTCGGCGCCGCTCTCGGGAGTGACCTCATCACCGGTCAACCCGAAGTTGACGACCGGGTGGCCGCCGCCGGCATTGGCCTCACCGCCCGCTGCGGGGGCTTCCGGCTGGATGGGTTCGTCGCCGGCCAGCAGGGCCATCTGAATTGCTTCCGCCTCGGCCGCCGCATCCGCGGCAGTATCCGGGCTGACGCCGCTGTAGACATCCTCATCGAGCACAACTTCCGTCATGCGGCCGAGATCGAGGTGGATGGGAGGAATACCGGCGAGCAGGATGGAGATGCTGCCGTCGCTGCCGGAGATGATGCGGTCATCGGCATACACGACGCTGTTCGGTTTGAGGACCCGGACGGTTCCGTCAGGGGATACGGCCTTGACTTGACCGTAAACGATGACGGCCTTGCCGATTGCCGGATTATCCGTGACGCTCTTTGCTGAACCTGACGTTGTGGATGCCTTCGAAATATCGGCCATGATGATTCCTCCCTCTATGTGTAGGTTTTGGATTATCTAATTCAATGCGATTCTACCTTAAGGCATTTTAAATAGAAAACCATTGTACCTTGGTACTAGATTTTGATTTTTTTGGGGGAGAATAAGCAGAAATTTCTCTATTGACTTTATTCCGGCCGCTTCATACATTACCAAAAATAATTACGTAGTAAAATATCAGAAAGGAGAAGGATATGAGCAAATCGGTAAAGGGGACCAGGACGGAGAAAAACCTGCTGGCGGCGTTTGCGGGAGAGTCGCAGGCAAGAAACCGCTATACCTATTTCGCCAGCGCGGCCGAAAAGGAGGGGTACGAGCAGATCGCCCGGATTTTTGAGGAGACAGCCGAAAACGAAAAGGAGCACGCGAAACTGTTTTTCAAATTTCTGGAAGGGGGAGAGGCGGAAATCACGGCAAGCTATCCCGCCGGAATCATCGGGGACACGAAGGCGAACCTGGAGGCATCGGCGGCTGGCGAGCTGCATGAGTGGACTGCCATCTATTCGGATTTCAGCAGCGTGGCCAAGGATGAGGGTTTTGAGGAAATCGCCCGCACTTTTGAACAGGTGGCCAAGGTGGAGAAATTCCACGAAGCCCGCTACCGTTCGCTGATCAAGAACATTGACAACAAGGAAGTATTCGAGAAGAAGACCCCCGTCAAATGGCACTGCATCAACTGCGGTTATGTATACGAGGGAACGGCGGCGCCGAAACAGTGTCCCGCCTGTCGTCATCCCCAGTCCTATTTTGAAGTCCTGGCGGAAAACTTCTAGTCATCAATCAAGGCCTTCCGGAAGGATTCCCTGATTCGGGGCGATTCCGGAAGGTCCCTTTCATAAAATCGTTTCCCTCCAACGTGACATATCTTCCAGCGCCCGCTCAGCGTAGTGCATGCCCCGGTAGCGCTTGGGAATTTTAGGCTGCGCCAGGGGGGTAAAGAGGCCGAAATTGACGTTCATCGGCTGGAATGATTTAAGATCGCAGTGGGTGATGTAGTGAATCAGGGCGCCCAGGGCCGTGGTCGGGGGAGGGGGCGTAATCGGGGTAGATGCCGGAAGCGACGCGGCCGAAAGTCCCGCGTAAAGACCGGACGCCGCCGATTCGACATACCCTTCCACCCCCGTGATCTGGCCGGCGAAGAGGATGTTTGGCCTTCCTTGCATCTGCAGGGTGGCGTCCAGAAGGCGAGGAGAATCGATATAGGTATTCCGGTGGATGCTGCCGTAGCGGGCGAATTCAGCGTTTTCGAGGCCGGGGATCGTCCGGAAAACCCGCTTCTGTTCAGGATACGTCATTTTGGTCTGAAACCCGACCAGGTTGAAAAGCGTTCCTTCCCTGTTTTCCCGGCGCAGCTGGACGACCGCATACGGTGAGGCGGCGGACTTCGGATCCGACAGGCCCACCGGCTTCATGGGGCCGTAAAGGAGGGTATTCACGCCTCTGGCCGCCATGACCTCGATGG
>CAYPKE010000208.1:0-2898 GCA_964411235.1 uncultured Syntrophales bacterium
CGACTGGCCAGCCCCTTTCCCTCGCTGATCTCTTGAAACAAACGAGGCAGGCCGATGATGCCATCGAAGTGCTCGGGCAAGCGCGCTGCGGCGGCTGCCCTCTGGCTTTTCTGTGAAATTTGCACACTTGCCATTTACTTTTATCGCCGTTGAAATTAATAAACACTACCTTGCCGCAGTCTGTTTCCTTTTCCTTGCCGGGGGTTCCATATCCGCTCGCGATTGCGGCAAATCTTTTTTTCCTGGGCGCCCTGCCCCCTTCCCTACGCCGCGCCCGATCAGGTCCAGGTTGTTCAGGATCGTCTCCCTGGCCAGATCATCCCCCGACTCCATGATTTCCCGGAGCTTCCGGCAGGCTTCCTTGACATCTTCGGACCAGTTGCCGCAGGTCGGACAAACGGTGTTTTTCAAATCTTTCTGACCGTAAAGATACCACTCAACGGACTTGCCAGTGACCCTCGATACTGCGATGATATATTGAAGTGATGGATTATGTTTCCCGGATTTTCCATGAATATTACTAATAACGTTCCTGCTAGTTCCTGTAAGTTCCGCCCATTGTGAAATCTTGAATTGAGCCTTATCGATCTCAATTCGATCTCGAATATCTGCGTAATTTAAATTCAAATCTATTATTTTCATTCTATCTTACTTTTTTCTTGACTTGATGTAAAATACCGTGTATTCCCTCCCCTCAGGGAAGATCATATAAAAACATCCTCACCGGGGGCGCGATATGATGATAATCCTTGTCAATGCAAACTACCGGGAGCCTCGTGGCTGCTCAACGGACAGTGCAGATAAACGCCGGGCTTCGATGCTTTGGGCCAGGCAAAGAAGATCGCGGCCATGCCGCAGACTTCCGCCGCCTGGCACAGGTTCAACAGCTCCCGTGATTTTTCGGGACCGGGTCGCTCATCATCGGACCAGCGTTCCTCCAGCTCAAGCTTATCCACAACCCAGGAGTGATCCATGATGTACGCGCGCGCCTTGGCCTCGGCCGCATCACGGTCCTCGTCAGTGCTCCAGACTTCCACACGGCTGCCCGCGATATCTTCCGTGTTCAGGGCGCCCGCGGTCGGGCTCGCTAAAAAAACAAATCGTTGCATGGACATAAAAACGTCAACCTCTAACCTTTATCGCTAAACCCGCCGCTTGGAGGGTGTCATGAAAAAACGTTTAAGCCATATTTCAGCTTCCACCGGTCATCGGAAGCCATTATCCGTGCAGCCAAACGACTGCCCGGTTGAAAAAAGCCATGTTATGCAAACACCTCTCGGCGCTTTATCCGGAATTTCCCTTTCGGAGCCGGATCTTTTGGCAGGCCTGAAAGCATGGGCCCTGGCCGGCCGGGATTTGCTTATTGCATCCCGCCCTGCTGATTCACCGTGTGATAATAATGGAGGCCCTTCTTGTACCAGGTGACTAGGTCCTTATCCTCGACCAGCTTTTGCCGGGCCCTGGCCAGGTCCTGCGCCGTGATCTGCTCGTTCATAAACGCGTGGTCAACGCCCATCGCTTCCAGGACCTTCTGCATCATGGAAACCACCTCGGCGACCAGGCCTCTCGCGTCGCCGGTCATTTCACAGATCACGTCTATTTTCAACTCGGCATACGTCATGCCTTCATTCCTTATCGAATGGGCTCTGTTGCCGCATCAACACCGGGGGTGCCCATGAATCAGGAATTCGCTCTTCTCCAGAAAGAATGCTTCAAGCTCATGATCGACCGGGGCATGAGGCTCCAGGTGCACGGCCACGTGCCCGAACTGGCCGCAAGGCTTTCGGTGCATATGGGCGAGCCGATCCACATCAGTACCCTTTGCAATGCCCTTTCCGGCTACCGGAAAGGAAAGCGCTCCCTTCAGATCCTGGAAGGACTGAAAGAACTGCTTTCAAATCACGGTGATTATACACACCGAAAGGCAAATTGCAATGGTTAATGCCGTTTGAGGTCCGGGTATGTCCGGCTCTAGCGTACCACGGCCGGATCAGGTGTAAATTATAATGCGTTTCTGGGGGTATAAGCATGGAATCGTGGGAAGCGATGGCATGCGCCATCAACGGCAAGACCAAAGACGTGGCCAAGGCCCTGCACCTGACCACCGCCCTGATTTACAAATGGCAGGAACCCAGCGCCGATTTCACCGACTCCGGCGCCTTCAATCCCCTGGACCGCCTGGAAACGATTATCCAGGAAAGCCTTTCCCAGGGCACCCCGACGGCCAAGGCCTACGCCCCCATTCACTATCTCGCGCAGAAGTTCCATCTCTGCTGTTTTCCCCTCGGCCGCAAGAGTGTCGGGACCGTCGATCTGGCGCGGAACCTGATGAAGACCATCGAGGAATTCGGGCACCTGACGGCCATTTCCGCCGCCGCCTTCGCGGACGGAGACATTTCCCAACACGACGCGGTCCGCATCAACAAGGAGGGCTGGGAGCTGATCAACCACCGATCTCGGGACCATTCAGGAAATGTTAGGCCATGAAGATATAGCGACGACCCAGATCTATACGCACGCCTCAATGGCAGATCAACAAAAGGCGATTAACAAGACTTTAGGCACAGGTAATGGATAAACAGATAGTAAACAGACAAACAAACGAAAAGGGGTTAGAGAAAACCTCTAACCCCTTGATAATTGGTGAGCCCTGTCGGGATCGAACCGACAACCTACTGATTAAGAGTCAGTTGCTCTACCTGCTGAGCTAAGGGCCCAATACATATTCCGCTCATATATGGCGCGCCCGGTACGACTTGAACGTACGACCAACAGATTCGAAGTCTGCGACTCTATCCAACTGAGCTACGGGCGCTATCTAATCATCAAGAACAATGTTGAACGATCTTTGGGGTGAGTGAAGGGACTTGAACCCTCAACCTCCGGGGCCACAACCCG
>CAYPKE010000209.1:0-2875 GCA_964411235.1 uncultured Syntrophales bacterium
GCGCCTTTCCGAGGCCCCACACATTAAATCCAATATGAATCCTGATGTGGCTAAAACACGACCGGGATACGGCGCCCAATGCCGCCGAGAGCATCCTTCTCGCCAGGGAAAAAGGCGCGAAGCTCATCGTAGTCGATCCGGTTAAAACCCGGTTTGCCGAAATGGCCGACCTCTGGCTGCAGATCAAACCGGCCCATGACGGCCTGCTGGCCATGGCAATGATTCATGAGATCATTTCCCGGGAGTTGTATGACCACACCTTCGTGCAGAAATGGACCATCGGTTTCGACCGGCTGAAACAAGCGGCCGCACAGTATCCGGTCGAAAAGATTGCCGACCGGATCTGGCTCGATCCAACCTTAATCAGGGACGCCGCCGCGCTTTACGCGACAACCAAGCCTGCCTGCATTATAGACGGCAACGGTCTGGACATGCAGCTTGAATCTTTCGATGCGACGCGGGCAGTGGCCATGCTCAGAGTTCTGACGGGGAATCTGGATGTGACCGGCGGCGATCTCATCCCTCAGGCCATTCCGAACCGGAACTTGCAGCTCCGGGATCGTGTTCCCGACGGTGTGGCCCCCATCACCGCAGACTATCCGCTTTTCAACCGTTTCCATCGCAACTGGGGAAACCAGGTCCAATCCTGTGTCATCGATACCATCCTTGATGAAAAACCCTATCCGATCAAAACCCTGATCGTCCAGTCCGGCAATCCGGTCATCACTTTCATGGACAGTAATCGCGCGAAGAATGCTCTGGAAAAGGTTGAGTTTCTGGTGGTGAGCGACCTTTTTATGAACCGAACCACGGAAATGGCCGATGTAATCCTGCCCGCCGCAAGCTGTTTTGAGAACACCCAGCTCAATCGCGCCTCACTCCGCTGCAGCCCCGTCAGGATTCAGGAACAGGTGATCGCCCCCATCGGCGAAAGCCGGCCGAATTGGCAAATCATCTTTGAGCTGGCCCGTCGGATCGGCCTGGACAAAGAATTCCCCTGGCAGACCGCCGAGGCCGCCATCGATTATCAGCTCGAACCGGCGGGAATCACCGTGGCGATGCTGCGGGAAAATCCGGACGGGATCTTGGCCGAACCGCCAAGGTATCAGAAGCATCAAACCGAAGGTTTCCGGACACCCAGCGGCAAAATCGAACTTTTTTCGGACGTCCTGCAAGCTCATGGACACGATCCGGTGCCCTTCAGCCGCGGCCACCTGAAAGATCCAATCAGCTTCATGGACCAGACGGACCGCTATCCGCTGATAGGCATAAGCGGCGCCCGCAACAACCGCTTCGTCAATTCCCAGTACCGTGTCATCCCTGTCCTTGTGCAGCACGAAAAGGATTGTGTGATCGACATCCATCCCCTGGATGCGGCGGCTTACCGCATCGAAACCGGAAACAGGGTGAAAGTCGAAACGCCGCACGGCCAGATCCGGATGCGGGCCAATGTCTCCGAGATCATCCATCCGGGGGTTGTTCGGATCGCCTGGGGATGGGGAGACCACCATCCGGATTACAATCTCAACCGCCTTACGGACGAGGATCGGCGAAACCCCGTGATCGGCACCCCCTCAGGACGCAACTTCATGTGCCGGATCGAAAAGATCTCGGACTAGGCCTTGCTGCAAATACAAAAGCCATCCGCACTCCGGGCGAAGGCGCTTCTGGTCGGCTTTCAAACCTCAGCGCCATGGCGGCATACGGCATTTCGGGCCGCGGCGGGGCCACGATTTTCCCCGTGCAGGAAAATCACCCGTTTGTAATGATTCTCACCGAATCGTGTTTCATCCGTACTGCCGTCATCGACCACGATGAGTTCAAACAGATCGGCCGGAAATACCTGCGACAAAAGGCTGTCCAAGGTGCGTCTGAGCGAAGGCCAGCGACTAAATCTAGGAATGATGACCGAAAAAAGCAATGGTTCAAGTCCCCAATATCTGCTTGAAATAATGTATTGTTTTTTTCAGACCCTCTGCGAGGGGTATGACCGGCTCCCAATTGAGTACCTGCCCGGCAAGGGTAATATCCGGCAGGCGTCGCCGCGGATCGTTCTCGGGCAGGGGCCTGAATTCGATCCGGGATGAAGACCCGGTCAAGCGGATAATGGTTTCCGCAATCTCGCCGACGGCTTTCTCACAGGGATCACCCAGGTTGACCGGACCCGTGAACCCATCGTCCGTGCCCATCAGGATTTTCAAGGCATTGATCATGTCATCAACGTAGCAGAACGATCGTGTCTGGGTCCCGTCCCCGTAAACGGTCAGCGGTTCCCGCTTCAGGGCCTGAACGATGAAATTGCTGATCACGCGTCCATCGTCGGCCTTCATGAATGGTCCGTATGTGTTGAATATTCTAGCAACTTTTATCCCGACCCGATACTGGCGTCGATAGTCGAAAAACAGGGTCTCCGCACAGCGCTTGCCCTCATCGTAACAGCTTCGGGGTCCGATCGGGTTGACGTTGCCCCAGTAGTCCTCCCGCTGCGGATGCACCAAAGGATCGCCATAGACTTCGCTGGTCGAGGACAGCAGAACCCTGGCTCCCGTTTCCCGGGCAATTTCCAAAACGTTGATGGACCCGGCCACATTGGTTTTGACTGTTTCCACCGGTCTGCGCTGGTAGTGAACGGGGCTTGCCGGGCTGGCCAAATGGTAGATTTCGTCGATCTCCGCCATGAAATGCTCGGTAATGTCGTGGGTGATCAATTCGAAAAACGGATTCTTCAAAAAACGGGCGATCGCCTGTTTGGACCCAGTGGAAAAATTGTCCAGACAGATGACATCGCAGCCTGCCTCCAGGAACGATTCACACAGATGGGATCCCAGAAAACCGGCGCCGCCGGTCACAAGTATACGCCGCAAGCAGACCTCCC
>CAYPKE010000210.1:0-2781 GCA_964411235.1 uncultured Syntrophales bacterium
TCGGCAAAATTCCGGGTCGCTTTTTACCTGTCATCCGGATGAATGAGACTAATCCAATCCTCGGTGAGCGTGTAACGGCCGTCCGGAGTGGCAAAGCTTTCCGGATCATACCCCAGAAGCTCGAAATATTCAGGATTTAACCATGTATTGCCCGAAGGGTACTCACATTCCCAGACCCCGATATCCGAAACTTTGACAATGGATCGGTACCGTTCCTCGCTTTTGCGCAGGATTTCCTCTGCGAGCTTGCGTGCGGTAATATCGGTGAAGAAGGCCTGATAAAGGAGAATGTTGCCCGCATCGTCCCGCAGCGCCCGGATATTGGCGGACGCCCACACGATGGAACCGTCCTTGTTGATGTGACGGCGTTCATGGTTCACCACCTCGCCGTTCTTTTCCAGCAATCGCATCACGGCGGCTCTTTCCTTGGGATCGGCATAGAGCTGCTTGCCGATATCCTGAATGGCCGTGATCATCTCCTGCGGTGAATCATAACCGAACATGCGGGCCATGGCATGATTCATGTCCAGAAAGCGTCCTTCCGGCGTTGCCGTGCAGATACCGATGGGCGCATTCATGAGGATGTCCATGCATTCCTGAAGGGCAGCTCTGCAGGATGGTGTTCTGACTTCAGGCACTTGTTTCTTATTCATAATCGCACTCCCGGCTGCAGGGCAAATCGAAAAAGACGTAAACATCGCTCGCAAAAGAAAGTTTTCTTCCGGTTTGCCCCGCAAGGTTTGTTCAACCCAAATTTATACACATCGTCCGGTCATGTCCATGGTTTCTTTGTGAAAATTCCCATGAAAAAATGTTGAACTTTTTTATGGCAGTGTTTTCATCTGCAGGAAATCACCGGAAGGCATTGCCGTCTTGGGGGAAATGCCTGCATCCATGGTTGACTGTCTCCCTCATTCCGGGTATGAATAACCGTGATATGACGATCTTGTTGCCAAAGATCGAATTCCAATGAAAAAGGAGGTTTATATGGCCGAGAAAAGTGAAATTTATAAATGCACCATGTGCGGGAACATCGTGGAGGTCCTGCATGGCGGTCAGGGCAAGCTTTCCTGCTGCGGTCAGCTCATGATTCTGCTGAAAGGCGACGAAGCGAAACAGGTGAAGGGTAAGTAGGTCCCGTCCCGGCCGGCCGCAAAGGAATGACGGCCGGCCGGATGTCCCGGTCATTGGATCTTGATGACGTCACCTGCAAGCACGAAGACACCCGACCCCTTCATTTCAAAAAGCAAAAGGCCCGGGGCATGAAAAAAACTCTCCTCGACATCCTGATCTGCCCGGTTTGTCTGCCGGAAGAAAGGAAACTCAACGAAAAAATTGAACAGCAGGAGGGTGCGGACATCGTGTCGGGACACCTAACCTGTGACGGCTGCGGCAGGGTGTACCGCATCGAAGACGGAATCGCCCTGCTTGACGCCGCGCTGTTCCCGTCCAAAGCCTACCGGGACAACAAATATGAAACCCCGCCGGTTGTATCCTCGTATCTCTGGAGCCATTACAGCGACCTTCTGCGCGAGGAAAACGCCTCCGATGCTTACCGCCGCTGGGCGGACTTGGTCCGGCCGCATGCCGGTCTGTGTATCGATGCCGGAAGCGCCGTCGGGCGTTTCGCTTTTGAAATGACGCGTAAATGCGATTTCGTCATCGGCGTGGACAACGCCCGGGCTTTTGTCCACCATGCCCGTAAACTGATGCGGAACCGCCGTGAAGCATTTTCCCTGAAGGAGGAAGGGCATGTGGCCCGGGTGGTGGAATTCATCATGCCCGAAGAGTGGAGCAGCGAAAAGGTGGACTTCATCGTCGCCGACGCCCTGGCGCTGCCTTTCCGGTCAGGGTCGGCATCCTCTCTCGCCTCCCTGAACCTGGTGGATAAAGTCCCGGCTCCCATGAAGCACCTGGAGGAGGCGAACCGCGTCACCAGGAACGAACAGGCTCAGTTTCTGCTTTCCGATCCCTTTTCCTGGTCGGAGGATGTCGCACCGCAGGCAAACTGGCTGGGGGGGCAGCAGGAAGGTCCTTACCGTTCCCGCGGGCAGGAACACATCATGAAGCTTCTATGCGGAGGCAATCCGCATCTTTCTCCTTCCTGGGAAATCAAGTCTCATGGTCATGTCTGGTGGAAGATCCGAACCCATGCCAACCACTATGAGCAGATCAGAAGCTGCTACATCAAGGCCGTCCGGTAAAGAGACAAAAAGGATGGAGGTGCGCCCATGAAAGTGCATTCGCTGTGCCGCCTGTGTTCCGCTTGCTGCCCCATCGAGGTGGAGACGGAACAGGGGAAATGGGTATCCGCAAAAAGAAAATCTCTCCTTCCCCCGGAACGGCAACTCGTCTGTCCGAAACTCGCCGCGGCGGCGGATATCATTTACTCCCCGGCAAGGTTGACCAAGCCGCTGCTCCGGAACGGCAAGCGCGGATTTCGCGAAGCAACCTGGGACGAAGCGCTGGACGTCGTTGCCGAGCGGCTTCTTTTCTGCAAACGCGAATACGGTGCGCAGACGGTTTGCTGGCTGCGGGGCATGGGCGCGGACTGGGGCGCTCCCTGGGATTACGTGAACCGGCTCATGAATGCCTACGGCTCACCCAACAGTATCGGCAATGGGTCGATTTGCTTCGTCGGACGTGATTTCGCTCATACTGCGGTTTACGGCGCCATGACGATGCCCCAGACCGTAAATGCCCAATGCATCCTGATCTGGGGAAAAAACGACCGGGATACGGCGCCCAATGCCGCCGAGAGCATCCTTCTCGCCAGGGAAA
>CAYPKE010000211.1:0-2699 GCA_964411235.1 uncultured Syntrophales bacterium
GAAGATGCAGCCGACATTGCCTTTCGTGGAGAATATCTCCAGGACTTTCAGAATGATATCCTTGGCGGAGACCCAGGGGGGGAGTTTTCCCTCCAGGTTGATCCGGATGACACGGGGGCATGTAAGATAGAAGGGTTCGCCCGCCATAGCCAGGGCCACATCCAGGCCGCCGGCGCCGATGGCGATCATGCCGAGGGCGCCTCCGGTGGGCGTATGGCTGTCGGAGCCGATCAGGGTCTTGCCGGGTTTCCCGAATCGTTCGAGGTGGACCTGGTGGCAGATGCCGTTTCCCGCGCGGGATAGGTAAATCCCGAATTTCCTTGCCACCGAGCGGAGGTAGCGATGGTCATCGGCGTTTTCGAAGCCGATCTGGACGGTATTATGGTCGATGTAGCTGACGGAGAGTTCCGTTTTGACCCGGGGGATGTTCATGGATTCGAACTGGAGGTACGCCATCGTCCCGGTGGCGTCCTGTGTCAGGGTCTGGTCGATCCGGATGGCGATTTCGCTGCCGGGAACGTATGCGCCGCCGGCAAGATGATGCTGCAGTATTTTTTCTGTTAGTGTCTTCCCCATGATACATCCGCTCCCTGGTATGAAGAGTTGTTTCCGCGCCGGTGAACTTGACCACGGCTCTGTCTGTCCGTGTGTTGGAGGAACGAACACTATAAAAAGGCGTGAAATAAATCAATAAAAAAATCGGAAAACGAGAGCGGATCAGTGTGCCGCGGGGTTGGCAATGGCATCCTGCAAGGGCCGGAGGCGCAGATTCCCTGCGGTGAATTCAATTCTCCCCGAGCGGAAGAGGTCCAGCAGCAGATCGATCCCCAGGGGTTCGTTGCCGTTGCCGTGAACGAGGATGATGCTGCCCGTCACCGGGGCTTCCCCTTTCGCCAGCCAGGCCCGGCTGCCGACGGGAATGAGGGACAGCTTTTTCAAACGGGCCATGAGCCGGCAGTTGGAAACGAGACCCGGGAATCGGAAGAAGACGGACGGCAGGATGTCCCTTTCGATGAGCATGATTTCGGTGGCAAGTACCTCCCTTCTGAAATCCGTTCCCGGTGTCAGCAGAAAGGTCTTCTCCAGCGGTTGAAAGCGATCGTAAGGATGGCTGAAGGAGTGGTTGATCCAGGTTATATCCAATTTGTTTCCACGTGCCTGATCCTGCAGCCATCGCAGCGCGTCCTCGTGTGCCGCGGCCCAGGCGCCGGTAACGGCGATTCCAACCGGAGCCGGGTTCGGACTGTCTTGCCAAAGATCAAGCAGTGCCACGAAGAGCCTTTTTTCAAAAGGTTTGCGGGACGGGCAGAGATCGACGGTCAAAAACGAGCCCTCTACGGTTGCATCCGCCTGAACAAGACCGTCGTTCTGCAGCGGGCAGGGCTGCGCCGCATATTCGGAAAGGCCGCGTCTGAAAGGGGAATGTCGCCAGCGGTCACGGGGAACGAACTGGAAGAAATCGACGGATCGGGTGGGGATAATGTCCGTTTGCAGGTTAACAGGATTAACGGCCAGCACCATCCCCTGGCCGTTGCGCTCGAAGGCGCGGATGGCAATGCGGACATCGCTATTGTGAAAAAAGGGCAGGAAAATCGCCTGATAGTTCGAAACGGCGCCTTCCTCCGCTGCCTTGCCAGGGGCCGGCGACAGCAGGAGAAAAACTGCAAAGACCGTCCGGAAAAGCCCTTCTATAGCTTCTCCTCCAGTTCCTTGATACGTACGGCCCTGACGAAACGCTTGTTGTAGTAGGGCTGGTCGAGGCTGTCCACCCGGACTTCACGTGCCCGGCCTGCGGCAGCGTGAACGAATTCCCCGTTGCCGATGTAGATGCCCACATGGCTGAATACATGATAGCGGCGCGTATTGAAAAAAACCAGGTCCCCCACAGCCAGATTGTTCCGGGAAATCTTCTGGCCCAATTGTGCCTGTTCCCTGGCGGTCCGGGGAAGATTGATGTCGAAAATCGAGTAAACGCGCTTCACGAATGCCGAGCAGTCAAGGCCCTTGAGGGATACACCGCCGAAACGGTAGGGAGCCCCCAGAAAACCCTTCGAAATTTTTACCAGCAGATCCCGCTCCTTGGAATCGTCCCACTTGCCGAGGAAACTCACCGGCATGTCTGTTCCTTCGGGATTCGGAACGACATCCCCAGCGCCTGCGTCATCTTCGATTTCTTCCAGGTCGTCCAGGCTGAAGTTATCCAGACCATGGATGGTTTCGGGTATGGGCCGCATCATCCCGCCTGTTTCGGCATAGGCGAGGGCCAGTTTCTGCCCCGGCCGGATCTTCGAACCGTCCATTCCGTTGATGGCCTGCAGGTCGGATACGGAAACACCGGTTTTGCGGGAAATCTTGAATAGCGAGTCTCCTTTTTGCACTGTATAGGAGGTCTCTTTTACGGCTTGAGGCGAAGTGACCTGGCGGGGTTTGCTTGCCGATGTCTTGCTTGATTTTACGGGGATGGCGAGGGTTTGGTTAATGCGGAGGGCGCTGTTTTTGAGGTTGTTTGCTTCCTTGATGGCATGTATCGGTACACCGAATTTCTTTGAAATGCCTGAAAGAGTGTCGCCCTTTTTGATTCGGTATGTTTCTGATGAAAAACTGTATGTCGGTGATAAAAAAATAAACAGCAGGACCAGAAGTCCCAACCAGCTAGCGATACGCCGATCCGTCATGAAAATCCTCCTCTTGGGTATTCG
>CAYPKE010000212.1:0-2634 GCA_964411235.1 uncultured Syntrophales bacterium
CGCCTTCAGGTTCTCGTTGGTTCTCTCGATCAGGCCCTTGAGACCGATATTCCCGGCCCAGCAAAGGGCATCGAGGTAATCCTCGACACAGATCATCGAAGGCGTATTGATCGTATCACCTTCAAAAATGGCTTTATCCACCTTGCCGGCCTTTTTCATCCGGAAGATCTTGGGCATGGGCCAGGGGGGATCATAGGAAGCAATCCGCTCACAGGCGCGCGGGCTCAAGACCATAATGCCGTGGCCCCCCTCCCCACCCAGACACTTCTGCCAGGAGAAGGTCAGGGCGTCGACTTTCGACCAGTCCACGTCCATCGCAAAAACCGCACTCGTCGCGTCGCACAGGGTGAGACCCTCCCGATTGTCGGGAATCCACTGCCAATCAGGGATCTTCACGCCGCTCGTGGTCCCGTTGGCCACGAAAACCACATCGTTTGTCCAGTCAATGGACTTCAGATCGGGGATTTTTCCAGAATCGGCCTTCAGGACGGTTGCATTCAATTTCAATTGCTTGTTGATGTCGGTGGCCCAGCCCTCGCTGAAGCTTTCCCAAACCAGCACTGACACTGTTCTGGGGCCAAGCAGTGTCCACATGGCCCCTTCAAACGCCCCTGTATCTGAACCGGGAAGAATCCCGACAAGATAATCCTCGGGAATTCCCAGAACGGTTTTTGTTTCTTGGATTGCTTTTGCCAGCTTCTCTTTGCCCAGGTTCGACCGGTGGGACCGCCCCACGGCCGCTTCCTTCAGAGCATCAAGAGACCACTGCGGCCTTTTGCTGCAAGGCCCGGAACTGAAATTGGGGTTGTGCATGTTTCTCTCTAACCTTTCTCCATGAAATTTGAAACAGCGGGTTTCTATATCAGCAATAAGGGTATTACTCAAGCAAATTTGAAGGACTTTTTGATATTGACGAGCCTGAAGTAAAGACGTATGTTGTCGCCCGGTTATGGCTTCCATTACATCGTACGCAGGGCTCAGGATGAAACCGATCAAAACCGCCTTTTTCTGTCAGGATTGCGGCTATCAGTCCGCCAAATGGCTGGGGAAGTGCCCCGCCTGCGGGGTCTGGAACCGCTTCGTTGAAGAAGAGGAATCCGCCGGTGGACCGCAGCGGGAAGGAGATCTCTCTTTCGACAGCCCCCCCCTTCCCATCGATGCGATCGCCGCGGACGAAAAAGACCGGATCGATACGGGTATGGCCGAAGTGGACCGGGTCCTCGGAGGCGGCATTGTTTCCGGATCTGTTATTCTGGTGGGAGGAGAGCCCGGAATCGGCAAATCGACGCTCCTGCTCCAGGTCCTCCAGCATCTGGCCTCCCGGGGGATAAAAGTCCTGTATGTCTCGGGAGAAGAGTCGGCCAAACAGATACGGCTTAGGGGACAGCGTGTTTCCGCACTTTCCGCCAACCTGCTTGTTATGACGGAAATATCCGTCGAGAAAATCCTGCAGCATGTCCGGGATATCGAACCCGGTGTCCTCGTCGTTGATTCCATCCAGACAATCCATACGGCGGCCCTTTCCTCAGCTCCCGGGAGCGTCGGGCAAGTGCGTGAAGGCGCCCAGCAGTTCGTTCTTCTGGCCAAAAAAACGGGCGTGCCCGTTTTCCTGATCGGCCATGTCACGAAAGACGGCGCCATCGCGGGTCCCAAGATCCTGGAACACATGGTGGATACGGTACTCTATTTTGAAGGCGACTCGGGCCATCCGTACCGCATTATCCGCGCGATCAAAAACCGCTATGGCCCGACCAACGAGGTCGGGGTTTTCGAAATGGGCGACAGCGGCCTGAAAGAGGTCATGAATCCATCTTCCTTTTTCCTCAGCGAGAGGCCGGAAGGCACCGTCGGGTCAGTCGTCGTTCCTAGCATCGAAGGCACCCGTCCCATCCTGATCGAGGTACAGGCCCTGGTCGGTGCGAATCTCTTCGGCACTCCCCGAAGAACCGCCATCGGCGTCGATCACAACCGGGTCTCCCTGCTTACGTCGGTAATGGACAAGGTATGGGGTAAAAATATCTGCGGCCATGATATTTTTCTGAACGTAGCCGGCGGCATCAAGGTTGACGAACCTGCCGTCGACCTGGGGATTATTGCGGCCATTCTCTCGAGTTTCATGGACCGGGCGATCGATCCCCAAACGGTCGTTTTGGGGGAAGTGGGGCTGACCGGTGAAATCCGAAGAGTGTCTCAAATCGAAGAACGGATCAGGGAAGCGGCACGCATGGGGTTTACGCGTTGCGTTCTGCCTCAGGCCCAGGCCGGAAACCTCATGTCCACCCGGAAGATCAAACTCCTGCCGATCGGGTATCTCCGCCGGCTTATGGAAAATCTTTTCTGAATCCATTCTCTGAATATTCTGCCATGAAGCGTGTCGTTGATGTGGCCGGAAAGCGGACAGAACGGATTCGTCGCGGCGACAAGAACGCCATGTGTCATCCTCCCTGACGCTGAAACCTCTTTTTCCAGCCAGTCACGATTTCCGACGCAGCATACTCGCCGATTTGCCGCCCAGCCGTCTCAAAACCCATTTGACGGAAAAAAACCGGGGTGGTATGAACTGATCGGCTTAATAATTTGGGGTCTTCTGACATTTTAGTACACTGAGACAGATATAAGCATTTGATAAATATA
>CAYPKE010000213.1:0-2607 GCA_964411235.1 uncultured Syntrophales bacterium
GCCGAAACACCCAGCAGGGCCAAGGCATTGGCGAAAACTGTCCGCAGGGATTTCACCAGAACCAGCCTCGCCTCCGTCTGGGCCGAATCCTCGGTCATAACCTTGTGCCGATTATAGTAACTGTGAAATTGCCCGGCAAGGTCATTCAAATAAAAAGTCAACCGGTGCGGCTCCAATGTCGAGACGGCCCCTTCCACCACCTCAGGAAATGCGGAGATGGCTTTCACGAGATCTATTTCCTCCGGTAGATTGAGGCGGGAAGGCTCCATCCTCTCATAGGAGGGTTCGGCGTACCCCCGCTCCTCGGCGATCCGCAGGATACTGCAGATTCGTGCATGGGCGTACTGAACGTAGTAGACCGGGTTTTCATTGGACTGCTTCTTTGCCAGTTCCAGATCGAAATCCAGGTGGCTGTCGGAACGGCGCATCAGAAAATTGTACCGGGCGGCGTCGGTGCCGACTTCGTCGATCACCTGCCTGAGGGTGTCGAACTGACCTGCCCGCGTCGACATGGCGATGGGCTTCCCGTCGCGCAGCAGATTCACCAGCTGGACAAGCACGATTTTTAGGGCATCCCTATCGAAACCCAAGGCCTGGATGCAGGCCTGCATTCGCGGAATATAGCCGTGATGGTCGGCCCCCCAGATATCGATAACCGTATCGAATCCCCTCGCATACTTGTTTTTGTGGTAGGCGATGTCGGCGGCAAAGTAGGTCGGCTCGCCATTCTTCCGGACGACAACGCGGTCCTTTTCATCTCCGAACAGGGTCGTCTTGAACCAAAGGGTGTTTTCGTCCCGGTAAACGAAACCCTTTTCCGCCAAGGCGTCCAGAAGCCCCAGGACGCCGTTTCCCCGGTACAGCTCCCTCTCGCTGAAATAGCGGTCGAAGGATACCCCGAAGACGTGCAGGTCTTCCTTGATGCCCTCAAGGATTTCTCGGCCTGCATAGTCCGTAAAGTCCTGTATCAGTTCCGCTTCCGGCTTCTCGAGGATGCCGGTTCCTTCCCGGTGGAGAATCTCTCCGGCCAGGGCCCGAATATAATCGCCCTGGTAACAGGTCTCGGGGAAGGCAACCGTTTCTCCGGCCAGTTCACGCAATCTGAGATAGACGGATTTGCCGAGGTTATTCATCTGGTTTCCGGCATCATTGATGTAATACTCACGGGAAACGTCATACCCGCAGGCATCGAGCAAACGGGCAATCACGTCCCCGACAACGGCACCCCGGGCATGACCGATATGAAGGGGACCCGTTGGATTGGCACTGACGAACTCGACCTGCACTTTTCTTCCCCGGCCGATGTTGACCTTTCCATAGTCCAATCCCTCCCTGTGGACGGCTTCCAGCAGGTAAGGCCATATCCCGTCACGAATGAAAAAATTGATAAACCCGGGACCCGCAATTTCGATTTTCTCGACGATTTCTCCCGCCTCCAAATTTTCCTGGATGGCAGCGGCAATTTTCCGGGGATTCATTTTGCATTTGGAGGCCAGAACCATCGCCACGTTTGTGGCGTAATCCCCATGGTTTTTCTCCCGGGTTGTCTCCAGTTCGATGAAGGGCACCACACAACCCGGCATGCCGGAGCCGGCACATTTTTTCAACGCGTCTTCAAGAGCGCGGATGAGACGCTTCCGTAATGAAACTATCAATAAAGCACCCTCTGATAAAAAAAGTGACAAGTAACGTCCCGACATTACTTGTCACGGTATTTACTTTACCCTAAAAGCGGGAACGACCATGGGATACGCACCCCGCAGATCATCCGGCAATGCCCGGAGCGGTGCTGGTCTACGACTCCCTGTATTTCCGTTCGACCTCGTCAATGTCCTTGTCCTTGATGGACAGGTCCCGGGAGTAATCAGGGCAATGCACACAGCCTGCCGCGTCGGTCGAAACACTGTATTTTTTCTGGCAATTTTCTCTCCATGCGCAAATGGAGCAGTAACGCTTTTCCATCCCCATGTTTCACACCTCGAAATCGATATCATCAAGCCGTAGCGTATCTACAACCAGTCGTTGAAAAATGTCAAGGGTTTTCCTCTGTTCGGACACACCGCGACGCCGGCCGTGACGGGAACGGTACTGGGACGAGAACCGGTCGCGGCCGGCGTTTCTCTTCGCTAGGCTCCCGGGAAAAGGTACCTCAGAAAGGCCTCACCGAAAAACATATGCGCCACAGCCCCCAGGGCAAGAAATGGCCCGAACGGAACAGCATACTTCATGTCCCGCCCCTGAAGCGCCATCACGGCGATCCCGATCACGGCACCCGCCAGGGAACTGCACAGGATGATGAAAAGCAGCGACTTCCAGCCGAAGAAGGCACCCAGCATGGCCAGGAGCTTGATATCGCCTCCTCCCATCCCTTCCCGCTTCATCATCCATTCATAGGCTGCGGCGATTGCATAAAGAACCCCGCCGCCTGCTAGCACACCGATCAGCGACTCATGCCAGGGCACGCCCATCACCAGGACCGACGACGCGATTGCCCTGCTGAACGGGATGCCGGAATACCACCGGACCCGGATCCTCGGGGTGCTCTCGACGGACGAGGATCCGGCGGTCCGCTACTTCGCCATCGTCGCGATGCTGCCGATGCGCGAC
>CAYPKE010000214.1:0-2597 GCA_964411235.1 uncultured Syntrophales bacterium
ATCGGACTTAAGATGTTCGATCACTTCAATGATGGTGACATAATCGAAAATTCCTTCTTTAAATCTGGCTAATTCCCGAATTGTTTCAATACAGATGAATTCTCTGCTTTCGTTTCCATAGTACTCTTGCGCATATTCAATTTGTTTCCGGGAAATGTCAACCCCGCATTGCTCGATAAAAGTTTCTTTCGAAAGCATGCCGAGAAACGTCCCACATCCACAGCCTATATCCAGAATCCTGCCGGGGCGATCGGATAGAATATCCTTGACTCTGTTAAATTTCTGATTATGCCAGAAACTTCTGATGCCGCGACCATGCCGGGCAATCTTGTCATAAAATCCGGCTTCGATTCTGTTGTAGTCATATTGATTCTTCATTGCCGCCTATGCGAAATACCTTGCCCGTAATTTCCACAAAAACACCCCCGCCAAGGTAACGAGCGCGGAAAGATACACCACGGAAGTCATCACACTTTTGTGTGTGACATCCCCGATATCCAGGCAGTGAATCACAACGCCCGTCAACACGGCCCATATCACCCATTCCCGGTCGTCCAGATACAGATAGAAAGTCAGGACAATCAGGAGGTACCATGGATGCAGGACATTGCCCAGGAGAGTAAAGAATGCCGTGCCGATGACGGCAAACAGCTTGATAGTCATTGCCGGAGATGAGGCCTTCCGAAGGTTGCCCCATAGGTTAAAAACAACGATGGCGAGAAACAGAACGGTCAGCAGCCCCTTGAGAATCGGGACATTGCTTTTTGCAAAGGCCTTGTTCTCCTCCCATACCTCCACCCATCCACCGTTCGCCAAGAAATCAAACCCTGCCGTCCCCATTGCAGAGTGCCTGAAGACCTCAAGCAAATCCGGCATGGTCAAGAAAAAAGCCAGGATTCTGTATGCCACGCCCGTAATCGGGCCGGTATCAAATGCGGCACTTTTGAGAAACTGCCAGGGAACGACAATGGATTGGGGGCCGTTATAGACGGGCATCCACACCAGCAGCGTCACGGCGGCAAAAATGACGACGCATGCCAGGGCTGTCCTCACAAACGGCCATGGTTTCTGCTGATACGCATGCCAGAGCAGCAAAAGCAGGAGCGGGCAAACGATTGCCGCCGTAATTTTGACATTGAATGCAAGCGCCGCCAGCACGGCAGAGAGAGCATAGCGGTTTTTCAGGGCGCTGAACAGCGCCCCGGCAATCAACGCGGCGACGGCCATGTCGAGATGCGCCTGACCCGCCCCTTGGAGCCACAATACCGGCGACAGGAGCACCAGGGCGTGAACGTTGAACTGCGAACGCTCCCCGACCTCAAATCGGGAAATCAGCAGAACAAACGCTACGGCAAAAAAAGCGTTGATGATTTTATACAGCAAGACCGGAGCCAGCGGATTATCCGCCCCGCCAAGGAAGACGGGAACGGCCGTCACGGCAATGCCGACCGGTCCGTAAACGCACGGCACAGCCTGCCAGTATGGATCGACATAAGGAAAAAAACCGGAAAAGCGAAGATGATTCCCGTCATCATACGGGCTGATACCCTTCAGAACTAAATCGGTGTAGGCGAAAACACTGAAGAGGTCGCCGGATAGCATGGGCAGCATCGGCGTTGCGGCAAGGACCGCGAGCAGGGACAGGGCCTTCACCTCACTCCGGCCAAGGGCCCATCCGGGATGATTCATCACGACGCGATAATAAGCGTAACCGAAAAGACCGAGCAGAACAAGAAAACCGATCCCTGCGAACCATAAAGTCCAGTCCCGAACGACAAAGACGCTCTGAGTCGTGACAACACCGTGAAAGAAAAAACGCAAAAACGACAGCGCGGTCATGCCGCAGACAGGACCAAGAAGGAGGATCAGGGGAAGGGATCTTCGATCACCCTTCCCTGGACATCCGGCTTCATTCTGCATTTTTAACCCCCCGGTTATTGTCTTTGTATCAATGCGTTGCCACCGGCGTCGTGCCATGGACCCCGGGTCGGCAAAAAGGTGTCGTACCGGACACCCTTCATTTCGCCACGCCCCCGGAAACGATGAACTTCATTGCCTCGGTGGGCGACATATCGACGGGTTTCACATTCTCGGCGGGGACAATGAACATCTCACCGGAAAAGTTATACGAATGGGGGAAATACACCGCAACCTTCCCCTTCAGATTCAGAAAACTTAAATCGTCCTGGGTAATGAAGCCGAGTTTTTCCAGGTTGCTGATGTGGTTGACTTTCACCAGAACCGTCTGATTGAACTTCTTCTCCTTGCTGAGGAAGGCGGACATAAAATCCCGGATCGCCGTATAGATGAGCTTTACCAGGGGCGCTTTCTGAAGCATTTTATTGACAGCGGCATTGATCGGCCGGGAAAGAATCGACTGACCGAAGACGCCCATCAGCGAAATCAGGGCAAACATGATGATCAGGCCGAGCCCCGGCACCTTGATCGGCATGAGGTCCAGGAGGTACTGCTGCACGAGCTCATCGATAAACCAGAACAACTTGTAGATGAAAAAGACTGTCAATCCCAGGGGAACGGTGTACAGCAAGCCCTGCAAAAAAAAGTCGATTATTTTCCGAAAAAAAGATTTGACCGAG
>CAYPKE010000215.1:0-2508 GCA_964411235.1 uncultured Syntrophales bacterium
TAAGAAATACCCGCTCGATCCCCTTGCAATCGGCCACATATCCGTTTTCCGCTTGTCTTATGACCATCATCTTCCGCCCCCTGTGCTATTCCTGCCGATCAGCGACCGGCCGGAGAAA
Source organism: uncultured Syntrophales bacterium (assembly GCA_964411235.1). GTDB lineage: Bacteria > Desulfobacterota > Syntrophia > Syntrophales > JAAYKM01 > JAAYKM01. The sequence continues at coordinate 119 of CAYPKE010000215.1, forward strand.
ATCAGGTTGATAACCGCAACGGCCGCCGGAACCAGGACCAGGGCGGCCAAAAGGCCGATCGAAATGTATTTCATCAGCGCCACGATGCGCTCCAATTCGTTCGCCAGCTCTTCCATATCGCGCCCCCAATCCGGCCTGCTTTAATTATCAGGGGGACGGCCAGCCTCTCCGCCCCCTGACCACCACATGATGCTTGCCCGTTACCGTGGTCGGGCGCCACAACCCATAAAACGTAAACTAAACCGGAAAATGACCCTCCTTTCTCCGTTCCCTCTTTATATTATGGTGCGGCAGCCCTGGCGGGCTCCTGTCCTGGAGGGTGCAAGACAGGTTGAATGCCGCACCGTTTCCCCTTGCCTGACCGCTGCCGGATCATCCCGCGGGGCGGGACGTTGCCGGTTCCGGACTCACCGTTCCATGCGGCCTGATGGCGGCGCTTTTTAATTTTGCACCCGCTCTTGATGGCCTGGAGATCGCGCGGTCGAGAACGCGGTCGGAAAACATAATTATTTCAAAGAATAATAATTTCTATATTTTGCCCTCAGCCTGGAGCCTGGTGTATTCTCTTTCCCAAAAGGCGTTATCTTTCGCCAGGGATGCGGCCAGGTATTGCCGAAGCGCCCTGGTCGTCGCTTGGGATCGGGTCAGGTCATTCCGGCGGCAATAATGATCGAGGATTTCAACCATGCTGATCGGTATTGTGATAGATACATTTTCCTTTGGTTCGTCGGACATGATCTTAAATACCTTTTGCGTTTGGGGTTTTTGTGTGTATAATCCCGCCCAGAGGGATCGTTTCACGACTGGATAGCATGGTGTACAATTCATTCAGGATGGCCTGGTAGGTCGGCCCGCGCCGATCCGCAGACCCGCACATGGCATGGGTCAGGGATTGGCGGGAGACCTTGCGGCCCATTCGTTCGGACAGGACCGGGGCAAGGTTCGTCATCCAGGCCTTGCTGTTGGGGTAAAGCCCCCGATCGATCAGGAGCTTATAAATTTCGGTTCTTAGTTCGTCGTGGGTCATGGATGGTTATAAAGTCCCTCGTTGATTGTTGGGATGAATGATACAGGCTGCCTTTATTATTGTCAAGGATTAATTTATCGCAAATTATGGAAAACGACAATCTACCAGAAATCATTGAAAGGCTAAAAGATACATGCCGTTACAAGACCGACAAGGAACTTGCAAAGGCGCTTGGCCTTACTCCGCAGAATTTTCTCGGTAGGAAAAAATCTGGCGGAATAAAAGATACATTGATTCTGCATGCAATCAATAAAGGCATCAACAAAGACTGGCTGCTCACCGGCGAGGGGGAAATGTTCGCCGACCGCAACGGCGCCGTCAGGGAAGGATTGGCGCCCTACGGCGAGGCGGAGCCCCAGGAACCGATGGACCACCGCCCGCGGGGGCCGGATCCCGCGCAGGACGTTGTCAAGGCGACACGCCTGACCATGGATGTGATGACCTCACGGCACCCGGAAATAAAACTGGCCCTCATGAAGAATCTGGAACAGTTCGCCGAGGCGGTCGTCAAAGCCGACGAGCTCGAAGGATGTAAAATCCAGTTGAAAGAACAGGACAAAAAGCTGAAAAAAATGGATGACAAAATAAGGCACCTGGAAACACAGGTCACGGAACTGCTCAAACGGGAACCGCAATGCGGCTCGGGTGCGCCAGGAGATGGCGTCCCTGTTCCCGAGAAAAAGGCAATGTGATCATAGTGGATTTCCGAGCGGGGGCAGGGTGCGGGGGGGGGGGCGGGAATCAACCAGGCAGGCAAGAAATACGTTCTAAAAAAACACAAGGGGGAAAACCATGAAGAAAAGAAGTCAGTTTGTTGTAGTAGCGATTGTTGCGGCGCTATTCCTGGCCGGTTGTGCGGAAGTACAGAAACCAATCAAGCCGGAGATGTTCATGCAGCCGCAGTTGCAATCCGCCAGGCACTGGCAGGGGATCGCAAAAATGAATGCCGAACGCCTGAATGCAACCCTTGGCATCCACGGCTTCATCAACGAGGACGGATCGACACCGCCCGTGTTTATTGACGACGGTGATCTGTCCGTGTTCGGTCAGGTCATGCGCGGCTATCTGCTGACGGAGCTCATGGCGTTGAACCCGCGCCTTCAGATTTCCAATGATCCCGATGCGCCATTTATATTCGCCTGGGAAACGCAGCTCGTCACCAGAGAAAAGATGAGGACAAAGCCGTTCCTTGGCATCCCCGCGACGGTTGTCGGCATCGTGGCAACATTGATCACTGGCGGTTACGACACAACCGACATGACGGTGCCGCGGACAGAGTTCGTTCTGACTTCCAATATCATCCTTAACAACAAATGCCTGGCCAGGTATTCCGACACTTACTTCATCAACGACGAGGACTGGC
>CAYPKE010000216.1:0-2493 GCA_964411235.1 uncultured Syntrophales bacterium
CGGAAGACTATGCGAGTCTTATCACGCTTACCGTGAAGACCGCCAATGAAACCAGCGTCACCGCCGGCACGCTTTTCGGCAAGAAGGACCCGCGGATCGTCCGAATCAACAAATTCACCATGGATGTGATCCCTGAAGGGCACATGCTGGTGCTTTCCAACAACGATAAGCCCGGCGTTGTCGGGAATATCGGGACCATCCTCGGCCAGAACGATATCAATATCGCCCGGCTGCATCTGAGCCGTGAACTGGTTGATCAGCAGGCCTTGGTTGTGCTGAGCACAGACAGCATGGTGAGCGACGACATGATCGACAAACTCCGCAGTCTGCCCCATGTGATTGCGGTCACCTATCTGGAGATGTAGCCGTTTACGACGGGAGAGAATCGACATGGCGAATGTTGCAGTAGTAGGAACACAGTGGGGAGATGAGGGGAAAGGCAAGGTCGTTGACCTCTATGCGGAGCACGCGGATGTGATCGCCCGCTTTCAGGGCGGTAACAATGCCGGTCATACCCTGGTTGTTCATGGGGAAAAAACAATCCTTCATCTCATTCCTTCCGGTATCCTGCACAATCACAAAACGTGTATTATCGGGAACGGCGTTGTTGTGGACCCCGCCGTTTTGATTCAGGAAATTGAAGCGCTTCGTCAGAGGGAGCTGTTCCCCTCTGACACGAAGCTTTATTTAAGCGAAAACGCGCATGTCATCATGCCATATCACAAGCGTCTGGACTTGGCACGGGAGCAGCGCCAGAAAACCCGCAAAATCGGGACGACCGGCAGGGGGATCGGCCCGGCTTATGAAGACAAGGTGGCCCGCCTAGGAATCAAGGTGTCCGATCTGTTGGATGCAGATACCTTCAGCGACAAGCTGAAAAGGAACCTGGAAGAAAAGAATTTTCTGCTTACCCGGTACTTTCAGGAAGAACCGCTTGCGGAACGGGAAATCTTCGACGAGTATCGCCGCTTTGGCGAATACCTGCGACCCTACTTGGCGGATACATCCCTGATCATTGCGAAAGAAATGCGTCAGGGACGAAAGATCCTCTTTGAGGGTGCGCAGGGCAGTCATCTGGATATCGACCATGGCACGTATCCCTTCGTAACATCCTCCAATACCGTTTCCGGGAACGCCTGCTGCGGCACGGGGGTCGGCCCCTCTGCGATTCATGCCGTCATCGGTATTTGCAAGGCCTATACGACACGGGTCGGCGAGGGCCCGTTTCCGACGGAACTGCATGATGAAATCGGGGAACGGATGCAGACCGTGGGGCATGAGTATGGGACGACGACGGGCAGAAAACGCCGGTGCGGCTGGCTTGATCTCGTTCTGGTCAGGCAGGCGATGCGCGTCTCCGGGATTACGGGTCTCGCTCTGACGAAACTGGATGTTCTTCAGGGGTTCGATAAGATCAAGATTTGCGTCGGTTACCGGTTGAACGGCAGCGTGTTCACTGAGAATGTGCCGGCCAACATCGATGCTTTCGGGCAATGCGAACCCGTTTATGAGGAGATGGACGGCTGGAGTGAGGATATCAGCATGGCAAGAACGCTGGACGAACTCCCCCGCAATGCCCGTCGCTATATTGAACGCCTGGAGTTGCTGGCAGGGACCCAATGCGTCCTGATTTCCGTCGATGCCAGTCGTGAGGGCACCATCGTGACACGGAACCCCTTTGCCAATTAAGAGAAGCTGCCGAGTTTCCTCTTGACAGAGAAGCGGTTATCCTGCTAAGAGGGCGGGCTCCGTAAACAAGACATTCTCATGGGCCGTTAGCTCAGTCCGGTAGAGCAGCGGACTTTTAATCCGTTGGTCGCGGGTCCGAATCCCGCACGGCCCACCATAATATCAGCTACTTAGTCGTTTTTCCCCGGTGTCAAAGCGGTGTCAATTTTCCCGATGGGAATAACCTCCGGTTTGCGGAGAACAGCGTCTATGTACAACGTCAACGAATCCTTATCATCCAGTCCCCAATAACTATCGAATGCATCACTGCCGTGCCCGGTGCCGCTTCGCTTTATTTGCACCGGAGTATGTTTTTTCCTCAAAGACGTGACCGTGCTGTGTCTCGTTCCGCCTTACAGATCGACGCCCTCGATGCCCAGATTCCGGCACGCCTTCTTCGACCATTCATACGGGTAGCCCTCGCCAAAGGGCGTGTTCTCCTTAACGCGGTTATTATAGCCTCCTACATGGCGGAAAAATCGCATGTTCGGCACAGCCGGGAACTTTCTACGCATTTCCCTGGTGATCTCAATGTATTCTCCCAGAAGAGGCACGGCCTTCCAGACATTTTCTTTCGGATCGGGGAACAGCAGGTGTCCCGTATCCAGGTTGATTTCACCTTCTTTGAGGGCGTTAAGCTCTTTCGGCCGAACCTTGATGTAGGTACAAAGCCACTTGATCCCCAGATAGATCTTGGGATTGAAGGCCGTGATGCACTTCACTTCTTCCGAAATATCGAACCGATTATCACAGCTCTGTTCGGTC
>CAYPKE010000217.1:0-2472 GCA_964411235.1 uncultured Syntrophales bacterium
CACGGTACCCTTATCGTCTACGGGGAAGATAATAAACCCCACGGCCACGGCTAAAGACTGGAAAAAAAATCAGAAAGAGGGGCGACTCTTCCGGGAGCGCCCCTCTTTTTTGCCTTGAAATCAGCGCGGAAAGACATTAAACCTACCTTGGGTAACGCCTGAGTATGGTTTACCGGCAAAGAAAGAGGCGACGATGATCGAATGGAATCTCCTGCTGGCGGTTTTTCTGTCAGTGCTGCTCTGCAAAACACTGGCGAAGTCATTTCTCGTCAGACTCAATATCGGACATCTGAATCTTCATGGGGGTGAGGTGCCCGAGGTTTTCCGGGGAGAGATCGATCAGGCAACCCTCGGCCGGATGCGTGATTATACGGTTGACGGAGCCAGCTTTTCCCGGATGGAAGACCTCTTTCAGGATTGTCTGGTCCTGCTGCTTCTGCTGACGGGTTGGTTCGCCTGGCTTGCGTTTCGCACGGAGGCTGCCGGTTTCTCCCTGGTGGTCGCGGGAAACCTCTTCTGGCTTGTGCTTCTGCTGGCGAGTACCGTTTTGCAAACGCCCTTTGATCTCTACCGGATCTTTGTGATCGAAAAACAATACGGTTTTACGACAACGACAGCCGGACTCTGGTTTGCGGATCTCTTGAAAAGCACTGTCATATCGGTGATTCTGATGCTCACGCTGATGACCATGCTGCTGGTTTTATTTCAGGCGCTGCCCTGGACCTGGTGGCTTTGGGTCTGGATTGTTTTCTCCCTGTTTCAGTTGCTGTTGTCATGGCTTTATCCGGTGCTGATCGCACCGCTTTTCAACAAATTCATCCCGATCCGGGATGAAAGTCTCCGGAAGCGCATCCTTGCCCTGGCCGAACAGGCGGGTCTCCGGGCAAAAGGCGTTTTTCAGGTCGATGCCGGCAAGCGCAGCCGCCACACGAATGCCTACTTCACCGGCCTGGGGCGAACGAAGCGCATCGTTCTTTATGACACCCTGCTGGAAGCCCATGACGAAGAGGAAATCCTGTCCATTCTGGCGCATGAAATCGGCCACTGGAAGAAAAAACATGTCCTGAAGCAGATCATGATTATGGAGTGCCTGACCCTGTTGGTCCTGGGTGGTATTTTCTTTCTGCTGCAGTGGCCTCTTTTATACCAAACCTTCGGATTTCCTCCCTCCGCACCCTATGCCGTGCTGTTTCTGATCTTCCTCTTGGTGGAACCCGTGCTGTTTTTCCTGACGCCGCTGATGTCATTCATTTCGAGGCAATACGAAAGAGAGGCGGATCGTTATGCCGTGGCCCTGATCGGAACCGGGCGGCATCTGGCCCGGGCGATGAAGAAATTGGCCAAGGACAACCTGGCCAATCTGCACCCCCATCCATGGTATGCTTGGTTTTACTATTCCCACCCGGTTCTGGTTGAGCGTATCTCCACATTGCAGAAAATGAGAGCAGAATAAGAAGGCGATTTTCTTGCTTGATCAGGCGTCCTGGTTGATGTGAGGAGATGGCCATGTCCATTTACGTATTTTGCGTCGAGAGTCTCGCACGGTGTTCAGCTTCTTTTTCCCGCGAATTGATACGGAAAAGAAATCACATTGTCCCCGCTGTAAATAATTGTCCCTGAAAAGGATGATAATTTTCGAGCCTTTCCCGGAACAAGGCAGATGAGGAAGGGACGGCAGGGGATTTGCCTGTCGATGGGAGAAGATGGTGAAGGCCATGGCCATGTTGAACGGAGATGCCGGAATCCCGGGCGAGAACGATCACTGCCGGGCCCCTTTCCTTGACCATCTGTCGAAGTGTCGCTTCCCTATCGGATGCGGTTGCCTGCTTCCGGATCACGGTCGAAGGTCAGTACCGTCAGGCCGTCTGCGGCGTCCGTTGCCAGAATCATTCCCCGGGATTCCACTCCCATGAGTATGGTCGGTTTGAGATTCGCCACGATGACCACCTTTTTCCCGATCAGCGCCTCGGGTGAGTAGGCCTTTGAAATTCCGGCGACAAGGGTCCTTTCCTCGCCGATATCGACAAGGAGCTTCAACAGTTTGTTGGATTTCGGTACCGGCTCCGCTTGGAGGATTGTGGCAACCCGCAGATCGACCTTTTCAAACTCGGCATAGTCGATCTCCGGCTTCACCTGCGGCGCTTCCGCTTTGGGAACAGGCGTCGGCGCCAGGTCCCCCTTTTTCAGTTCAATACGCGGGAAGAGCGTCTCCCCAGGTTTCAGGGAATTACCCGCCGGTAGCCCGCCCCATTTTGCGATGGTTAAAAAGTCCTGATGATCGACCTCTTGGATACCCAATTGATTCAGAATCTTTGCGGCCGTTCCCGGCATGAAGGGGGCTATCAGTACGGCTATCGTCCGCAGAGCCTCCAGGAGATGGTACAGAAGGGTGCCCAGCCGTTCCCGGCGCGCGTCGTCCTTGGCCAGGTTCCAGGGCTCCTGTTCGACGATGTACTTGTTGGCGGCACTGAT
>CAYPKE010000218.1:0-2426 GCA_964411235.1 uncultured Syntrophales bacterium
CTTGGATTATCTTCTGCCGATATTTGAGGAGGCCGGGTTTGATTCGGGCGTGCTGCTCAAGGCATCAGCTATCCGGGAGAATCGTGCACCATGATTGGAGCTAAGCCCGGCAGCGGCCGCAAAAGCAACCGGAAGACGATGCCTGAGTCATCGAAATCCACCTACATAGGCTTCCGTAAGGCACCCCTGCGGGAAAAAGCAGATTACGTCAAGCGGCATTTCAGTTCCATAGCCGGCAAGTACGACTTCATGAATACCCTCCTTAGCCTGGGAATCCATTATTTCTGGAAACACCGAGCGGTGAGAATGGCCCGCCTGAAACCGGGAAGCCTGGTCATCGACGTCTGCGGCGGTACGGGAGATCTTGCCGTTTGCGCAATCCGCCGTTTGGGGGAAAAGGGAAGGGTTGTCCTTTACGATATCAACGGGGACATGATGGAATACGGAAGACGTAAGATAGCGAAGCTGGGCCTGGAAGACCGTATCCGCTTTGTGCAGGGCGATGCGCAGTCAATCTCTTTCCCGGACAATCTTTTTGATACGGCCATGATCGGCTTCGGCATTCGCAACGTGGCGGATATGAATCGCTGCCTCGGCGAAATTTACCGTGTGCTCAAACCCGGAGGGACATTCATCTGCCTCGAATTTTCACTTCCTACGGCATCCTGGTTTCGTCTTCTCTATGACTTTTACTCTTTCCGTGTGATGCCCATGCTGGGAAAGATGCTCACCGGCTCAAGGGAGGCATACCTTCACCTGCCAGAATCGATTCGCATGTTTCCGCCCCCGGGAGAATTTGCCGCCCAGATCGCCGGGGCAGGGTTTTCGGCGGTGACGTACAAAAGGCTGACAAATGGCATTGTGGTGGTTTACACAGGCGTGAAACCATGAAGCTGAACTGGGCGGAGCGACTTGCCGTAAACAACCCTTTGCGTCCGCTGCAGCAGCGCCTGGAGATATCCTGGTACAAACGTTGGGTACCTATACGCATGGGGGCGCTTATTCTTGAGATCGGCTGTGGACGCGGTGCCGGCGCCTACCTGATTAAAAAAACCTTTATGCCGTCTTTCATTCATGCCATGGATCTGGACGATCAAATGGTCCGCAAGGCCGAAAAATACCTGACACCGGTCAAACGCAAAGGCATGGCTTTTCTTGTCGGGGATGTCCGTGACCTGCCTTACCCCGAGGAGACCTTTGACGCGGTTTTTGGTTTCGGTGTTTTGCATCATGTCCCCGATTGGCTGGGAGCTTTGGGAGAAATCACACGGGTTTTAAAAACTGACGGGTTCTATTGTTTCGAGGAGCTTTACCCATCTCTCTATCAGAATGTTATTACCAGGCGCCTGCTTCTTCACCCGAAGGAGAACCGGTTCAAAAGCGCGGATTGGAAAACCGGTATCGCCGCTTCCGGCCTCGTTCTCGGAACATACCGGGAAATACCTTGTCTTGAAATCATCGGATACGCCACGAAACAGAAGGGAGTTTCTATTACAAAATAAGGCTGAAGATGAAAAAAAACAGCAGGGCAAGGGGATAATAACTTGCCCGGTTGAAAAGGGTCAGGGTCTTTTCACGCGTCGGTGACGTATACAGGTTGCTCGCGGGCAGCAGGAGCAATAAAAGGCCTGACAGGACAATGCCGACCAGATAAAGGGTGCCGTACCCGGCTTCCGTCACAAAGGCCAGAATGATGCTGAACAGATAGGCCGCAGCAAGGAAAGCGATGATGAGCAGAACCGAAGCACGCTCGCCGAAGCGTACCGGGATCGTCATTGCCCCTTGAGAACGATCGGTTTCCACGTCGGAAAGATCGTTCGGAATATTCTGCCCCCCGATTTCCCAGCAGAAAAACCAGAAAAAGAGCAAAAGAACAAAAAACGGCGCCGGATCGGGATTGACTGCATAAACCGCCGCCAGCGGGCCGGAGGTTTTCACGATGCCGCTGATGACGCTTCTGAGCCAGGTGATTCGCAAGAGGAGGCAATAAAGCGCTTCCAGGGCAGCCGCCATGAGAAAGATCAACAGGCAAAATGGATTGAGCCAGTATGCACCGATCATGGCGACCATGGCCCAGGAAATCGTCCAGACGAGGGCTGCGCTACGGCTGATCAGGCCCTGTGCCAAAGGATGCCTTGTCAAAAGACTGTCCAAGTCGCGCGCCGCGTCGCTTGGACCGCCGCCGTGGAAGGATTCGCGGTCAACCCGGTAGTCAACAAGGTCATTCAGGGCGTACACCGCCGTGTATCCCGCGAAGGCCGTAATAAATCCGACGAGTGCCACTTCGGGCGACGGAAGTCGGGCAAGACAGAGCAGCGCCGCCAGGCAGGGGGCTGCAATGTCCAGAAGGGCATGGGGGGTTCGGGACAGCGCCAGGAAATAGGCTGCCTGTGTCAGCGGAAAATATGATTTCGGCAGGAATGGTA
>CAYPKE010000219.1:0-2404 GCA_964411235.1 uncultured Syntrophales bacterium
CAACTCAAGGAAGGCGGACGCATGGTGATCCCTGTCGGCTCTCCGTTTCTGCTTCAGACGCTCATGCTGGTTGAGAAAGTCAAGGGCGAAATCAAAACGACCAGCCTTCTCCCTGTCCGCTTTGTTCCTTTCCGACGGGCTCCGTGAGGCTACTGCGGCAGGGTTGCCTGCCGCAAGGCACTCCTTGGCTTTTAGGGGGGCGGCAAGGGGTAAATTCCGATCAGAGTGCGCTTGCAAAATCCGGTGATGAATATGCGATCAGACATTGCTTTGGGTCTTCTCTCGGCGGCGCTGATCGCTTATCAACTCGTTCTCATGCAGGTTCTTTCGATCACGCAATGGCACCACTTTGCCCACATGATCCTTTCCATCGCCCTGCTGGGATTCGGTGCGGCCGGGACATTTCTGGCCCTTTTCCGGACTTTCCTGATGCCCAGGTATGAAAGGCTCTTTCCTGTCTTGATGTTTCTCTCCGGAGCGGCGATGGCTTGGGCCGTCGGTCTTTCCCAGCATGACACCGTTCGCTTCGATTCTTTTCTACTGTTTACAGGGGCCGAGTATGCGGTCAGGCTTTGCGCGACCTATATCACGTACTGCCTTCCCTTTTTTCTGGGAGCGCTTGCCATTGGGCTTGCCTTCACCTGTCACAGCCGCCGCATCGGCGTCCTGTACTTCTGGAACCTGGCCGGATCCGGGGCAGGAGGACTGCTTGCCCTCGGCCTGATGTGGCATGCCACACCGGCTGAAGCGCCCGTTCTGCTGGCGCTTGCAGCTTTTCTGGCAGGTCTGATGGCTCTGTCCGCCAAGACCGGCAAAGCCGCGCTCCTCGCGGCGGTTATTTCTCTAGTCGGCATTGGCGCGGCATTTTTTTATCCACCGTCACTCATCCCGTCCGAGTTCAAGGGGATAAGCAGAGCCATGCAGCTACCCGGCGTGAAGCTGGAGCGCGAAAAAGTCAGCCCTTACGGCTTTCTGCAAGTCCTTTCATCCCCGGCACTGCGTCATGCACCCGGCCTCAGTCTGACCTATCCGGATACCGTCCCCGTGCAAAAAGCGGTTTTCCAAAACGGTGACTGGGTGGGGCCTCTTTATGACTCTTACGCGTCAGACGATCCCGTACTGCTGGATTATTCAACCCATGCCCTTGCCTATGCTGTGGCGCCGCGCCGGTCTGTCCTTGTTCTGGGCATGTCAACCGGCCAGGATGTTGTCCATGCCATACGCCGGCAGGCTGAGCGCATTACGGCCGTTGAGTTGAACCCCGCCCTTTTGGCACTGCTGGCGGAAGAATCGGGCCAAGACAAAAGCGGTTTTCTGAATCATCACACCCTGACGATCCACAAGTCGAATCCCCGATCCTGGCTGCTCCAAGACCCGACGGCCTATGATCTGATCATTCTGCCGACCATCGATTCCTTTGGGGGCACGTCCGGGCTCAATGCGCTCCAGGAGCAGTATCTTTTCACGCAAGAGGCTTTCCGGGCGGTTTGGCGTCAGTTAACATCCCGGGGCGTCCTGAGTGTGACCTGCTGGATGGATTATCCGCCGCGCCATACCCTGCGGCTGCTCGCCACGATTGTGGAGATGCTCGCCAAGGAAGGCATCGAGGACCCCCGCCGGTTTGTCGCCGCCGTCCGCAGTTGGGGAACGGTCACCTACATCGTTCAGAAGACCCCCTTGACAACTGAAGACACAGGGCGCATTCGCTCCTTCGCCAAGCGCCTGAACTTCGACCCGGTCCTGCTGCCCGGCATCACCCCTTCCGAGCGGGTTTTCTATAACGCCCTTCAGGACGAGCTTTTCTTCGCGATCCTCGACCGGATTCTTGATTCCGACCGGGAGCCCCTTTATCGGTCCTACGCTTTCAATCTTCGGCCGGCTACGGACGACCGTCCTTATTTTGCACAGTTTCTCCGTTTAAGCAGCCTACCGGACCTGGCGGCACATTTTGGCGGACAGAATGTGACCTTTATTGAGATCGGCTATCTCCTTGTTTTCATGACTCTGTTCCAGGCCGTGCCCGCGGCGTTATTCCTGATCGCCCTTCCTTTGGTGGCAGGACGCGGAATCGGCCGGGGCGGAGGAAGATGGGCGACATTCATCTATTTCAGCGGTATTGGGGCGGGATATCTGTTCGTGGAAATGGCCCTGATACAGCGTTTTGTGCTTTACCTCGGAAACCCGATTCATGCCGCCGCAGTTGTTGTCAGCGTGATGCTTTTCGCCTCCGGCCTGGGAAGCTATGCCTCGTCCAGGTGGCCGGCCTTGAAATTGAAAAGGTTGCCGGTCATGGGCGGCATCATCCTGCTTTTGCTTTGCGGCGGAGCGCTGCTGACGCCTTTCATGCTGATAACCATGGGGTTCTCGCCGGCCGGAAAGTTCCTGGTCACGCTTCTGATCCTCT
>CAYPKE010000220.1:0-2305 GCA_964411235.1 uncultured Syntrophales bacterium
GATACGGCCCGAGGGGTTTAGAAACAATGGGTAAAGCGGCACGGGCCTCTTGCGTTCCTTGATGACGATGCAGGGCTTTCCCCGCAAACCGGACAGCCATCCCGCCAGTTGATCGTCATTGCCAATGGTGGCCGAAAGGAGAAGCAGGTTCACCCTCGGGGGAAGATAAATCATGATTTCTTCCCACACGACTCCCCGGTCCGCATCTCCCAGGTAATGGGCTTCGTCGATCACCACAAGATCGCACGCAAAGTCTTCACCCCGGTGCATCATGTCATAGAGCTGATTGCGGAGGATCTCCGTAGTGCCGACAATGATCGGCGCGCCCGTATTTTCTTTTGTGTCGCCGGTGAGAATTCCCACGTTGGCCTCTTCGAAACAGGCGCTGAATTCAACCCACTTTGAATTGCTCAAGGCTTTCAGAGGAGAGGCATACCAGCAGCGGCCGCCCCGGCGAAAGACGGACAGGATGGCCTGCTGTGCGATCCATGTCTTCCCGGAACCGGTGGGGGCGGTAACCAGGCAATCCGCGCTCTGAACGGCTTCGATCGCTTCCAGTTGAAAATCGTCGGGGATGAAATCTGAATGCAGGGGCTTCCCGATTTTATTGAAAACACTCTGCAGGCGGGGCTCGATTTCCGGCTTCATTCGGTGATGATGCCGGCCGTCCTTTCGGCGTGGTCGTGTTGCCGGTTTTTCCGTTTCCGGTTGCGGTTGATGTTGTTTCGGCGATGGACGGCGCCGACGGTGCCGTCGATGACGAGTTTTCCCGATGGGTTCCATGACGTTTGCAGATCCGGTGCCTTATTTGTGTCCGGAGGCTATCACAGTTCTGATGAAGCGTAAAGCGGAATGCCGGAAAGACCGAAAGCTTTGAATTGACAAGAAGGGTGTTTCAGTTTAGTCTCCGACACTTTTTGATCAAAAGGACAAGTATCAGGGTTTGTTATGGAGCCAATGCGACGCGGGACTGGGGACATTTACTGGGGGTGGTATATTGTTTTCGGTGCGTTCGTGATTCTGGCGATCAACTATGGGGCACGCTACAGCTTCGGCGTGTTTGTTAAGCCCATGGCCGCCGATTTGCAGTGGTCGCGTTCGGTTGTTTCCATCGGCGCCTCCCTGATGATCCTCTTTTACGGTATCGGGGGCATTCTTTCCGGGCGCCTTCTGGATATGATGGCCCCCCGCCTGATTGTTTCGGCCGGATCGACTCTGTCCGCTGTCGCGCTTGCCACCACGACCTTCATTTCCACCCCCTGGCAGTTTTTTGTTTGCTTCAGCCTTTTTGGATTCGGGGCCTCCTTCTTCGGCATGGTGGTTTGCAGCTCATCCGTTGGCAAATGGTTTGTCCGCAAGAAAGGTGTTGCCATCGGGATCGCCTCGACCGGCATCGGATTCGGCACCCTTCTTCTGGCGCCCGTTTCGGGGTACATTGTCAACGTCTGGGGATGGCGGGGCGGGTTTGTGATGCTGGGTATGATGCTCTTTGTGGTTGGCGTGCTGTTTTCGCAACTCCTGCTAGGCAAGACCCGACCCGAGGATTACGGATACATGCCTGACGGGGATGTTGCCAAAACAGGGACGACTTTTGCGGGCAGCGCAATCCTAACCGCGGAGAAATCTGCTCTGTCCGCGGCGGCGCTTATGTGCGACAGTCGGTTCTGGATTCTGGCGGTCTGTTACAGTTGCGCCATCATGGCCCAACTGGCCGCCTTTGTCCACCAGGTGCCCTACGCCCAGGACAACAATGTGGAACAGTTGGCGGCGGCAACTTCTCTGGGCGTCATCGGGGTGGCAAGTATCGGTGGCCGTTTTTTCTTCGGGTTTTTAGGCGACCGGGTTCGTGATGCCAAGTATGTTGCCTCTGGGGGATTCCTGTTCATGGCCGCGGGCATGTACACCCTGATGTGCGTTGACAGCCCGGGCATTCTTTACCTCTACGCGGTCCTGTTCGGTTTCGGCTACGGTTCCCTGGCGACCATGATTCCATTCCTGCTGTCCGATCGCTTTGGACGCCATATTCTGGGGACATCCTATGGAATGATGACCTTTTTCGTCGCCGGCCTGGGAGGGAGTGCAGGCCCTGTTCTTACGGGTCTGATCTACGATTACGCCGGTTCGTATGATCCCGCATGGCGCATTTTCTTTATCCTGCTGCTTTTGATTACCCTGGTGATCCTGTGCCTGAAACCTGGAAATTGCAACCGTCCGTAAATTCAAATAATACTTGAAGTCCCGGAGAAAAGCGGATATACAGACCCGACCGTTCGGGAGGGGGTATCCGCCCTCTCTGTAGCGGTTA
>CAYPKE010000221.1:0-2285 GCA_964411235.1 uncultured Syntrophales bacterium
ATGGCGTAGGACATGGCGTTGAACATTACCTGCGTTTTCCCGGTCTGCGGGGCAAAGCAGAGATACACCTCCCGGACATGGGGGAGCTGCCAGGTGTTCATCGGCTCGACCAGGTAGGGGGTGACGTCGTTGCGCCACTTGCCCGTCATCGGCCCATTCGTGACGATCCTGTACTTGGCGGCCCACTCCGCAACGGTCAGCCTCTCCCGCTTCCGGAATACCCGCCGCTCTCCAGGCGTGAAAGCCAGGGTGAGGGCAGGGCGGTCGTCGATGTTGAGGGCGGCGTGGGTTGTCATGGTTTATTCCTGTATTCCATCTTTTTTCTTTCTCAGTTCTGCGTTCTCGGCTTCCAGGACGGCGTTAGCGTCCATCAGCGTGTTGATCGCAGCCGTAGCATTGTCGATGTCGGCTTCCAGTTCTTTGCACCGTTGCTTAAGGGCTGCGATCTGTTCATCTTTTTCACATAACGGACAGGATCGTTTCAGTTGTCCATGTTCACACACTATTCCCATTTTTCTCCTCCTTTGCCTTCCCTGCGGGTTAGCTGGTTCTATACACGGCTATACACGGCTATACACGCCGCCGTGACATTTATTCCCTTTCAACCGTTCGGTTTTCCCTTTATTGTGTCACGGGCCGGAACTCGATCACATATTCAGGCGGGAAGGTAATATCTGATTCAGCGGCCCACTCCCCCAGGTATCCAAACGGTGCATATTCAAATTCATCTCTTAGCTCGGCGCAAGCCAGACACGTCCTAAATGCCAACCACTTGCCTTCCCAACATCCTTTTGCAAACTGATATTTTGCCCTTACGGGGATAGGGCGGTGACATTCACAACAAATATGCTCCTTTTTTGCATATCGGTATTCTTCCTTATAAACGCTTGGGGTATCCCCATCCATTTCTACCTCCTTTAGCCTTTCAACCGTTCGGTTTTCCTTTAGTTGGCTCCCCGCATAGCTCGGTAGGTGCTTTTCATGGACACCCCTTCAGCCCGACGCCGTCGGCCCTGTTCTCAACGGTTAGGATCCGCTCCGCCGGAATGTAACGCGCCCTGGTAGCGCCCAGGGTGGTCGGGGAATAGCCCTTTATCTCGCCATATCCGGTAAAATCGGGAGCATAGGTCCGCAGATAGGAGCCGGTGATCAACCCCATGGTGATCCGGTTCCTCACAACAGAACAGTCGTCGTTCGGGGTCAGCCTCAAAAACGCCTTGGCGAACTGCTCGTGGACGTGACCCATCATGACCAGGTCTGCGTCCACCATATCGACCAGGGCTTTCAGTTTGTTGATCTTTCCGCCTGCAGTATTGGCCGCGCCCATGCCGTGATGGATGAATATCCGCAGCCGGGCGGTGAAGCGGCGAGGGGGTTCTTTGACATTGTAAATACGACAGCCGCGGAATCCCTTTTCGTGGACAAAATAGACGTCGGTGAATCCCGAGAACCGCATATTCGGGACCCGGAGCCGCCTGCAGATGTCATCGTGCACGTTGGCCTGGCTGCTACGGTTGAGGGCCGCAAACTCGTGGTTGCCGATCAGCATGCCGAGTATCCGGTCGCGTGTCGGCTTCAACAATTCAATGACCTTCTGCGCGATGAATGAGGCGAGCTGGGCCAGATCGACGACCGTCACTTCCGGGTCAAAGGCTTCCGGATCGAACCGGCGGTCAGAAGGATAAATCCAGTCGGCGTAATCGCCGCCGACGAAATACATGGCATAAGGGTCCTCCTTGATCTTACGGAGATCGCGGTGTAGGTGCGATTTTGAATGGCCGCGATTCAGCAGGTGGATGTCCGCGACATCATAGACGGAGAATTCTGCGTGCTCCCTGCCGTATTTGACGATCCTGCAGCCGGAGGCTTCCATCAGTCAACCCCTTCCATGATGCGCTTGTATTCATCCATATTGATTTCCGGTAGGCCGCCGCTCAATGATATGCAAAGAGACGTTGCCTTGTTCGCGATGGCGTCAGAGGTTCTTGACTTTAATACCCTGGCGATATCCCACTTATTTTTCCCCGCCTGCGCCATTTCCCGCAGTATGATTTTTTCCTCGTCTGTCCATGGCTTGTTATTCAATCGCCTGTCCTCCTTTTATCCACATTCCGCATTTTCGATTATTGATCCGCACAATTCACGGACCAGGGTGTCCACGTCGAAATAGATGGGCTTTCCCAGGCTGCGAGCCCTTGCCGCCTCGCGCTTTGTTCCCGACGAGCTTTTCCAGCCGGGCAACACGAGCATGACGTCGCATTTATCAACAAACGCCAGGGAGTTCT
>CAYPKE010000222.1:0-2259 GCA_964411235.1 uncultured Syntrophales bacterium
GCCGGAGCGGGCCACGATCACCAACATGGGGGCCGAATGCGGTGTCACGACATCCCTCTTCCCCAGCGACGGCATGACCCGGCAGTTTCTGGAAGCGCAGGGCCGGGTTCACGACTGGATTCCGCTTGTGGCCGATGAGGACGCCGTCTACGACAAAACGGTCAAGATCAATCTGAATGAACTGGTCCCCCTGACAGCCAAACCCCACAGCCCCGATCAAATCGCCACGGTCCGGGAAATGGGTAGCATCCCCGTCGATCAGGTCTGCCTGGGAAGCTGCACCAACTCCTCCTACAAGGACCTCGTCACGGTCGCCAAAATTCTTAAAGGCAGAGTCGTCCATCCCCAGGTGAGCTTCATCATCGCCCCGGGATCGAAACAGGTGCTGGAAAACCTCTCTCGGGACGGCTACCTGACAGATCTTCTTGCCGCCGGGGCCCGGCTCATGGAAAACGCCTGCGGCTTCTGCATCGGCAACAGCCAGAGCCCCCAGAGTGCGGGGGTATCCCTCCGGACATCGAATCGCAATTTCCTCGCCCGTTCCGGCACAAAAGACGCCCTGGTCTACCTTGTGAGCCCGGAAACGGCGGCGGCGGCTGTCATTACAGGCACTTTCACCGACCCCCGGAACCTCAGTCTCCCCTACCCCGAGGTAACCATGCCGGAGCGTTTCCAGATCGACGACGGCATGATCATCCCGCCGGTTCCCAGTGAGGAAGCGGCGGATACGGAGATATTGCGGGGACCCAACATCGGCCTGCCGCCGAAGAACGCCGAACTTCCCGCCGTGATCCGGGGACAGGTGACTCTCAAAATCGGCGACAAGATCACAACGGACCACATCATTCCCGCCGGAGACCGGATGAAATATCGCTCCAATATTCCCCGCTATGCCGATTTCGTCTTTGAAACCATCGACGCGTCTTTTTCCAAGCGCGCCGCCTCAATCCGGGAGAAAGGTGAACACAACATTATCGTTGCGGGCCTCTCCTACGGGCAGGGGTCTTCCCGCGAACACGCCGCCATCTGCCCCATGTACCTCGGGGTGAAGGCCGTCATCGCCAAGTCCTTCGAGCGTATCCATACGGCGAACCTCATCAACTTCGGCATCCTCCCGCTGACCTTCAAGAACGAGGGTGACTACGACCGGATCGACCAGGGCGACGCCCTGGAAATGCCGGATATCCGGGAGATCATCGCCAATGGCAGGCCGCTCATCGTCAAGGACACAACCAAGGGCCTGGAATTCTTGGCTGTTTACGACCTCTCGGAGCGGCAGAAAGCCATGATCCTTGCCGGGGGCGCCCTGAATCTGCGCACATAGAATAAGGAGAAAGGTGAATTTATCCTCAGGTTTGGCTACCGCTGCGTTGTCCAGGCTGGAAAAAATATTTAGCTTTCAGGCTGCGCGATGCCTGCCCGAAAGGACACAAAAGGCCGCAACGGTATCCTCCACGGTTGAGGGCACCGGCTTGGATCAGGAAATAAACTTCAACGAAGAGGAATCGCATGGAGAAGATTAAGGTAAAGACCACGCTGGTGGAAATGGACGGGGATGAAATGACCCGGATCATGTGGAAAATCGTCAAGGAAAAACTGATCTTTCCCTATCTCGACATTCCCCTGGAATACTACGATCTGCACGTGAAATACCGCGACGACACGGACGACCAGGTGACCTTCGACGCCGCCCGGGCGATCATGAAATACGGCGTCGGCGTCAAGTGCGCCACCATCACGCCGACCGAAGACCGGGTGAAGGAATACAGTCTGAAGCAGGCCTGGAAAAGCCCGAACGGGACGATCCGCGCCATGCTGGACGGCACCGTCTTCCGGACCCCGATTGTGGTCAGGAACATCCGCCCCACGGTCTCTACCTGGAAAAAGCCCATTACTATCGGCCGTCACGCCTACGGCGACGTATACAACAACACGGAAATCCGTGTCCCGGGACCCGGCAAGGCGGAACTGCTCTTTATCCCCGCCGACGGAGGCGAGCCGGTGCGCCGGACGATCAAGGATTTTACCGGCCCCGGCATCATCCAGGGCATCCACAACACGGACGAGTCCATTGCCAGTTTCGCCAAAGCCTGCTTCACCTACGCCCTGGACCAGAAAATCGACCTCTGGTTCAGCACGAAGGACACCATTTCCAAAATCTACGACGCCCGTTTCCGGAAGATCTTCGATGACGAATACGAGCAGCACTGGAAGGAAAAATTCGCCGCCGCGAGCATCAAGTACTTCTTCACCCTGATC
>CAYPKE010000223.1:0-2055 GCA_964411235.1 uncultured Syntrophales bacterium
CAGGGTCGTCTGTACCCTGCCCTGCCCCTTCATCCTGGTCCAATCCTATTATGCGAGGGCGAGTCAGATACGATCTGTGCCCTTTCCCATGGCTTCAACGCCATCACACAGACAAGCAAGCTGAAGACCTGGCCGGTTGATCAACTGGCCCCTTTTGTGGGCCGGGATGTCGTCATTGCCTATGACGCCGACCAGCCGGGCCAGAAATACGCCGGGTTTGCGGCCCAGGCGCTCGTGGGGACCGCGAAGACCATAAGGACAATACAATGGCCGTCCTTCATGGGGATCGACGATTCTGGAGCGTCCCCCAAAGACCACGGCCAGGATGTGACGGACTTCTTTGTTCGCCACGGCAAAACGGCCGACGAGCTTAAAGTGTTGGTTGAAAAAGCCGTCCTTCACGCGCCCGAGAAGGCAGCGGCGGCGGATGTTCCGCCGGATATGGCGGACAGCCCCCTGCTGGAGTTCTTCGAGTATGGGATCAATAAGCGATTTTCGTTTAAACCGCGCCTTCTGGCCGAGAAGATCCTGGCGGAGTTCTCCCTGCTGTCCGATCCGGACACGGGCATCCTTTACCGATGGAACGGGAAATTCTGGGAGCCGTTCGACGAGGATCACATCAAGGCGATTGCGATCCGGTACATGGAGAACGAGAGCCAGAAGTCCCGCATCGAGGACGCTGTGTATCAGGTTAAGATGCTGGCGACAATACCGCATGGCCGGAAACCGAACGACCGGACGGAATGGGTCTGCCTCCAGAACGGCATGCTGAATTTCATGACGTTCAGCCTGGTACCGCACGATAAGGATTTTTATTGCACCCATGCCCTGCCCGTCTCCCTGGATCCCGATTCGACCAAACGCTGTGACCGGTTCGAGCAGTTTCTGGCGGAGACGATCGAGACGCCGGAGGCGATTGCACAGATCCAGGAGTATGCGGGATATTGCATCGCCCGGCATACGAAGTACGAGAAATGCCTGTTCCTGCTCGGCCCGGGGTCGGATGGAAAATCAACGTTTATCAAGCTGCTGAAAGAAATGATCGGCGGCGAGAATTGCGCGGCGGTCTCCTTCCCCGACCTGGAGAACGAGTTCCACCGGTCGAGCTTATACAACAAGCTGTTGAACATCAGCACAGAGATCGGCGGCCAGGCTATCGAGTCGCCCTATTTTAAGGCAATCACTTCCGGTGATCCGATTAACGCGGCCTTCAAGCACCGTGACGCCTTCACTTTCAGCCCTTACTGCAAGCTCGTCTTTGCGGGGAATATGCTGCCGAGGGTCAAGGATAACAGCGACGGCTATTTCCGGCGCATCCTACCGATCCAGTTCAAGCGGCAATTCCCGGAGACTGATCCGGCCCGTGATCCCGATCTGCTGGACCGGCTCAAAGAAGAGATGTCGGAGATATTCTTCTGGTGCCTGTGTGGGCTCAAACGCCTGACCGAGCAGAAGAGATTCACGGACTCTGACGAGACCAGGGAGCTCCTGATCGGGTATCGCAGGAGCAACAACCCGATCCTATGTTACGTCGAGGACGAGTGTGTCCTGGGCGACGACAAAGAGGTCTCAAAAGAAGAGATATACAAGGATTACAGGGAATACTGCGGCAAGAATGGATATATGCCCGTCAACCGGGAGAATTTCTTCCGCGAGTTGTATGTGGCCGTCAAGAATATCCGGCTTTACCGACCCAGGGTGTCGGGCGCACGCGAGACACGGCTTCGGGGCATTTCAATTACGGGCGACTATAACAAGGGGTGATTATGACCTGTCCTGACTATAAACCATCAGACCGCGGTGTCGTCTGCATTTACTGGCTGCCGACCGGCTTCTGTAAGCATCCCCGGCATTTCAACTGCCGTGAATTGTTTGGCCTTTCGGATTCGCCCTCGGCACCCGCGCCCCCCTGCCCCTTGAGCAGAGAGACAGCTAAAAAGGATATTACCCGGTTCATGTGGTCAGGGTGCGGTCAGGGGTGGTCAGGGTGGACCTTGACCACTTTTGGGTTGATTTTATTAAGGAATATGGGGGTGGGGAGGGGGTGGAGAGGTG
>CAYPKE010000224.1:0-1914 GCA_964411235.1 uncultured Syntrophales bacterium
GCTTGACCGCCTGTCCGCGTTTGACGAGACTGCGGCTCAGGTGGAGATAACGGGTTCTATACTGGCTGCAGTGCTGGACTTCGACATATTTTCCGGCGAAGGGATGTCTGTGAACCCGGGTGACGACACCGTCGCCGATGGAGAGAATCGCCGTCCCCGTCGGCATGGCGAAGTCAACGCCGTTATGGGGGGTTATGCGCCCGGTGACGGGGTGACGCCGGGCGGGATTGAAATGTGAGCTGACCCTGTGTTGACCGTTCATGGGATAACGGCGAAAGGCGCGGGCAAGACTTTTTCCTTGCTGGTCGTAATAATTCCCGTCCTCAAAAAGATACGCACTGTAGGCTCGCTGACCCCGGAAAATGCGGATGCCGTCGATCCGGCTCTGGCCCGTGAATTCCCCCTCTACAAACTGGCGACTGCGAATGACCTGGAAACGGTCGCCGGCACGAATATCGCGGGCGAAGCGAATCTGTTCACGGAACACCGCCGAGACGTTGCAGGTTTCCTGGTCGGTCAACCCGGCGGCCAGCGCCGATGCATAAAAGCTGCCGCTGATTTCACCGTCGAGGTGCTCCTGTATCCATTCGCCGGGAATGATGATCTCTTCATATTCGAAGGTGTCGTTATCGACCCGCTTGTAGAGGATTCGCTGACCGGGATGAACGAACAGCTCCATGACGGCCAGCTGACGGGTTTCCTTGTCGAGCGTGAAGGTAAGTACATTTCCGGGAGACAGAACATCCAGGGCCAGGAGCGATTCGTCGGCGGACAGAATCTGGTACAAAACTTTTGGGGGAATGTCATATTTTCCAAAGATGCTGCTCAGGGTGTCGCCGGGGGTGATCGCCCAGGTGAAGATGTGATCAGGTTCCGGAATGGGATGGGCTTCCGCCTGCCCGCCTGGGGTGTGATCGGTTTTCTGAATTGCGGGGATCAAGGCATGGAGCGTTTTCCAGGAAAATCCGAGCACCAAAACCCCCAAGATCGCAAGCAGCAGAAAAACACGATGCTTGGCAGGTTTTTCCCGGTATTTTCGAGGATCGAGATTCCAGGATGAATTCATAAAGACCCTGATGGTTTCAGTAATTTACCCGATGACAGGGTTACCCATACAACAAAAAAGTTTGTTTTTCAACCTTAACAGGCATCTTTATGAAAGCTCCTTCACCTGAATGTTTATTGATGACTTTTTTCGGGTTATTATGGGTTGTTTTTTTAGCTGGCCATCCGGAAGGTATAATCTGCCACTCCGGGCTGCGTAATTTGTCGCCCCGGTCTACGTAATTCGTCACCCCGGGCGAAGACCCGGGGTCTAAGGCGTTGCCGTCTTTATTTTGGTTTGAGATAGGTCCCGACCCTGGCGATAAGGCCCTTTGCTTTTTCAAGCAGGGAGGTTCCGATGTTGACTTTCAAAAAGAGATCCCCCGGCTCTCCCCCGCCGCGTCCCGGTTCGCCCATACCTTTCAGGCGCAGTCTCTGTCCCGGCCTTGTGTTCGGGGGGACCTTAACGAGCAGTTTTTTTTCGGCCTTGCTGCAGAAATAAGGTGTCTTGCCGCCGTGTTGGGCGAGGTCGGGAGATATGGTGATGAAATCCATGACGTCGCTGCCCCTTTCGGGCAGTTCAATGCCCCATTTCTTTTTCAGGATATATCGGATTGTTTTTTCCAGGTAGCCGGTCGGAGCGGCGCTTTTCCCCGGAGCCTGCGCGCCCCCGAAGCCGCTTATGATGATCCGCCCGAAAGCGCCCGGCCTTCGGAATTCGAAGGTTCGGTATCCGGCGCCGTAAGATTCCCTGAACACATCTTCAAAGCTTCTGTAGCCGAAGGCGCGGCTCAGTTCTTCAAAAATTTGCTGGATGTCGGAGTCCCGGAAAATGTCCTGGTCGGAATGGTTGCGCCTGAACTGGTCGTA
>CAYPKE010000225.1:0-1818 GCA_964411235.1 uncultured Syntrophales bacterium
TCGGGGTGCCCATCTTCGACACCCTCCTTTCACCCCTGCGCCGTTTCGTCGTCGGGCGGGGCCTTTTTTCCCCCGACAAGGGCCATGTGCACCACCGCCTGCTGGAGATGGGGCTTTCGACGCAAAAAGCGGTGACCCTGGTTTACGGGATGTCTTTCATACTGGGCCTGCTGGCCATTGCCATGGTCAGTTTCCGCAGTGACCTGCGGGGGCCGTTTCTGCTGGCCCTGGCCGTGGGGATTTTTATTTTCATCCGGAAGCTCCGATACTTCGAGTATTTCACGGCGGAAAAGGTGTACGGCTGGCTGATCGATATCAGCGATGTTTCGGGATTCAGCCAGGAGCGGCGTAGCTTTCTCAGCATCCAGATGGACATTGCCAAGTCAGCCGGCCTGGAGGATTTGTGGCACAACATCCGGCGGGCCGTCGAGGCGATTCATTTCGACATGGCGGAGTTCACCCTGAGGAAAGAGGGAAGCGTCATCGCGAACTGGGAATGGGCCCGGGAGGCCGAGGGCCGGGCCCTGATCAGCGACCGGATCATGCAGATCCGCCTGCCCCTCGTGGAGGAACTGGGCGTTTACAAGGGCACCCTGGTGATCGCCAAGGATCTGTCACGCTCGCCCCTGCACAGCTACAGCCTGCGCCGGGTCGAGACCCTGCGGCGGTCGATCAAGCGCAAACTCACGGAGATGGACCAGGCGGACGGGCAGGCGAAGGCGTAACGAGGGAACGGTTGCCCATTTTGAATGGGGAAACCTGACACTATTGTCAGCAGAGGAGGGAACCATGGAAGGCGTCAAACAGATCTTTGAAGCGGCTCGTGACTTCCTGAGCATACCGATTGTGACATCCGGTGACAGCACGCTGACCCTCTGGTCGATCATCTATCTGCTCCTCCTCGTTATCCTGCTCTTTTTCGTTTCCGGCAGAATCCGGTCGCTGCTTTCCCAAAGGATTCTTGTGCGCAGCAAACTGGACCCGGGTGTGCGCGATTCGGTAGGATCGATTGTCCGCTACCTCATTCTTGTCATCGGTTTTTTCATTATCCTGCAAACGGCGGGCATCGACCTGACGGCTTTGAGCATCGTCGCCGGCGCGGTGGGAATTGGCATCGGTTTCGGTTTGCAGACGATCGCCAGCAATTTTATCAGCGGGCTGATCATTCTGTTCGAACGTCCGATCAAGACCGGTGACCGAATCGAAGTGGGCAATATCGAAGGAGATGTCATCGAGATCGGCCCTCGCGCGACCACAGTCGTCACCAACGACAATATCGCCGTCATCGTTCCGAATTCCAGATTCATAGGGGAAAATGTCGTCAACTGGAGTTACACGGACCAGAGGGTGAGATTCAAAATCGGTGTCAGCGTCGCCTACGGCAGCGACCCCCGCATGGTGGAAAAGCTGCTTCTGGAAGTCGCCGACGAGAACCCCGACGTACTGGACAATCCCGCCCCCGGCGTCCGGTTCCTGGAATTCGGCGACAACGGCCTCCTGTTCGAACTGAGGGCATGGAGCTCGTCGCTTCTTCACCGGAAGGGGAAACTCCAGAGCGATCTCAATTTCGCCATCCACAGGAAATTCACCGAACACGGGATCGAGTTCCCCTTCCCGCAGCGGGATATCCACCTGCGTTCACTTCCGCCGGGATTTCCCGGCGGCGGCAGCGCATAGCAACACCCGGACACGCCTTTTCCTGGTTCCGTCAATGGCCCTCTTTGGGGGAAGCTTACGCCCACCTTTCTTTGTCACCCCGGGTACCGCGACACTGTCATGATAAACGTAATTTTTGTCATTCTGAAAATATTGTCATTC
>CAYPKE010000226.1:0-1591 GCA_964411235.1 uncultured Syntrophales bacterium
CTAGGAGTCTGTCGGACTTGACATATTCAGGTCTTTATTGATGTGAAAGTCCGAGATTATTTTGTTCGGTTTATTGAATTTGGCATCCGTGGCGGTCTAATGCTCCGATGCATTCTGAACATTCCCTTTTATCCCCCGGGGAAACCCTGTTCTTTCTCAATCTATGTGGTCAGGGCATGCAGCCTTTTGATGTTCCAGGCGATGCAGGCAAGATTCCATTCCCCTTGCGCCTTCTCAAAACCGCGCATCGAAAAACTTCGGAAGCCCATGACGGCCTTGATGATGCCGAAGACCGGTTCCGACGTTGTCTTTCGTAGTGCGTAGATGGCCTTTCCCGTCGTTGTCCTGAGCCGATGCTTCATTCTTGTTACGGCACCTGCGCCCTCCGGCAGCGGCGGCGGTTCCCGGAATCGGTCCCAAAGAGGTTCATGGTGTTCTTCCCGACCGGCGGCGATAAACGGAGTCAACTCACGCTTTTCGCAGGCAGTGACATTTTTCTCGCTGAAGTAACCGTTGTCGGCGAGCAGATCAGTTATGGCGCCAAGTTCCTCGGGCAATGCCGCCAGGTGTTCCAGAGTTGGTTCAATTTCCTGCTTATCGTTGGGCTGCTGGGTCACATGGGCGGAAACAATGAGTTTTGATGTTATGTCGGCGGCCGCCTGGGCATTGTATCCCTGCTCGAAACCACCACCGGAGACAGGCATAATCCGGGATTCTTCATCGGTCAGATTGACCTGATCTTTGGAACATGGACCGGGTGTCGGTGGCTTTGGCTGTTTACCGCGGGGTTTCTTGCCGGTCTCCTGCTCCTTCTTGATCCGCCGGGCCATCTTTTCTTCGTAGGCGGCTTGCTCGCGGGCATGGCGCTCCGTAGCGCGCCGTTCGATTTCGGCCTTGGCCGCTGCGATGGCTTCCAGACGCTTTTCCCGGCGCTCAAGCTCCTCGGGAATGGACAGTCCATCGGGAAGGTCGGATCGATCCGCGGCTTCCGCCTTTTTAAGCAGTTCCTCGACTTCGGTCTTGAGCTGTGCCTCCTGTTTACAGGCGTGGCCGTAACTCAGCGCCCTGTGCCGGGAAGCATTCGCCTTGATCTTGCTGCCGTCAAGACTGACCTTCCCGAGTTTGAGCACGCCCATCTGACCGGCAATCATCAGGATCTGGACGAACAGCCCGGAAAGTTCTTTCAAAAACCGCCGCCGGAAGCCGGCAATCGTGTCATGATCCGGGTGCGTATTGGCCGCTATGTACCGGAAAGCCACCGAATCATACGTGCTGCGTTCCAGTTTGCGGCTGGAGAAAACACCCGTCGCATAACCGTAAAACAAAAGCGCTGTCAGCATGACCGGACTGTGTGCCTGTGAACCCCGACCGGCATAGGAATCTTTCAAAGAACGAAGATTGAGTTGCCCCACAATCTCAACCACAAACCGGGCAAGGTGACCGTCAGGAAGCCAATCTTCTATAGACGGCGGAAGCAAAAAAGGCGTCTTACGATCACATTGAAGAAATTTTGAGCTCATCCCTTGGTACTCCTGATTTCAAGATGAGCATCTATAACACATTACGTCGGAAAAGTCCGACAGACTCCTAG